>NZ_CP029550.1:2837500-3185000 GCF_003173715.1 Methylobacterium durans | reverse complement strand
CCCGTGCGCCACCCGAGCGCCGGCCCCCTCCCGGCGACGCCGCATCCGGACCCCCTCCCCTCCCGATGATCCCGCCCGACCGTCTCCCCAGAGCCCCCTCCCCTCCCCCGCGGGGTCGCCGATGAGTTCGGGGATCTGGGGCAAGCTCGGCGGCGTCGGGCTCGGCATGGCGATCGGCGGGCCGCTCGGCGCGCTGATCGGGGGCGTCGCCGGCCACTTCCTCGTCGACCGGGAGGGCGCGCTGTTCGGCGCGACGCCCCGCGACGTCGTCTTCACCACGGGCCTCGTGGCGCTCGCCGCCAAGATGGCGAAGTCGGACGGGGTGGTGACGCCCTCCGAGGTGGAGGCCTTCGGCAAGGTCGTGCAGGTCGCCCCCGAGGCGCGGGCGGGCGTCGAGCGTCTGTTCGACCTCGCCAAGGCGACGACGAGCGGCTTCGAAGCCTATGCCCGGCAGATGGCCACCGCCTTCCGCGAGGAGCCGGCGCTGCTTGAGGACGTGCTCGACGGCCTGTTCCACATCGCCAAGGCGGACGGCGCCCTGCACGAGGCGGAGGAGCGCTACCTGCGGTCGGTGGCCGAGATCTTCGGCCTCGGCGAGGCCGAGTTCCGGCGCATCGAGGCGCGCCACGTGACGCTCGCGGGCGACGCCTATCTCGTCCTCGGCCTCGACGCGGCCGCGGACGATGCCGCGGTGAAGGCACGCCACCGCAAGCTGGTGGCCGAATCCCACCCGGACCGGGCCATCGCCCGCGGCCTGCCGCCCGAGGCGGTGGCAATCGCCGACCGCCGGCTCGCCGCCATCAACGCCGCCTACGACCGGATTGCGGCCGAGCGGGGCCTGCGGTGAGCGCCGCCCCCGAGAGCCCGGTCGCGACGGCCGTCGTGCCCTCGCCGAACCACGGCGCGCGGCAGGGCCCGCCGCCCGACCTGCTGATCCTGCATTACACAGGCATGGAGACGGCGCACGAGGCGCTGCAGCGCCTCGCGAACCCGGTGGCGGAGGTCTCGGCCCATTACTTCGTGTTCGAGGGCGGGCGCGCGGTGCAGATGGTGCCGGAAGGCCGCCGCGCCTGGCACGCGGGCGCCGGCGCCTGGAAGGGCGAGCGCGACATCAACTCGCGCTCCATCGGCATCGAGATCGCCCATCCGGGCCATGTCGGCGGGCTGCCGCCCTATCCGGACGCGCAGATCGAGACGGTGATCGCGCTGGGGCGCGACATCGCCGCGCGCTGGCGCATCCCGCCCGAGCGCGTGCTCGCCCACTCGGACGTTGCGCCGGAGCGCAAGGAGGATCCGGGCGAGGTCTTCCCCTGGGACCGGCTCGCCCGCGCCGGCCTCGGCCACCACGTGCCGGCGGCGCCGATCCGGGACGGGCGCTTCTTCGCCCGGGGCGATGCGGGCCAGCCGATCGAGGCGCTGCAGGCGATGCTCGGCCTCTACGGCTACGACCTGCCCGTGACGGGCCGGTTCGACACCCGCACCCACGCGGTCGTGACCGCCTTCCAGCGCCATTTCCGGCAGGCGCGCGTGGACGGCGTCGCCGACGCCTCGACAATCACGACCCTGCGCGATCTCATCGCCGCCCTGCCGGGCTGACGGCGAGGCACGCGGCCCGCAGCGGCCTCGAAGGGGGAGATCGTCCATGCCGTCGAGACCCGGGTCAGCCCGTAGCGCCACCCTGTGCACGGCCGCCCTGCTTCTCACCACCCCGGCCTGGGCGACGGAGTGCGCGGTCCGGATCGATCTTGCAAAGCCCCTTTCTCTCGCGACCGTGACGGGGCCGGACCGGGTCAACTTCCTCAAATCCGGCGAGGCGGATGCGGCCTGCCCGAGCCTGGCGCCCGCCTGCCGGGAGAGAGCCTATCTGGTGGCTGGCAATCCGGTGGTGGTGAGCGGGACGAGCGGGGCCTTCGCCTGCGCGACCTATCTCGGCGCCAAGGGCGCGACGCGCTCCGGCTGGCTGCCGCGCGCCGCGCTCACGGAGTCGCCGGCGGCGGCACCGGATCTCGATGCCTGGACCGGCCGCTGGACGAGCGGGCCCGAGCAGACCATCGCGATCCGGCGCTCCGGCCAGTCCCTGACGGTGGAGGGCGATGCCACCTACGGTGCGCAGGACCCCGACCGGGTCAGGCGCGGCGCCGTCAACATGGGCTCCTTCTCGGTCACGATCCGGCCGGAAGGATCGGCCCTGGTGTTCACGGACGGGGAGCAGGGCGTGATCGGCGCCTACGACGCGGAGGAATTCTCCTGCAGCGTCCGGATGCGCCTGCTGCCGCCGATCCTGGCCGTGGAGAGCAACAGCGCCTGCGGCGGCATGAACGTGAGCTTCTCGGGGCTCTATCGACGCGGCGATTGAGGGCGGATCCCGGCTCCTCGCGCCCCGGCCCGCCGTCAGGCCCGGCCGTGCATCTGCGCCTCGCGTTCGATCGCTTCCGCCTCGTTCGCCTCCGCCTTCGCCTCGCCGCGGGTGCGCCAGAGGCTGTAGGCGATGCCGGCGAAGAGCAGCACCAGGGTCACGACGAGCGATACCCACGGCGGGACATCGACCAGCTCGAACGTGTCGGCCACGACGATCTTGGCGCCGATGAAGATCAGGATGAAGGCGAGCGCGGTCTTCAGGTAGGCGAAGCGCTCCACCATCGCGGCGAGCGCGAAGTAGAGGGCGCGCAGCCCCAGGATCGCGAAGATGTTCGAGGTGTAGACCACGAAGGTGTCGGTGGTGATGGCGAAGATCGCCGGCACGCTGTCGACGGCGAAGATCACGTCGGCGCCGTTGACGAGGACGAGGGCGAGGGCGAGCGGGGTGAGCCACAGGACCGGCTTGCCGCTCTGCGGGTGAGGCTGCCGCACCACGAAGCGCTGGCCGTGCAATTCGGGCGTGATGCGCAGCCGCTTGCGCAGCCAGCGCACGGCGGCGTTGTCCTGGACGTCGCCCTCGTCCTCCTCCTTCGAGAGGAGCATCTTGAGGCCGGCATAGATCAGGAAGGCGGCAAACAGCGAGAGCACCCAGGCCGCCTGGTGGACGAGGGCGGCGCCGAGCCCGATCATCAGGCCCCGCAGCAGGATCGCGGCGAGGATACCCCAGACCAGCACCCGGTGCTGGGCGGCGCGCGGGATGCCGAGCGCCGACAGGATGACCGCGATCACGAAGACGTTGTCCATCGACAGCGACTTCTCGACGACGAGGCCGGCCACGTATTCCTGGCCCGCCTGTGGGCCGAAATACCACCAGACCCAGCCGCCGAAGATCAGGCCGAGGGTGAGGTAGAAGGCGGTGAGCCCGAGGCTCTCCTTGACGCCGATCTCGTGGTTCTTGTCGCGGTGGAGGAGGCCGAGGTCGAAGGCGAGCAGCCCGAGGATCAGGGCGTGGAAGCCGAGCCATACCCAGACCGGCTTGCCGAGCCACACGATGTACAGGAAATCGACCATCCGCCGGACCCGTGATGCTTCTTGAGGGAGAGCATCGGCTCCGACATCACGGAAGCATCAAGAATGCGTCCCGTCAGAGGGGCCCGCAGCCGATCCTGGCGAGTTGGGGACGGGGCAGGGGTGAGTCAAGGGCGGCGGTGGCAACGGCTCGACCGCCCATTCAGCGCTCTGGGGACGGATAGCAGTTGACAGCGCCGCCTCCCCGGCCCCTTCCCCATCGCATGGACACCCGTGCGGATCAGACACTCGTGATCGTCGGCGGCGGGCCGGCGGGGCTCGCGGCGGCGGAGGTTCTGGCGGAGGCCGGGCACGCCGTCACGGTCCTCGACCGGATGCCCTCGGTCGGGCGCAAGCTCCTGATCGCGGGGCGCGGCGGGCTCAACCTCACCCACAGCGAGCCGCTGCCCGCCTTCCTGGCCCGCTACCATCCGCCCGGCAGTCTCGGGCAAGCGATCGGGACCTTCCCGCCCGATTCCCTCCGGGCATGGTGCGAGGGGCTCGGCGAGCCGACCTTCGTCGGATCGAGCGGGCGTGTGTTTCCGAAAAGCTTCAAGGCCTCGCCGCTGCTGCGGGCGTGGCTCGCCCGGCTCGGCCGCCTCGGCGTGACGATCCGGACCCGGCACCGGCTGGTGGGCCTGTTGGACGGCGGCCTCGCCTTCGAGGCGCCGGAGGGGCCTCTCACCCTGCGCCCGCGCGCCGCCCTGCTGGCGCTCGGCGGGGCGAGCTGGCCGCGCCTCGGCTCGGACGGGGCCTGGGTGCCGCTCCTCGAAGGGCTCGGCGTGCCGGTCTCGGAATTGCGGCCGGCCAATGCGGGCTTCTCGGTGGCGTGGTCCAAACTGTTCCGGGAGCGTTTCGCGGGCGAGCCCCTGAAGCGCGTCGCCCTCCGCGCCGAGGGCGAGACGGTGCGGGGGGAGGCCGTGATCACGGCCGAGGGCATCGAGGGCGGGGCCGTCTACGCCCTGTCGCGGGTCCTGCGGGAGGCGATCCGGGCGCGGGGCGAGGCCCGCCTCGTCCTCGACCTGCGGCCGGACCTGACCGAAGTGGCCCTCGCCGCCCGCCTCGGGGCGGGAAGGCCTGGGCAATCCACGGCGACGCGCCTGCGCAAAGCGGCGGGACTCGCGCCCGTCGCGGCCGGATTGCTGCGGGAGGCGGCCGGCCCCGCCCTGCCCGCGGCTGCGCCGGACCTTGCCGCGCTGATCAAGGCTGCCCCCTGCGGCTCACCGCGATGCGGCCGGTCGAGCAGGCGATCTCGACGGCCGGCGGCGTCGAGGCCTCCGCCCTCGATCCGGGCTTCATGCTGCGAGCCCGGCCCGGCCTGTTCGTGGCCGGCGAGATGCTCGACTGGGAGGCTCCGACCGGCGGCTACCTCCTGCAGGGCGCCTTCGCGAGCGGGCGGGCGGCGGCGACCGGGATGCTCGACTGGCTGCGGGCGGCGTGAACCTCACAACCGCGCGCAGAAGCCGACCATGCCGGCGGCGTCGGACGGGCAGGCAGCGCTCGCCGTGCCCCCGGCGATCGGCGTGAAGACCGGGTTGCCGCCCTTCAGGCAATAGGCCGAGACGAAGACCTCGCCCGCCTCGCAGGCGAGCTTGCAGCCCTCGGGCGAACAGGATTCCGTGCGCACCGTCCGGAACGGCGCGGGGGCGGAGGTGCTGGCCGTCGAGGCCGCGGCCCCCGGTTCGCCGCGGGGACCCGGCTGGCCGGGCGCGCCCTGGGCGCCGGGCTCTCCGCGCAGGCCCGCCTCGCCCGTGGGACCGGCCTCTCCGCGCGCACCCGTCTCGCCCTTGGGACCGGCCTCTCCCTTGGGACCGGCCTCGCCCTTGGGACCGGCCTCGCCCTTGGGGCCCGTCTCGCCTTTCGCGCCAGCTTCGCCCTGCGGGCCGGCGGGCCCCTGCAGCCCCGCCATGCCCTGCGGCCCCGTCGGGCCGGGCTCGCCCTGGGGACCCGCCGGGCCTTCGGGGGCGCAATTGGCCACCACCACCTCGCGCTCGTCCTCCTCCGCCTTGAGGGTCGCCACGCAGGTCGCCGGACGATAGGGCAGCCGGAAGACGAAGCGGCCGCGCCGGTCGGCCATCACCGAGATGTCGTCGTCCATCACCACCACGGCGCCGCCCTTGCGCACGGAGCCGGAGATGCGCAGGTCCCCCGCCTCGATGCGGGCGTCGTAGACCATGATGGGCTGGCTCGGCGCCTGGGGTCGACGGGCGGCGCGCGCCGGGCGGGCGGGCGTGGCGGGCGCGGCCTGCGTCGCCGGCTGATCCAGCGGCTGGGCGAGGACGGGCGGCGTGCAGGCAAGCGGAAGCAGGCCCGCCAGGGCCGTGGCGACGCGAGCGATGCGCATGGACGTTCCCCCCGAGTGATCCGCACCCCGTTCGGGCGGGCGGGGGACATTGCCGCCCCCCGAGCGGCGGGGTCAACCCTGTCTCCGGGGCCTCCGGCCGCATCCCGAGTCCCCGCTAATCCACAGCCGTCCACACCTCTCCACAGGCCAAAGCCATGGGGGTGCACGGAAAATCGTGAGGCGTCGGAAACCGGTTGAGATTGTTCCTGTTTTGTTCTTATCGTGGCCGCACAGTCGGAGCCGGTGCAGGATGGAGCGGTCGCATGAGGAACCGGACGGAGACGCGCGCGCCGACGGCGCTCCGGAGGCCGAGCCGCCCGACAGAGCCACCCGCCACGCCGCGGCCCGCGCGGCCCTGCGCGGGATCGCGACGGCCGGATCGGAGCCGGATCGGCACGGCTCCGCCGTCCTGCCCTTCGGCGTGGGACCGGTCGACGCGCATCTTCCCGGCGGGGGCCTGCGCCTCGGCCGCGCCCACGAGATCGCCCCGATGGCCGAGGGCGACGAGCCCTGCGCCCTCGGCTTCGGCCTCGCCCTTCTCGCCCGCCGCCTCGACCGGGCAGCGGGCGAAGCCCTCCTCGTCGTCGCCCCCGGCCATCCGACGCCCTACGGGCACGGGCTCGCCGGGCTCGGGCTCGATCCGGGCCGCGTCCTCCTCCTGGAGGCGGGCAGCGACGCGGAGGTCTACCTCGCCTTGGAGGAGGCTCTGCGGGCGGGCAGCCTGCCGGCGCTCGCCGGGTTCGTCGGGGACGGCCTGTCCCTGAAGCAGGGGCGGCGCCTGCAACTCGCCGCCGAGGCCGCGGGGCCCCTCCTCCTGATCCTGCGCCCGGCCCGCGCCGAGGCGCCGAACGGCGCGGCGACCCGTTGGCGGATCGCCGCGGGCGGGGCGGCCCGGGACCGCTTCGGCTGCCTCGCCGGCCCGCGCTGGCGGGCGCATCTCGACCGCTGCCGCAACGGGCGGCCGGGCACGTGGCTGTTGGAGTGGGATCATGCCGCGCATCGTTTCGGTCTGCCTGACGCACTGGCCGGTCACCCGCCTGCGGCGCGCCTTGCGGGAGCCTGACGACGGGCTGCCAATGGCCGTCGCAGCCCTGGGATCCGGGGGCCTGCGCCTGACGGCGGTCGATGCCCGCGCCCACGCGCTCGGCCTGCGCCCAGGCGAGCCGCTCGGCCGCGTGCAGGCCCGGATCGGCACGCCGCTCAAGGTCCACCCGGCCGATCCGGAGGCCGACGCCGCCGCCCTCGTCCGGCTCTGCCTCTGGGCACAGCGCTACACGCCCCTCGTCGCTGCCTTCGGGGCGGCGGAGGGGGGCGAGGGCCTGTTCCTCGACGTGGCGGGGGCGAGCCACCTCCTCGGCGGCGAGGCGGGGCTGATGGCCGACATCGCCGGCCGCCTCGCCGCCCACGGGATTCCTGCCCGCCTCGCGCTCGCCGACACGCCCGGCGCCGCCTTCGCGCTGGCCCGCCACGGGCGGGACGGCACCGTCGTGGCGCCGGGGGCGAATGCCGTTTCCCTGCGGGCGCTGCCCGTCGAGGCGCTGCGGCTCGAACCGGAGACGGTGGCGGCGCTGAAGCGCCTCGGCCTGCGCCGGATCGGGGCCCTGGCGGACGCGGCCCGCGCGCCGCTCGCCCGCCGCTTCGGGGAGGCGCTGATCACCCGGCTCGACCAGGCGCTGGGCTTGCGCCCCGAGCCCCTCGCCCCCCTCGGCGAGGCGGTCAGCTACGGCGCGGCCCGCGGCTTCCTCGAACCGATCGGCCGGCAGGAGACGATCGTCGTGACCGCGCAGCGGCTGATGGGGGAGATCGCGCCGCGTCTCGCGGCGGACGGGCTCGGGGCCTGCGCCCTGCGCCTCAGCCTGCACCGGGTCGACGATGCCGTGCGCCGTCTCGATCTCGGCCTCGCCGAGCCGACCCGCTGCCCGGAGCATGTCGGCCGCCTGCTGCGCCTGCGCCTTGAGCGGCTCGGGCCCGAGCTCGACGCGGGCTTCGGCTTCGAGACCGTGCGCCTCGACGTGACGGGCACGGGCGCGATGCCGGCCCGACAAGGTGCTCTCGCGCGTCTCGCCGAGCCGGAGACCACCGCACTCGCCCGCCTCGCCGACGCCCTCGGCCAGCGCCTCGGCCGCCGGGTGATCCGCCTGGAGGCGCGCGAGAGCCACCTCCCGGAGCGGGCGGACGTACTGGTGCCCTGGGGAGGGGTGATGGCACGCGGGACACCTCTCCCGTTCGGGAGAGGGCGCGTGCGCGCCAGCGCACCGGGTGAGGGGTGCGACCTTTCCGGAGAGGTCGCACCCCTCACCCCGACCCTCTCCCGAACGGGAGAGGGGGCGCGGCGCGCCGTCCGATCCATCCTTCCACCGCGCTCGGGCGGGCATGGGGATCCCGAGCCCGTTACCCGCGTCATCCTGCACTGGCCCGGCCCGGAGGAGGGCCTGCGCCCGCGCCCCCTCGTCCTGTTCGAGCGCAGCGAAGCGGCCGAGGAGGTGATCGCGCTGGCGCCGGAAGGACCGCCGGAGCGGTTCCGCTGGCGGCGGCGGTTGCACCGGGTCGCCCACGCGGAGGGGCCGGAGCGGATCGCGCCCGAATGGTGGCGGAGTCCCGGCAAGACCGGCCCGGACAGGACGCGCGACTACTACGTGGTCGAGTGCGAATCCGGGCGCCGGTTCTGGCTCTACCGGGACGGCGCCCACGCCCCCGGCGAGCCGGCGGGCTGGTTCGTGCACGGGCTGTTCGCGTGAGCGCCTACGCTGAACTCGCCGTTTCCACGAACTTCTCTTTCCTGCGCGGCGCCTCGCACCCGCAGGAATACGTGGAGCAGGCGATGGCCTACGGGCTCGCGGCCATCGGCATCGCCGACCGCAACACGGTGTCGGGGCTGGTGCGGGCCCATGCGACCGCCCGGGTGAAGCCCGCGACACCGCGGGACCCGGACGAGCCGGAGCGGTGGAAGATCCGCTTCCTGCCGGGGGTCCGCCTCGTCAGCGAGGAGGGCTTCGAGGCGATCACCTACCCGATGGACCGGGCGGCCTACGGCCGGCTCTGCCGGCTACTCTCGGCCGGCAACCGGCGCGCGCGCAAGGGCGAATGCCGGTTCGGTTTCACCGAGATGCTGGAGGCGGCCGAGGGCCAGATCTTCATCGCGATGCCGCCCGGGCGGCGCCTCACGCCGGGCAAGGGCTTCGCCGCCCATCTTGAGGCGCTCGCCGCCGCGGCGCCCGGCCGGACCTATCTCGGCGGCGCTCATGCCCGGCGCGGCGACGAGCGGGCCCGTCTCGGGCTCCTGGCCGAACTCGGCGAACGGCTCGGCGCGCCCCTCGTCGCGGTCTCGGACGCGCTCTACCACCATCCGGAACGGCGCCCGCTCCAGGACGTGGTGACCTGCATCCGCGAGGGCTGCCGGATCACCGAGGCCGGCTACCGGCTGGAGGCCAACGCCGAGCGCCACCTGAAGCCGGGGCCCGAGATGGCCCGGCTCTTCGCCGACCATCCGCAGGCGCTGGCGCGCACACTCGAGATCGTGGAGGCCTGCGATTTCTCCCTCGGCCAGCTGACCTACGAATACCCCGACGAGCCGGTGCCGCCGGGCCGGACGGCGCAAGGCTACCTGGAGGAGAAGACCTTCGAGCGAGCGCTCTGGCGCTTCCCCGAGGGCGTCCCGGAGACCGTCGAGGCGACCTTGCGGGAGGAACTGCGCCTCATCGCGACGATGGGCTATGCCCGCTACTTCCTCACCCTGTTCGACCTCGTGGAATTCGCCCGCGACCGGGGCATCCTCTGCCAGGGACGCGGCTCGGCGGCGAATTCCGCCGTCTGCTACTGCCTCGGCATCACCGCGGTCGATCCGGCCAAGCACCGGCTGCTGTTCGCCCGCTTCATCTCCGAGAACCGGGACGAGCCCCCCGACATCGACGTCGATTTCGAGCACGAGCGCCGCGAGGAGGTGATCCAGTACCTCTACGGCAAGTATGGCCGCGAGCGCGCCGCGATCTGCTCCACGGTGATCCACTACCGGCCGCGCTCGGCGATCCGCGAGGTCGGCAAGGTGCTGGGGCTGACCGAGGACATCACCGCCGCCCTCTCCGAGACGGTCTGGGGCTCCTGGGGCAAGGACCTGCCGGACAGCCACGTCGCGGAGGCCGGGCTCGACCCGGGGAACCCCGCGATCCGGCGGGCGGTCGACCTCGCGGTCGCGCTGATCGGCTTCCCCCGCCACCTCTCGCAGCACGTCGGCGGCTTCGTGCTGACCCGCGGGCGCCTCGACGAGACGGTGCCGGTCTGCAACGCCGCCATGCCCGATCGCACCTTCATCGAGTGGGACAAGGACGACATCGACGTGCTCGACCTGATGAAGGTCGACGTGCTGGCGCTCGGCATGCTCTCCTGCCTGAAGCGCGGCCTCGCCTTCCTGGAGCGGGATTACGGCCACGCCTACCCGACGCTCGCCGACCTGCCGCAGGAGGACGGGAGCGTCTACACCATGCTGTCGCGGGCCGATTCCGTCGGCGTGTTCCAGGTCGAGAGCCGGGCGCAGATGTCGATGCTGCCGCGCCTGAAGCCCAGGGAATTCTACGATCTCGTGGTGCAGGTCGCGATCGTGCGGCCCGGCCCGATCCAGGGGGACATGGTTCACCCCTACCTGCGTCGCCGCGCCGGGACCGAGCCCGTCACCTACCCTGCCCCCCACCCGGCCCACGGGCCGGCGGACGAGTTGCACGCGGTCCTGCACAAGACCTACGGCGTGCCACTCTTCCAAGAGCACGCCATGCAGATCGCCATCACGGCGGCGGGCTTCACCCCGGCGGAAGCCGACGGCCTGCGCCGGGCCATGGCGACCTTCCGGCACGTCGGCACGATCGGCGCCTTCGAGGAGAAGTTCGTGGGCGGCATGACGGGCCGCGGCTACCCGCGGGACTTCGCCGAGCGCTGCTTCGCGCAGATCCGGGGCTTCTCCACCTACGGCTTCCCCGAGAGCCACGCGGCGAGCTTCGCCCTCCTCGTCTACGCATCGGCCTGGATGAAGTGCCGCCACCCGGACGTCTTCCTGGCCGCGATCCTCAACGCGCAGCCGATGGGCTTCTACCAGCCGGCCCAGCTCGTGCGCGATGCCCGCGCCCACGGCGTCGAGGTGCGGGGCCCGGACGTGAACGCGAGCGACTGGGACTGCACCTTGGAGCCGGCCTCCGAGCCGCCGCCCCCCGGCGGGCCGCGCCGGCTCGCCGTGCGCATCGGCTTGCGGCAGGTGAGCGGCCTGCCCGAGGCAGCGATGCGCCGGCTGGTGGCGGCGCGCGGCAACGGCTACGCCAGCATCGAGGGCCTGCAGGCAGCCCTCGCGCTGCCCCGCAACGCCCTGGAGCGGCTCGCCGAGGCCGACGCCTTCCGCTCCCTCGACCTCGACCGGCGCGCCGCCCTCTGGATGGTGCGCACGCTGGAAGGCACCGCCGCCCGCCGGGCCGCGAAGGCCGCGGCCGAGGCGGGGCCGGACCGGCGGGCCCATCTCCTCGAGACGCCGCTCCCCCTCTTCGCCTTCCACGCCGATGACGGCCTGTTCCGGCACGAGCCGTCCGTGGCGCTGCCCGCCCTCGCCCCGAGCGAGCAGGTGGCGGAGGATTACGCGGCGACGGGCCTCTCGCTGAAGGGCCACCCGATCGCCTTCTTCCGCGAGCGGCTCGCCCGGATCGGCGCGATCCCCGCCCGCGACCATCTCGACGAGGCGCTGCCCTTAAACAGCCGGGTCACGGTGGCGGGCCTTGTCCTCACACGCCAGCGGCCAGGCACGGCCAAGGGCGTGGTCTTCCTCACGCTCGAGGACGAGACCGGCATCGCCAACGTGATCGTCTGGCGAAAGGTCTTCGAGGCGAACCGGCGCGCGGCGATGACCGCCCGCTTCCTCGCCGTGCGCGGCCGCGTGCAGCGGGAGGGCTCGGGCGAGCACAAGGTGGTGCACGTGATCGCCGAGCGCTTCCGCGACCTCACGGAGGAGCTGCGGCTCCTGCGCGAGGGTGGGATGCGGCTGCCGCCCGAAACCAACGATTTCGGCGCGCCCCTCGACCGCCGGGTCTACCGCAGCCGGGATTTCCACTGAGGAGGCGATACCTCGACAAGCGGCGGCGCCCGCGTAGAGTGCCGCCATGCTTCGACTCGCGCTCGCCCTGCTCCTCCTCGCGCCCCTCTCGGCCTATGCCGACGAATGCGACGGGCTCGCCCAGCAGATCGCCGCGGCGACCGGCGGCAAGGTCGGGCGCCGCTCGGGGCCGAGCATCGACATCAAGGTGCCGGGCAGCATCAAGATCGATCTCACCTGCCGGGCCGAGCCCATCGTCCAGGCGAGCTCCGGCGACCCGACGCCGTCGGCGGCCTTCTTCCAGGATCTCTCGATCGCCTCGCAGCTCCTCGTCGGCGAGTCGCCCGCCTCCGTGCAGGCGATCCTGGCCAAGGCCTACCAGGCCTCCCTCGCCGAGCGCCGCAAGTCCTTCATCCAGCAGAACGGCTGGTCGGCGAGCTGCTACACCGACAGCGCCGGCTCGATCCGCACCCTCTGCTCGGTGGGCCGCATCCCGCGGGGGTGAGGAATTCTTGACCTGTCGACGGCGCCGGCAGGTCTACGCCCGCACCTCCCTGCTGCGGGCGCGCTGAGCCCCGCTCAATACTCGATCACGTCTTCCAGAGCGTAGTGCTTCACCGTCTTCCGGTTGGCGATCAGCTCCTCGACCGTGGGCTCGCCCTTGAGCGCGCGGGAGATGGCGAGCTTCGTCGCCTCGTAATTCGTCCGATAGAGGTCCTTGCGGTCGAGGTTCGGGTCGTCGGCGCAACGCGGGTCGAGCCAGATCATGATGATCATGCAGAGTTCGTCGAGCCCGTCCTTCGGCAGGACGCCCTCGATGATGCAATCGACGATGGCGTCGCCCGTGGCCGCCTGCACCACCCCGCCGAGGAGCTCGACGTACTCGGCCGTGTGGATCGTGGCCTTGGTGGTCATCATCGTGGCCGGGCGCACGAGTTGGTTGAGGTCGCGCACCACGAACATGCGGGTGTGGCCCTGCACCTGCCCCATCATGTTGGCGAAGGCCTGCCCCGCCGGCCCGCGGGTGGAGCCGATCAGCACCTCGGGCATCGCGTCCGTGTACTGACCTTCGGCGGCGAGCACCGTCGCCTCGCCCGTGCGGAACCAGATCTCGGACATCGCGTGACATTCCCTCGTGTCTGTGACGAGGGCGCAGAAACACCGGGCCGGCCGGGGCGTCAATCGGACGAGCCATGCGATTTTGGGACGGCCCGCTCCGGCCGGCCGCCGATGGCGCTGGTCAGGCCGCGCGCGATGCGCCATGCAGGGCGGGCACCGGCAGGCCCGGTGGGCCAAGAGGCGCGCCGCCGATGAACGGATCAGAGAGGAGCCGCGACAGAAGCCGGGATTGGAGCTTGTCGGTGGCTGCGGCCGAGGACGGGGTCCGCCTCGAATTCGGCCTGAACGACCTCGACGGCCGGCCTCTGACCGCCATCCTAGATCTCGACCGGGGCGAGGCGCGCAACCTCGCCCGGGCGCTCATGGCCGCCGCCGGCGACGCGATGGAGCGGACCTTCCCGCACCCGCCGAGCGGGGAATAGGACGCTCAGCGCACGCCGACGTCGTGGCGGCCGGGCAGGCGCGGCACCCGGGTGCCGCGGGGCTCGACCGGGCCCGCGCAGGTGTAGGCGAACTCGGTCTGCAGGTCCGTGAAGATGGTCTCGCCGGTGATGCGGCAATCCTCCCGCACGGTCTCGTCGAGGTAGGTGCGGGCCGCGAGGCGGAAGCGCTCGGTGCGGGTCGCTGCGGGGTCGCGCCCGGCGTAGCGGTCGCCGATGCCGCAGCCCGCCACCTCCCGCAGGGCGTTCGAGACGATCAACATCCGGCGTTGCTGGCGCTGGTCGTAGACCTCGTAGGGATCGTTGCAGCCGATCGTGACGACCTGGGGCGTCAGGCTCACATAGGTCTTCGAGATGTAGGAGAAGCCGGTGCAGCCCGCGACCGACAGGCCGAGGGCGAGAACCGGTATGAGCCGCAAGCCTGTCATCGCCATCCCGCACCCGCTTCGCCCGCGCATTGAAGCGGGGCCGTGGGCGCGGTCAAGCGCAGGCCGGCCACACGCCGCACCCGTGCGCACCTATCCCGTGCGCACCGAGCGCACATGCACCTATTCTGCAGCCGCCGCGAGGTAGCGGGCCGGGTCGTAGTTGAGGATCGGCCCGAGCCAGCGCTCGATCTCGGTCACGTCCATCCCCTTGCGGGCGGCGTAATCCTCGACCTGATCGCGCTCGACCTTCGCGACGCCGAAATAATGCGCCTCCGGATGGGCGATGTAGAGGCCCGAGACCGAGGAGCCCGGCCACATGGCGTAGGATTCGGTGAGCTTGACGCCCGCCTGCGCCTCGGCCCGCAGCAACTCGAACAGGGTCACCTTCTCGGTGTGGTCGGGCTGGGCCGGGTAGCCCGGGGCGGGGCGGATGCCGTCGTATTCCTCGCGCACCAGATCGTCGGGCGTGAAGCTCTCCTGCATGGCGTAGCCCCACAGCTCCTTGCGCACGCGTTCGTGCATGCGCTCGGCGAAGGCCTCGGCGATGCGGTCGGCGAGCGCCTTGACGAGGATCGAGCGGTAATCGTCGTTCGCCCGCTCGAAGCGCTCGGCGATGCGCACCTCCTCCAGGCCCGCGGTGACGACGAAGCCGCCGACGTAATCCGCGATGCCCGTCCCGGCGGGCGCCACGAAATCGGACAGGCAGGTATTCGAACGCCCGTCGCGCTTCGACAGCTGCTGGCGCAGGCCGTGGAAGGTGGCGAGTCGCTCCTGCCGGCTCTCGCCGGTGTAGAGTGCGATGTCGTCGCCGACGCTGTTGGCCGGCCAGAAGCCCACCACTGCCTTCGGGTTGAACCAGCGCTCCTCTACGATCTGCTTCAACATCGCCTGCGCGTCCTCGAACAGGGCCCGGGCCGCCGGGCCCTGTTCGGGGTCGTCGAGGATCGCGGGGTAGCGGCCCTTGAACTCGTAGGTCTGGAGGAAGGGCGTCCAGTCGATGTAGGGAACGAGTTCGGAAACCTCGTAGCTGCGGAAGACGCGGGTGCCAGTGAAGCTCGGCTTCCGCGGCTCGTAGCCCGACCAGTCGATCCGGAAGGGGTTGGCGCGGGCCTTCGCGAGCGGCAAGCGCTGCTTCTCGGCCTCGGAGCGGGCGTGCGCGTCGGCGACCTTGCGGTACTCGGCCCGCACCGTCTCGATCGTCGCCGCGCGCGTCTCCTTCGAGATCAGGCTCGATACGACGCCGACGGCGCGGCTCGCATCCGTCACGTAGACGGCCTGGCCGCGCTCGTAGGCCGGGTGGATCTTCACCGCCGTGTGGACGCGGCTCGTGGTGGCGCCGCCGATGAGGAGCGGCACGTCGAAACCCTCGCGCTCCATCTCGCCCGCCACGTGCACCATCTCGTCGAGGGACGGCGTGATGAGACCCGACAGGCCGACGATGTCGACGTTCTCGCGCTTGGCCGTGTCGAGGATCTTGGCGGCCGGCACCATCACGCCGAGATCGATGATCTCGTAATTGTTGCAGGCGAGCACGACGCCGACGATGTTCTTGCCGATGTCGTGGACGTCGCCCTTCACGGTCGCCATCAGCACCTTGCCAGCGGCCCGGCGCACCCCGTCGCCACCGTTCAGCCTCTTCTCCTCCTCCATGAAGGGCTCGAGATAGGCCACCGCCTGCTTCATCACGCGGGCCGATTTCACCACCTGCGGCAGGAACATCTTGCCCGATCCGAACAGGTCGCCGACCACGTTCATGCCGGCCATCAGCGGCCCCTCGATGACGTGGAGCGGTCGCTCGGCCTTTCCGCGGGCCTCCTCGGTGTCGGCCACGATGTACTCGGTGATGCCGTTGACGAGCGCGTGCTCAAGCCGCTTCTCGACGCTCGCCTCGCGCCAGGAGAGGTCGGCGGCCTTGGCCTGCGCGCCCCCGCCGGACTTGAAGCGCTCGGCCGCCTCCAGCAGGCGGTCGGTGGAATCGTCCCGGCGGTTCAGCACCACGTCCTCGCAGAGGTCGCGGAGCTCGGCCGGGATCTCGTCGTAGACCGCGAGCTGGCCGGCATTCACGATGCCCATATCCATGCCGGCATGGATCGCGTGGTAGAGGAAGACCGCGTGCATCGCCTCGCGCACGGGCTCGTTGCCGCGGAAGGCGAAGGAGAGGTTCGAGACGCCGCCGGAGATGTGGGCGTGGGGCAGCGTCTCGCGGATCTGCCGCGTCGCCTCGATGAAGGCCACGCCGTAGGGGTTGTGCTCCTCGATCCCGGTGGCCACCGCGAAGATGTTCGGGTCGAAGATGATGTCCTCAGGGGGAAAGCCGACCTCCTCGGTGAGGATGCGGTAGGCGCGGGTGCAGATCTCGACCTTGCGCTCCAGACTGTCGGCTTGGCCCTGCTCGTCGAAGGCCATCACCACCACCGCCGCGCCGTAGGCGCGGCAGACGCGCGCGTCGTGGATGAACTTCTCCTCGCCCTCCTTCATGGAGATCGAGTTCACGATGGCCTTGCCCTGGAGGCATTTGAGGCCGGCCTCGATCACCTCGAACTTCGAGGAATCGACCATCACCGGCACGCGGGCGATGTCGGGCTCGGCGGCGACGAGGTTCAGGAACTCGACCATCGCCTTCTTCGAGTCGAGCAGGCCCTCGTCCATGTTGACGTCGATCACCTGCGCGCCCGCCGCCACCTGATCGCGGGCGACGTCGAGGGCCGCGGCGTAGTCGCCGTTGGTGACGAGCTTGCGGAACTTGGCCGAGCCCGTGACGTTCGTGCGCTCGCCCACGTTCACGAAGGGAATCTCCTTCGTCAGCGTGAAGGGCTCGAGCCCGGACAGCCGCATCAGCGGCGCAATCTCGGGGACCTTGCGGGGCGCCTTGCCCGCCACCGCCTCCGCGATGGCGCGGATGTGGTCGGGCGTCGTGCCGCAGCAGCCGCCGACCATGTTGACGAGGCCGCTCTCGGCGAACTCGCCGACCAGCGCGCCCATTGCCTCCGGGCTCTCGTCGTAGAGGCCGAACTCGTTCGGCAGGCCGGCATTCGGGTAGGCGCAGACCAGGGTGTCGCAGACGCGGGACAGCTCGCTGATGTGGCCGCGCATCTCGCGGGCACCCAGCGCGCAGTTGAGCCCGAAGGTGAGCGGGCTGGAATGGCGGAGCGCGTGCCAGAAGGCGGTCGGCGTCTGGCCGGACAGGGTGCGGCCGGACAAATCGGTGATCGTGCCCGAGATCTGGATCGGCAGGCGGATGCCGGTCTCCTCGAACACGGCCCAAGCGGCGGCGATCGCGGCCTTGGCGTTCAGCGTGTCGAAGATCGTCTCGATGAGGATGAGTTCGGCCCCGCCCGCGATGAGGCCGCGGACCTGCTCGGCGTAAGCCGCGCGCACCTGATCGAAGGTGACCGCGCGGTAACCCGGGTTGTTCACGTCGGGAGAGATCGAGAGCGTTCGGTTCGTCGGGCCGATGGCGCCGGCCACGAACCGGCGGCGCCCGTCCTGCTGCTCGGCGAGCCGGGCGGCCTCGCGGGCGAGACGCGCGCCCTCCGCATTCAGCTCGTGGATGATCGGCTCCATGCCGTAATCGGCTTGCGCGATCGTGGTGCCGGAGAAGGTGTTCGTCTCGCAGACATCGGCGCCGGCGAGGAAGTAGTCGAGGTGAATCTGCCGGATCGCGTCGGGCTGGGTCAGGATCAAGAGGTCGTTGTTGCCGCGCTGGTCGTGCCCGTGATCCTTGAAGCGCTCGCCCCGGAAGTCCTCTTCCGTGAACTTGAGGCGCTGGATCACGGTGCCCATCGCGCCGTCGAGCACGAGGATCTTCTCCGACGCGCGCTGGCGCAGGGCCTTTTCGATCTCACGGCCGTCGACGGGAGGGAAAGCGCTCATCGGGTCTCTCGGGCTGTCATCTCGTGCGGGTACTCACCTCCCCCTTGCGGGGAGGGTTAGAGGCGCGGGTCGTGCACACGGCACCGCCGCGCCATACGCGGCACCACCCTCACCTCCGGCTCCTCCCCACAAGGGGCGGAACGAATGTTGCGGGCTTTAAGCCGCCGCGCGCTCCGCCGCCACCGGGCGCTCGGCCCGCAGGCCCAGCAGGTGGCAGATGGCGTAGACGAGGTCGGCGCGGTTCATCGAGTAGAAGTGGAAGTCGTGGATGCCGCGGTCCACGAGGTCGAGCACCTGCTCGGCAGCCACCGCGCCCGCGATCAGGCGGCGGGTGTCCACGTCGTCGTCGAGCCCCTCGAAACGGTGGGCGAGCCATTCCGGCACCGAGGCGCCCGTGCGGCGGGCGAAGTTCGCGGCCTGCTTGAAGTTCTGCACCGGCAGGATGCCCGGCACGATCGGGATGTCGATGCCGCGCGCCCGCACCCGGTCGACGTAGCGCAGGTACACGTCGTTCTCGAAGAAGAACTGCGTGATGGCGCGGTCCGCGCCTGCATCGACCTTCGCCTTCAATGCGTCGATGTCGGCATCGAGCGAGGCGGCCTCGGGGTGCTTCTCCGGGTAGCCCGAGACCGAGACCTGGAAGTCGCCGATGCGCTTGATGCCCGCCACGAGGTCGCAGGTGTGCTGGTAGCCGCCGGGATGGGGCGCGTAGGCCGTGCCGACGCCCTCGGCCGGGTCGCCGCGGAGCGCCACGATGTGGCGCACGCCGACATCCCAGTAGGAGCGCACCACCTCGTCCACCTCGTCCTTGGTCGCGTTGACGCAGGTGAGGTGGGCGGCTGGCTTCAGGCTCGTCTCGCGCACCATGCGGGCGACCGTGTTGTGGGTGCGCTCGCGGGTCGAGCCGCCGGCGCCGTAGGTCACCGACACGAAGCTCGGGTGGAGCGGGGCGAGGCGCTCGATCGAGGACCAGAGCGTCCGCTCCATCTCCTCGGTCTTCGGCGGGAAGAACTCGAAGGAGACCCGGATCGGGCGGCAGCCCTCGCGGCTCGCGCGGTAGGTGGAGGCTGGCATGGCAATCCTCTCGTGTTGTCCTGTCGGCCCGCCCTGAGGCGGCGCCCGATCTCTCTTGGGGCGGTCAGGCGACCGCCCGGTCGTCGGCGAGCCCGTCGAGCGCCGCCCGGCGCTCCTCGGCGAGCCAGAGGGTGACGGTGAGTTGGTGCGCGGCCAGCGCGGTCGGGGCGAGGTCGCGGGTCTCGACGGCGTCGAGCCCGGCCTCGGCGAGCCAGCCGGAGACCTGCTCGGCGGCGAAGCCGAGGCGGCGATGGGCCTGCGATTCGCGCAGGAATTCGAGATCGTGGGGCGCGAAATCGACCACCAGGAGGCGCCCCCCCGGCGCGACGAGGCGGGCCGCCTCCCGCAGCGCCCGGGCCGGGTCGTCGAGGTAATGCAACACCTGATGGACGATGACGAGGTCGAAGCTGGCGCGGCCGAACGGCGGCGCGTGGATGTCGCCCTGGCGCAGATCGACCCGCGACAGGCCCGTCCGCTCCAGGTTCGCCCGCGCGACCGAGAGCATGGCGTGGCTCGAGTCGAGGCCGGTGGCGCGGCCCGCCCGCGGGGCGAGGAGGCCGAGCATCCGGCCCGTGCCGGTGCCGAGGTCGATCAGGCTCTGGATCGGGCGCGGGCCCAGCACGTCGAGCACCGCCGCCTCGACGGTGGCCTCCGGCACGTGGAGCGAGCGAAGCTGGTCCCATTTCGGGGCGAGCCGCGCGAAGAAGCTCTGCGCGGCCTCGGCGCGTTGCGCCCGCACCGCCTCGCGGCGGGCCTGATCCTCCGAGAGCGGGGGCGCCTCCCGGTCGAGCCCGGCGATCAGTGGATCGACGAGGCCGGCGGAGGTCTCGCACAGGCGGAAGAAGGCCCAGGCCCCCTCACGGTGCCGCTCGATCAGCCCCGCCTCGACGAGGAGCTTGAGGTGGCGCGAGATGCGCGGCTGCGACTGGCCGAGGATGTCGGTGAGGTCCGAGACCGAGAGTTCGCCCTCGGACAGGAGCGCCAGGATGCGCAGGCGCGTCTCCTCGGCCGCCGCCCGCAGGACGCCGAGGGCGTCCGCGAAGGGGACCGGAGCTGCCGCGATGGTGCGCTCGTTAGACATAAAGATATCTTTATGTGCGCTGAGCAGCGTTGGCAAGGATTAATCGCGAGGCCCGTTTCCGTCGGCTGTCCGCAAGCGCCGTTCCCGATGGCGTCTCGCGAGGCCGGTCACGGCGCGTTCCAGAGCCAGGCCGCGCCCCGCACCCCCGAGGCGTCCCCGTGCAGGCTCGGGTGGATCGGCGTGTCGAAAGCGTCGGAGAAGACGTGCGGCGCGGTCGCCGCCGGCAGGCGGGCGAGCAGTTCCGGCACCCGCGAGAGGCCGCCGCCGATGACGATGATGTCGGGGTCGAGGATGTTGACGACGTGGGCGACCGACCGCCCCAACCGATCGAGATAGGCGGCGAAGGTGGCCTGCGCTCCCGCATCGCCCGCGCGCAACGCCGCGACGACGCCCTCGCCGGTCAGCGCCTCGCCGGTGCGGCGGGCGTGGTCGGCGGCGAGCCCCGGCCCGGACAGGAAGGTCTCGATGCAGCCGTGCCGGCCGCAATAGCAGGCAGGGCCCGGCCGCTCGTCGTCGCGAGGCGCCGGGAGGGGGTTGTGCCCCCATTCCCCGGCGATGCGGTCGCGCCCCGAGAGCACCCGCCCCCGGATCGCGAGGCCGGAGCCGACCCCGGTGCCCAGGATGATGGCCCAGACGACCTCCGCGCCGGCGCCCGCGCCGTCGACCGCCTCCGAGACGGCGAGGCAATTGGCGTCGTTCTCGACCCGGACCGGGCGCCCCAGAGCGGCGACGAGGTCGGCCGCGAAGGGCCGGCCGTTGAGCCAGGTCGAGTTCGCGTTCTTGATGAGACCCGTGCGGGCCGAGACGGCGCCGGGCATGCCGATGCCGATGCTGCAGGGGCCGTCCGCCTCAGTCTCCAGGCGGTGGACGAGGCCCGCGACCGCCCGGACCGTCGCCGCGTAGTCGCCCCGCGGCGCGGGCATCCGGCTCTCGGCTCGCGTCCGACCGGCACGGTCGAGAACGATGCCCGCGATCTTGGTGCCGCCGAGATCGATGCCGAGGCGGAAGGGCTCCGCGCTCATGCGGGCCTACTGCGCGGCGGCGACCTTCGGGGCGTGCTCGCTCGTGTCCATCGGCTCGGGCGACTCGTCGGAGATGTGGGTCCCGATCGAGACCGGATGCGCCATCACCTCCCGGAGCTTGTCGGCGTCGAGTTCGCCCTCCCAGCGGCTGACGACGACGCAGGCGACGCCGTTGCCGATGAGGTTCGTGAGCGCCCGGCACTCCGACATGAACTTGTCGATGCCGAGAACCAGGGTCATCGCGGCGACCGGCACCGGGTTGTTCGGGATCGCTGCCAGCGTCGCGGCGAGCGTGATGAAGCCTGCCCCCGTCACGCCCGAGGCCCCCTTCGAGGTCAGCATCGCCACGACGATGATCGTCGCGTACTGGCCGAACGAGAGGTCCGCGCCGACGGCCTGCGCCAGGAACAGCGTCGCCAGCGTCATGTAGATGTTGGTGCCGTCGAGGTTGAACGAGTAGCCGGTCGGGATGACGAGGCCGACGACGGAATCCGAGCAGCCGAGGCGGCGCATCTTCGTCATCATGTGGGGCAGCACGGTCTCGGAGGACGAGGTGCCGAGCACGATGAGCAACTCGTCCTTGATGTAGGCGAGGAAGCGGAAGATCGAGAAGCCGGCGAACCGCGCGATGCCGCCGAGCACCACGATCACGAAGAGGAGAGCCGTGACGTAGAAGGTGCCGACGAGCCAGGCGAGGTCGACGACCTTCTGGAT
The DNA here is from genome assembly GCF_003173715.1 of Methylobacterium durans. NCBI lineage: Bacteria > Pseudomonadati > Pseudomonadota > Alphaproteobacteria > Hyphomicrobiales > Methylobacteriaceae > Methylobacterium > Methylobacterium durans. The sequence goes on along the minus strand of NZ_CP029550.1, from coordinate 3,163,418 downwards.
GCCGTACTCGCCGATGGTGAAGGCCATGGCGCCGAAGGCGCCGAGCGGCGCGAGCTTCACGATCAGGCCGATGATCCGGAAGAAGACCTGGCCGGCCGTGTCGATGGCGTGGGAGATGCCCTCCGCCCGCGCGCCCATGCCGGTGACGACGACGCCGGTGAGGATCGAGATCAGCAGCACCTGCAGCAGGTCGCCGGTAGCGAAGGCGTCGAAGAAGCTCTTCGGGATCAGCGCCATGATGTGGGCGACGGTCGAATCGGCCGCCGCCTTGCTCGCGTAGGTCGCGACCTTGCTGGCGTCGAGCTTCGAGGGGTCGGCATGGAAGTCGGCGCCGGGCCGGATGACCTCGCCGACGAGGACGCCGATCAGGAGCGCGATGGTCGAGACCACCTCGAAGTAGATCAGGGCCTTCAGGCCGACGCGGCCGACCTTCTTCAGGTCTCCGATCGAGGCGATGCCGTGGACGATGGTGCAGAAGATGATCGGCGCGATCATCATCTTGATCAGCGCCACGAAGGCGTCGCCGAGCCACTTCAGCGACTTGCCGAATTCCGGGTAGAAATAGCCCACCGCGATGCCGAGAGCGATCGCGATCAGGACCTGGATGTAGAGGACCTTGTACCAGGGCTCGCCCGCGGTTGCGGGCGCAGCCGTCGTCGGTGCAGCGGAGGTCGTCGCCTGGGCCATGTCCCTCACCCGTGCGCGCCGCGGGCGGCGCCCTTCCTGATCGTTATCGATTTTCCGAGACGCTAGCGAAGTTGCGCTGGGCGCTCAACTCGCACTCGGTAGTCCAGCCCGGTCCGGACGTTACAAAATCTGTCGATCCGGGCGAAGACGATCTTCCCAATGGTCGGGGGACAGTCCCATTCTCGATCGGCGCGGCAGGGATCCGGCCGCCGCGAGCCGACGAGCCGAGCCGTGTCGATCCTGCCAATCCTGCGGAACGCCGCTCTCGCGGCTCTCGTCCTCGTGGGGACGGGCGGGCCGGCGGCTGCCGGGATCGTCGCCCGCATCGATCAGTCGAGCCAGCGTATGCGGGTCTACGTGGACGGGATGCTCGCCTACGACTGGCCGGTCTCGACCGCGCGGCGCGGCTTCGTCACGCCGAACGGGAGCTATCGGGTCGGGCTGATGGCGCCGATGTGGCGCTCGCGCAAGTATCACGGCTCGCCGATGCCGCACGCGATGTTCTTCCGCGGCGGCTACGCCATCCACGGCACCTACGCGGTGGGCCATCTCGGACGCCGCGCAAGCCACGGCTGCGTCCGCCTGAGTCCGGCCAATGCCCGCACGCTCTACCGCCTCACGCAGATCTACGGCGGCGCGCGGGTCCTGGTCCGGAACTGAGCGCCGCCGGTCGCCCGGCGGCGCGAGTCCTCAGTTCTGCTGCTGGGTCCGCCGGGGCCGCACGGTCCAGCGCTCGAAGGCGGAGGCGGAATCGTCCTCGCGGGACGCCTCGTTCTGCGCCTCATGCGGCTGGTGGATCGCCGCGCCGAGAGCGGCCGACAAGCTCTCGATGACGTCGTCGATCCGGGCATCGCCCTGCGCGGTCTCGGGCTCCTCGGACGCCACGGCCTGCGGCTCGGCCTCGGGGGCCGGCTCCGGCTCGCGCGCCTCGGGCGCGGGCGCCACGACGGCGGCTGCGGCGGGCACAACGGCGGCGGGCACGGCGGCGGCGGCCGGAGCGCCGGTGCCGGCGATACGGCGCAGCGCGTTCACCACGCCGTCCTCCTCACCGGACTTTCCCTCGGCGGGGCGGCCCTCCGCGGCCTTCGGGGCGTTGTAGCGGCCGAAGCCGAAGCGGGGCTCGATCAGGTCGAGCACGGCGTCGAGGGCGGCGTTGTTGATGCTGACCTCGCCGGCCTGCGGCGGGCCTTGCAGCGCCACCGTGTGCCGCTCGTAGGCCCCGTCCTGCGAGACCTCCCGGCCGAACCAGACCGGGGCGACGAAGCCGTTGGCCTCGTTCTCGCTGTCGAAGGCGACGCTGATCAGGTCGAGGCTGCCGGGGCTGACGTAGCGGTCGATCCGGACCTCGCGACCGTTCACGTTGAGGGTGGTGCGGTCGTAGGCGGCCTTGCCGGTGCAGACGTCGAGGAGGGCGTCGCCGTGGGCGCGCGGCACATCCGTGCGCTCCTCGCTGGGGGCGCCGTCCTGGCCCGTCGTGACGAGGATCAGGTGGCATTGCTGCCCGTCGACGCGCACGAAGGAGGTGCGGCCGGTCTGGGGGCGAAATAGCCCTCGGTGATGCGGGATCCGCCGCGTTCCTTGCGGATCAGACGCACCAGGGACGGTGCCACGAGAAACCGCCGAACGACACTCATACTCAGCCTCCGCACATTCGCCACCCGCCGGCGACGGGTGGACGCTCGTACCGTCGTGTCCCGGAGGGCCGGGGCTTGGCGCGAAAACTTTCGGTTGCCTCGCCAACAGCTTTGCCGCAGGGTCCGAGGATCTTCGCCCCGCCCCGCCTATTCCTCGGTCTCACGAGACATGTCGGTTTTGGGTTCACCAGGGACTAAGGAAAAAGGCGCCGAAATCAAGACCACGGGCCGACCGACATCTACCGTACGAAACCTTTCCCCATCAAAGGGATGTCGCGCCGCCGGCCGCCGGCTCGAACGTCAGGGCCGCCCCGTTCATGCAGTAGCGCAGGCCCGTGGGGGGCGGTCCGTCGTTGAAGACGTGGCCGAGATGGCCCTTGCAGCGGGCACAGTGAGCCTCGGTGCGCACCATCCAGTGGCTGCGGTCGGTCTGGGTCTCGACCGCGTCGGGCAGCGGCTCGAAGAAGCTCGGCCAGCCGGTGCCGGACTCGAACTTGGTGCCGGTGACGAAGAGCGGCGTGCCGCAGCCTGCGCAGGCGAAGGTGCCGGGCCGCTTCTCGGCGAGCAGGCAGCTCGTGCCGGCGCGCTCGGTGCCGTGCTCGCGCAGCACCCGGTACTGCTCGGGCGTCAGCGCGGCGCGCCACTCGGCCTCGGAGCGGGTCTCGGGAGCGTCCGCGATGGGATCGGCCATGATGTCCTCCTGATGGTCTCGGGGGTCAGGCCCGATATGGTGCGGCCCCGGCCCGGCCGGGAGGCGGCGTCAGGCCGCTGCCCCCACCGAATCCGCCATCCGCGCCTCGCGGGCGCCGAGCGGCAGTTCCGGGCCCGTGGTCGTGTCCCGGACCGTCTGGTGCTCCATCTCGGCGTTGATCTCGCCGCCGAGCAGCACGATCGTCGCCGAGATCCAGATCCAGGTCATGAAGCCGATGACCGCCCCGAGCGACCCGTACGTCTCGTTGTAATTGCCGAAGTTCGTCACGTACCACGAGAAGAGCAGCGAGGCGACGAGCCAGAGGATGCAGGCCACGACGCTGCCGGTGCCGACCCAGCGCCAGCGCGCCTCCTCGCGGCTCGGCCCGTAGCGGTAGAGCACGGAGAGGCCGGCGAGCAGCACGACGAGGAGCGCGGGCCATCGCAGGAGCGCGATGAACCACGCCGCGTCGCTGATCCCGACGAAGGCGAAGATGACCGGCAGGACGACGATCGAGGCCAGCGCGAAGATGATGAACAGGAGCGCGCCGCCCGTGAAGGCCAGCGAGCGCAGGTTCAGCATCACGAAGGAGCGCTTCTCGTCCTCCTCGTAGACGACGTTGAGGGCGTCGAACATCGCCTTCATGGCGGCGTTGGCGCTCCACAGCGAGATCAGGAGGCTGGTGAAGAAGGTCACGCCGAGGGCGCCGCCCCCCTTCGAGGCGATGCGCTTGACCTGATCGCCCACGACCTCGATGGCGCCCTGCGGCAGCACGCCCTGCAGGCTCGCGAGGTGCTCGTTGATCACGCGCACGTCCGCGAACAGCCCGTAGCAGGTGACGAGGGCGGCGATCGCCGGGAACAGGGAGAGCAGCGAGTAGAAGGTGACGCCTGCGGCCACCGACAGGACGCGATCCTTGTTGAACTCGAGGTAGACGCGGACCGCGATGTCATTCCAGCCGGCCCCCGTGATCTCGGTGGGATTGCGGGCCTTGCGGCCGCGCTCGGGTTGGGTCGCGCCGACGAGCTCGGCCGAGCGGCCGGTGTAGGAGCGGGCGCCGCCGTCGCCGGCGCGGACGGGGTCCGGCCCGGACGCCGCGGGAACCCGCCGGCCCTTCGGCGCGGCGGCGAGCGCGATCAGCGCCGTGCCGACGAGGAGCGTCCACAGGATCGATCCGCCCGCGCCGGTCTCGGGCGGGTCGGGCGGGCGGAGCGGCGACGCTGTCATGCGGGGACGGCACTCGAAAGGCTTGCACGGGACCCCGCGCACGGAGCCAAGAACGTCAGCGCAGGTGCGCCGTTCCCCTCAGCATACAGTCCTAACGGCGATCACGGCCGATAAAGCTGTGCATGGGTCTCGCGGAGCACGTTCTTCTGCACCTTGCCCATGGCGTTGCGCGGCAGCTCGTCCGCGAAGAGCACGCGCTTGGGCAGCTTGAACTTGGCGAGCCGCCCCTCGAGCTGGGCGAGCACGGCCGCCTCGTCGGGCGCGCCCTCGCCCGCCACCACGACGGCCGTGACGCCCTCGCCGAAATCGGCGTGGGGCAGGCCGATCACCGCGGATTCGACGATGCCCGGGATCGCGTCGATCTCGGTCTCGATCTCCTTCGGATAGACGTTGAAGCCGCCCGAGATGATGAGGTCCTTGCCGCGGCCGACGATGTGGACGTAGCCGTCCGCATCGACCTTGCCGAGATCGCCCGTGATGAAGAACCCGTCCGCCCGGAACTCGGCGGCGGTCTTCTCGGGCATGCGCCAGTAGCCCTTGAACACGTTCGGGCCCCGGACCTCGATCATGCCGACCTCGCCGTCAGGCAGATGGGCGCCGGTCTCCGGGTCGACCACCCGGAGCGCAACGTCCGGCAGGGGAAAGCCCACCGTGCCGGCGATGCGCCGCCCCTCGTAGGGGTTCGAGGTGCTCATGTTGGTCTCGGTCATGCCGTAGCGCTCGAGGATGGCGTGGCCGGTGCGGGCCTGCCACTCCCGGTGCGTCTCGGCGAGGAGCGGCGCCGAGCCCGAGATGAAGAGGCGCATCGGCGCTGCGACCTCCCGCGTGAGGCCGGGCTCCCTGAGGAGGCGGGTGTAGAAGGTCGGCACGCCCATCATCGCGCTCGCCCGCGGCATCAGCTCCAGGATCCGCTTCGCGTCGAGCCGGGGCAGGAACAGCATGGTGCCGCCGGTGGCGAGCACGATGTTCGTCGCCACGAACAGGCCGTGGGTGTGGAAGACGGGCAGCGCGTGGATCAGCACGTCCTCAGCCGTGAAGCGCCAGAGGTCGACGAGGGTCCGGGTGTTCGAGGCGAGGTTCTCATGGGTCAGCATGGCGCCCTTCGAGCGCCCGGTCGTGCCCGAGGTGTAGAGGATCGCCGCGAGATCGTCGGGGCCGCGCGCCACGTCGGCGAAGTCGGGGGCCGCGGCATCCGCCGCCTCCGCCATGCTGCCGCGCCCATCGCCGCCCAGGGTGCGGAGCGCCGCGACGCCGGCCTTCTCCGCGACGGATTCGAGCGCCTCGCGCTTGCCCGGGTCGCAGACGAACAGAGCCGGCTCGGCATCCGACAGGAAATACGCGATCTCCGCGCCCGTATAGGCGGTGTTGAGCGGCAGGAAGACGGCGCCGGCCCGCACCGCGCCGAGATAGAGGAAGATCACCTCGGGGCTCTTGTCGACCTGCACGGCGACCCGGTCGCCGACCTTCACGCCGAGTTCCGTCAGCGCGTTCGCGTAGGCCGCGGAGCGCGCGAGGAGATCGGCGTAGCTGAGCACCGCGCCGTCCGGCGACTCGATGAAGGTCTTGGCCGCGGGATCGGCGGGCAGGCCCGACCGCACGAGATCGAAGAGGTGGTTCGTCATGCGCGCGTGCCTAGCACATCGCGCGAATTCTTGGGGAGTGCCGACCGGGAAGAAGGTCCCCGCAGGCGCCTCCCCTCCCCCGCGGGGAGGAAAGCCGCCCGCCTCAGGCGTCGGCGAGCGCCACTGCGCGCGGGGGCGGCAGGTTCGCGCGCAATTCCCGGCTCACCGTGCCGGAGGCCGCCACCGTGCCGAGATTGGCGTAGGTCTCGTGGTTCTTCTCGATGGCCGAGAGGTCGTAGAGGTAGTTCACCATCAGCCCGTAGGATTGCTTCACGCCCTTCGGCGAGGTGTCGCCGAGGAAATTGAGCCGCTCCAGCCGCGCCCCGTTGCCGAGATGGAAGCGGGCGACCGGGTCGAGGGGCCGGCCCCGGTCGTTCTTGGCGCGCAGGAAATAGGCGGCGGCCGCGGGCAGCATCGCCTTGCGCACCGCCTCGCAGGTCGCCTTGTCGCTCTGCCAGTCCGACCGTTCGAGGAGGCGCAGGGCCTCGATATCCTCCTTCGTCAGGCCCTGCGACGCGTCGGCGCGCCGCTCCCGGTCGAGCCAGCGGGCGAAGCCCGGCACCGGCGAGAGGGTGACGAAGGTCTTGAGCGAGGGGATCTCGCGGGCGAGGTCCTCCACCACCTGCTTGATCAGGAAATTGCCGAAGGTGACGCCGGCCAGACCCCGCTGGCAGTTCGAGATCGAGTAGAACACCGCCGTCGTGGCCGCGCGCATAGGCAGGAGGTCGCGCTCGTTGGCGAGGATCGGGGCGATCGCGGCGGCGATGCCGCCGGTCAGCGCCACCTCGACGAAGATCAGCGGCTCGTCGACGAGAGCCGGGTGGAAGAAGGCGAAGCAGCGCCGGTCGGAGGGCTCGATCCGGCGGCGCAGGTCGTCCCAGCCCTGGATCTCGTGCACCGCCTCGTAGCGGATGATCTTCTCCAGGATGTGGGCGGGCGTCGTCCAGTCGATGTGGCGCAGCACCAGGAAGCCCCGGTTGAACCAGGAGGCGAACAGGTGCTCGAAATCGCAATCGAGGCTGTCGGCCGCATCGATCAGGTCCGCATCCGCCCCTTCCTCGGCGCGCAGGGCCGCGCGCAGGTCCATCAGGTCCTCGCGCATGCGCACGAGGGCCCGCGTGCCGTCACGGGCGAGGTTGAGGCGGCGGATCAGCTCCTGGCTGCGCGGCTCGGCCGCCTCGTGCAGGCGCCCGAGGCGGGCGCGGGTCGGGTCGGCCCGGTAGGAGGCGATCGCCGCGTCGACCGCGGCGTGGTCCGCATCGAATTCCTGGGCGATGAGGCGCAGGAAGGCGAGGCGCTCGGGCTTCGCGAAGCTCGCGTAGCGGTCGAGGATGAGGCGGGCGAGCGCCACGCCGGACGCCTCGCCGCGGCGGGAGATCAGATCCTCGCAGAGCTTGACGAGTTCGGGGGCGCTCGCCTTCGCGGCGATGTCGCCCCGTCCGAAGCTGATGAGGTCGCGGCCACGGTCGCTGATCGTCTGGAGCAGGTCGCCGAAGAAAGAGGTCGCCGCCATGAAACGCCGTTCGCTCCGTCGCCACCCGCTGTCACGATGTGCGGCCGCCCGGAGGGACCGGCCGCCAGCGGCCTCGTTCTAGGCCGGGTACGCCGAGAGGGCCAGGGGCCGGGACGCGGCCCAGGGCCTCTCCGGCGGCCGGGCTCAGGCGCGTTGCGTTTCGGCCGCAGCGATCTCGCAGCGATCGGCCCGCTCGCGCCAATCCTCGACCCCGTGCTGGCGCGCGAAGCGCAATTCGGCGGCGCGGCGCGCCCGCTCCGGATCGCGCGCCCGGGCGATCTCCACGGAGCCGACGGTGAAGGGCACCCCCAGGATCTGCTTGGCGAAACTGACGCGGTAGTTCGGCATACGGAACTCCCTGTTGTCCGGCGAAAGCCTGTCGTGGGCGCGAATCAGCACATCGTGACCGTCGCACCCGAAATGAGAGCCCGAAACGGTCGCGTTTCCAAGGGCACCCAGCGCGGCAGCAGAGCATAAGTCCTTCTGCCGCAACGATTGTGATATGGTGGTGAAGGGAGCGTGATGGAAGGGCCGGACCCTTCTCACCGTTTCGCGAGTGGCGGGAGGCGATGCCGGCCGGGGCGGTTGCCAGCGGCGGCCCGGCCGGCCTACGGCGTTGGGCCTCCCTGCCCCACACCCCAGACCTGCCCTTGCTGACACCGCATCTCACGACCCGCGCCCGCCTCGGCCTCACCCTGATCGCAGGGGGCGCGGTCGCCAACATCTATTACAACCAGCCCCTCCTCGCCCTCCTCGTCTCGGAATTCGGGGCGCGGGCGGCCATCTGGATCCCGACCGCCTGCCTGGTCGGCTACGGGCTCGGCATCCTCGGGCTCGTGCCGCTGGGCGACAGCCTGCCCCGGCGCAGCCTGATCATGGGTCAGCTCGCGGCGCTGAGCCTCGCCCTGCTGCTCGCCGGCGCGGCACCGAACCTCCCCGTCCTGGCGCTGGCGAGCCTCCTGATCGGCTTCCTCGCATCGGCCGCGCAGCAGGCCGTGCCCTTCGCGGCCGAGCTCGCGCCCGACGCGAGCCGCGGGCGCATCGTCGGGCAGGTGATGACCGGGCTCCTCACCGGCATCCTGCTCGCGCGCACGGCGAGCGGGCTGTTCGGTGCCGAGTTCGGCTGGCGGGCGGTGTTCGTCGCGGCGGCGGGCGTGGCGCTCGCCATGGCGGGAATCGCGGCCGCGACCCTGCCGAGGACGCCGAAGACGAAGCCCCTGCGCTACCGGGCGCTGATGCTCTCGATCCTCTACCTCGTGCGCACCCAGCCGACCCTGCGCACCGCGACCCTGTCGCAGGCGCTGCTCTTCGCGAGCTTCAACGCCTTCTGGGCGACCCTCGCCCTTCTCGTCGAGGCGCCGCCCTTCGACCTGACGGCGGCCGGCGCCGGATTGTTCGGGGTGATCGGCGTCGCGGGCGCGCTCATCGCGCCGATGTCGGGGCGCTTCACGGACCGGCGCGGGGCGCGGCCCGTCGTGGTGGCGGGCAGCGCCTGCGTCCTCGCGGCCTTCGCCGTGCTGTGGCTCTGGGGCGGCAGGTCGCTCGTCGGCGTCGCGGCCGGCGTGCTGCTCATCGATATCGGCCTGAACGGGGCACTGATCGCGAACCAGACCCGGGCCTACGCGCTGGTGCCCGGCGCCGGGGGCGGATCAACACCGTGCTGTTCACCGCGATGTTCGTGTTCGGGGCGCTCGGGGCCTATGCGGGCTCGCGGGCCTTCCTCGCCGCCGGCTGGCCGGGGGTCTGCACGGTGGGGATCGTCCTCGCCGGCCTCGCCCTCCTCGTCGCCGTGCTCGACCGGCACCGGCCGCGGGCTACCTGAGGATCCGCGAGAGCCGGCACCACGCCCCCTTGTCCGGCGGCAAGCCGAAGCGCAGGCGGCTCGGTGCCGCCTCGAACCGGCGCACGTAGATCCCGGCCTCGCCGAGGCGCCGGAACAGGCCGGGGCCGTCCTCGAAATCGGCGGTGCGGAACAGGGCGGTGCCACCGACGACCCGGCCGCCGCCGCGGGCGATCATCCGGTCGAGACGATCCGCGTCCGCCCGGCGCGCCAGGGCCGCCTCCCCCCGCCAGCCGGCATCGGCGAGGGCAACGCGCCCGATGGCCAGCGCCGGCCCGGAGACCGCCCAGGGCCCGAGGGCGGCGGCGATCCGCGCCGCGAAGACGGGCTCCGCGACCGCGAAGCCGAGTCGGATGCCGGCGAGCCCGTAGGTCTTGCCGAACGAGCGCAGCACCACGAGGCCGGGCCCCGCGAAGGGGCAGAGGCTCTCGACGGGCTCCAGGTCGGCGAAGGCTTCATCCGTGACGATGAGGCCGCCCCGCGCGCGCAGGCGCTCCGCCAGCTCCCGCAGCGCGGCCGCGGGGAAGACGCGCCCGTCCGGATTGTTCGGGTTGACGATGACGGCCACCGCCGCCTCGCCGATCGCGGCGAGATCGGGCACGCCCACGACGGCGTGGCCGCCGCGCGCCCAGGCGGCCTCGTGCTCGGCATAGGTCGGCGAGATCACCGCCACCCGCGTCGGCGGCAGGAGCCGCGGCAGGATCTCGATCAGGATCTGCGTGCCGGGCGCCGGCACGATTCCCGCCGGATCGGCGCCGTAGGCCGCGGCGGCGGTCGCCCGCAGCGCCGCGAGGTCGCCGGGCGCGGGCAGGCGCCGGAACAGGCTGGCCTCCAGCGGCGGACAGGGATAGGGGACCGGGTTGATCCCCGTCGAGAGATCGATCCAAGGCTCGGGCGCATCCGGGAACAGCCTGCGCGCGGCGTCGAGGTCGCCGCCGTGGCTCATTACCGGCGCGCCGGCCTTCCCTGCCGAGACCCGATGTCCTGGACCGTCCTCGCCCATCCGCCCGATACGCTCATCATCCTCGCCCTCGCCCTCTTGATCGAGGCCGCGGCCGGCTATCCGGACGCGCTCTACAGGGCGCTCGGCCACCCTGTCACCTGGATCGGCCGACTGATCGCGGCGCTCGACCGGGGGCTGAACCGGGGCGAGCCCGGCACGCGGCGCCTCAAGGGCGTGCTCGCCCTCCTCATTCTCCTTGCCGCAGCGGTCGGCAGCGGGCTCGCCCTGACGGCGCTCGCCGGGCTCGGCGGCCCGGTACTCGGGCTCGTCCTCGCCGCGCTCCTGTGCGCGACGCTTCCGGCGCAGAGAAGCCTCGACCAGCACGTGATCCGCGTCGCCGCCGCGCTCCGGCGGGAGGGGCTGCCCGGCGGGCGCCGCGCCGTCTCGATGATCGTCGGGCGCGACCCCGAGACCCTCGACGAGGCGGCCGTGTGCCGGGCCGCGATCGAGAGCCTCGCCGAGAACTTTTCGGACGGGATCGTGGCGCCGGCCTTCTGGATCGGGCTCGGCGGGCTGCCCGGCGGCCTCCTCTACAAGGCCGCCAACACCGCCGACAGCATGATCGGGCACCGCACGCCCCGCCACGCCGCGTTCGGCTGGGCCGCGGCCCGTTTCGACGACCTGATCAACCTGCCGGCCTCGCGCCTGACCGCGCTCCTCATCGTGGCGGCGGCGCGCCTGACGAAGGGCGCCTCGGCCCGCGGCGCCTGGACGGCCGTGCGGCGCGATGCCGGGCGGCACCGCTCGCCGAACGCCGGCTGGCCGGAAGCCGCGATGGCCGGGGCGCTGGGCCTGCGTCTCGCGGGGCCAAGGGTCTACGGGGGCGAGCGCGTGACGGATTCCTGGATGGGCGACGGCCGCGCCGAGGCGGGACCCGAGGACATCGAGCGGGCGATCCGGATCTACCGCGCGGCCTGCGCCCTGCTGTTCGGGCTGGCGGCCATCCTCGCGACGCTTCTCGCGGGCTGAGGGGCGATCATCCGGCCAGCGCGAGGAGCCGGTCGCAATCCACGTGCGCCTCGATGTGGCGGGCGAGGCCATCGAGCACCGCCTCGATGCCGGCCTCGTACGCCGCGCCGCTCGCCGCGGCGCCGAGGCGCGCGAGCCACGCCGCCCGCTGCCGGTCGTCGGCGAAGAGCCCGTGCACGTAGGTCCCCGCCACGCGCCCATCCGCCGAGACGGCCCCGTCCGTCCTCCCGTCGGCGAGGCGCAGGAGCGGGCGCGCGGCGTCGGGTCCTGCGGTATCGCCGATATGCATCTCGTAGCCGGCGAACGGCACTGCGTCGGACAGGCTCTCGCCCGTCACCGCCTCCAGGCGCTTCAGGGGCGTCATCACCGTCTCGACGTCGAGGAGACCGAGGCCGGGCACGGAGCGCGCCTCGCCCTCGATGCCGTGCGGGTCGCTGATCCTGCGGCCGAGCATCTGGTAGCCGCCGCAGAGGCCGAGCACGCGCCCGCCCCGGCGCAGATGCGCCCGGATGTCGACGTCCCAGCCCTGCGCGCGAAGATCGGCGAGGTCGTCGATCGTCGTCTTCGAGCCCGGCAGCAGCACGAGGTCGGCGTTGCCGGGGATCGCCTCGCCCGGCCGGACCAGCACCACGGCGATTCCGGGCTCGGCGCGGAGCGGGTCGAGATCGTCGAAATTGGCGATCCGGGACAGGACTGGCACCGCGACGACGCGCGCGCCCGGCCCCGCCTCGGATCCCCTCAGGCCGAGCACGTCCTCGGCGGGCAGGCGGGCGGCGTCGGGGAAGTGCGGCACGAGGCCGAGGCTCTCCCAGCCCGTGCGCTCGGCGATGATCCGCATCCCGTCCGCGAACAGGCTGGAGTCGCCGCGGAAGCGGTTGACGAGGAAGCCGCGCACCATCGCGGCGTCGGCCGGGTCGAGCACGGCCTTCGTGCCGACGAGGCTCGCGATGACGCCGCCCCGGTCGATGTCGCCGAGGAGGATCACCGGCGTATCGGTCGCGCGCGCAAAGCCCATATTGGCGATGTCGCCGGCCCGCAGATTCACCTCGGAGGCCGAGCCCGCCCCCTCGACGACGACGAGATCGGCCTCTGCCCGCAGGTGCGCGAAGCTCTCGAGCACCGAGGCGAGAAGGCGCGGCTTCCAGCCCTGGTAGTCGCGCGCCTTGGCGGTGCCGACCATGCGCCCCTGCACCACGACCTGCGAGCCGACCTCGCTCTGGGGCTTCAGGAGGACTGGATTCATGTGGACCGAGGGCGGGACGCCGGCCGCCCGCGCCTGCAGCGCCTGCGCCCGCCCGATCTCGCCGCCATCGGCCGTGACGGCGGCGTTGTTCGACATGTTCTGCGGCTTGAACGGGCGCACGCGCAGGCCCCGCTGCGCGAAGGCGCGGGCGAGCCCGGCCACGATCAGCGACTTGCCGACATCCGAGCCCGTGCCCTGGATCATGATGGCGCGGGTCATGGGCGGATCCGAGCGCCGGGACGAGGCGGGCTCATCAGAACTCGATCCCCTCCTGCGCCTTCACGCCCGCCGAGAAATGGTGCTTCACGTTGCCCATCTCGGTCACGAGGTCGGCCGCCTCGATCAGCGCGGGCTTCGCGTTGCGGCCGGTCACCACCACGTGCAGGTCCGGGCGGCGCGCCCGCAGCACGGCCACCACCGCGTCGATGTCGAGGTAGTCGTAGCGGAGCGCGATGTTCATCTCGTCGAGGACGAGGAGGCGGATCGTCGGATCCGCCATCAGGGACTGCGCCGTCGCCCAGGCCCGCGCGCAGGCGGCGATATCGCGGGCCTTGTCCTGCGTCTCCCAGGTGAAGCCCTCGCCCAGCGCGTGCCAGGCGACCCGGTCGCCGAAAGCCTCCAGCGCCCGCTTCTCGCCCGTGTCCCAGGCCCCCTTGATGAACTGCACCACGCCGACCCGCCAGCCGCGCCCCAGCGCCCGCAGCACGAGCCCGAGCGCGGCCGTCGTCTTGCCCTTGCCGGGGCCGGTGTTGACGATGAGGAGGCCCTTCTCGACGGTCTTCGAGGCGACCTCGGCATCCTGCGCCGCCTTGCGCTTCCGCATCTTCTCGCGGTGGCGCGCGTCCTCGTCGCTCATGCGTGTCCTCCAGCGGGTTTGACGACCATCGGCAGCCCGGCCACCAGGAACACGACCCGGTCGGCCTCCCGCGCGAGGCGCTGGTGGAGCCGTCCGGCCGCGTCGCGGAACGCGCGGGCCAGGGCGTTGTCGGGCACGATGCCGAGCCCGACCTCGTTCGAGACGAGGACGAGCGGGCCGGCCGCATCCGCGCAGGCCGAGGCGAGATCCTCGGACGCGGCCGCGAGATCGGCCCCGCCCAGCATCAGGTTGGTGAGCCAGAGCGTCAGGCAATCGACGAGGACGGGGCCGCGCACCTCCCGGATCGCGGCGGCGAGTTCCGTCGGCACGTCCCGCGTCACCCAGCCCTCTCCCCGGCGGGCGCGGTGGAGGGCGATGCGCTCCCGCATCTCGTCGTCCCAGGCCTGCGCGGTGGCGAGGTAGGTCCAGGGCGCCGGGGAGGTCTCGACCAGCGCCTCCGCGTGGGCGCTCTTGCCCGAGCGCGCGCCGCCGAGCACCAGGGTCATGCGGGGGGCGGCCTGAAGCATCGGGCTCCTTTGCCCCAAGCGCAGCCCTCCGGTCAAAGATCGCCTTCGCCTTCGATCAAAGAATCGCGGGACTCGGGGTGCGGCCCGCGTTGTGCCGGCCCGCGCGACAGGCTAGAAGCCGGTGAGACGGTGCCCCGGCGACGGGGTGAAAAGGGAATGCGGTGAGGGGCTCGGGCTCCGATTCCGCGGCTGCCCCCGCAACTGTGAGCGGCTAGCTCCTGCCACCACGCCACCGGATCTCCGGGAAGGCGGCAGGCGCGAGGATCCGCGAGCCAGGAGACCTGCCGTCCCCCGCTATCCTCGAACGCCGCCGGCGGGGCGGCCGGAGACCTGACCCGATGACGACGAACGTCCAGACCCTCGGCACCACCGGCACCCGCGCGAGCGAGGGCGCCGCCGCCATCGCGATCGCCGCCCTGCTGGGGCTCGGCCTCGTCTTCCTCGCGGGCTTCGCGCCGGCCTCGGCGCTGCACAACGCGGCGCACGATTTCCGGCACACGCAGAACTTCCCCTGCCACTGACCGCTCTGCCGCAGCCCGCAGAGATCCCATGATCATCCGGCTCCTGTCGGCGGCCCTCGTCGCCGGCTTCCTCGCGGCCGTCGTCGCGACGGGCCTGCAGCTCGCCCTCACCTCGCCGCTCATCATCGCGGCCGAGCGCTACGAGACGCACGCCGCCCTCGATGCGGACGAGACTCGCCTGCCCATCGTCCTGGCCCACGCGCCGGCGCAGGGCCAGGCGCCTGCCCAAGGTCACGACCACGGCAACACTGGGCCTGGCGCGGAGTGGCAGCCCGGCCCCGGCCTGCCGCGCATGGCCTTCACTGGCCTCGCGACGCTGATCGGCGGCATCGGCTACGCGCTCCTCCTCGGCGCCGTGATGCTCGCCTGCGGCCGCGCGCCGACGCCGGAGCGGGCGCTCGCCTTCGGGCTCGCGGGCTTCGCCGCGGTCGCGCTCGCCCCCGCCCTCGGCCTGCCGCCGGAGCTGCCGGGCAGCGAGGCGGCGCCCCTCGCCACGCGCCAGGCATGGTGGCTGATGACCGCCGCAGCGACCGCGATGGGCCTCTACCTAATCCTGATCCGGCGGGCGGCCGTCACCATCCTCGGCGGGCTCGTGCTCATCGTGGCGCCGCACCTCGCCGGCGCCCCGGTGCCGCCCGAGGGGAATTCGGCCGTGCCCGCCCTCCTCGCCGCGCAATTTGCCGCCCGCTCGCTGGGCATCGCCTTCGTGTTCTGGGCGGTGATCGGGCTCGCCTTCGGCTGGGCCTGGCAGGTGTTCGGGCGCGCGGCAGAGGCGCCGGCCCATGCCTGAGGGCCAGCCCGAACCTGTGGTGCTCTACGTCTGCACCACCTGCCGCGCCGAGGGGGACGGGGATGGCCCGCGCGCCGGGGCGCGCCTCCTCGCCTCCATCGAGAAGGCGCTCGCCGAGACGCCCGTGCCGGGGCTGCGCGTCGAGCCGGTCGAGTGCCTCTCGGTCTGCAAGCGCCCGTGCACGGTGGCGGTCGCGGGCGCCGACCGCTGGACCTACGTCTACGGCGACCTCGACCCCGAGGCATCCGCGCCCACGATCATCGAGGGCATCCGGCTCTACGCCGGCACCGCCGACGGCCTCGTGCCCTGGCGGGCGCGGCCGGAAGCCTTCCGCAAGGGCGTGATCGCCCGCATCCCGCCCCGCGCCTCCGCCTAAGCGGGCGCCCCGCCATCACGAGTGCCCCCATGAGCATCGTCGAGAAGATTCCCTGCACCATCGTCACCGGCTTCCTCGGCGCCGGCAAGACGACCCTCGTGCGCCACGTGATGGAGCATGCGGGCGGCCGCCGCCTCGCCATCCTCGTCAACGAGTTCGGCGATGTCGGCTTCGACGGTTCGTTCCTCGCCGCCTGCGGCGTCCCCGGCTGCAGCGAGGACGCGATCGTCGAATTGCCGAACGGCTGCATCTGCTGCACCGTCGCCGACGATTTCGTGCCGGCCCTCAATACCCTCCTGGAACGGGCGGACCCGCCGGAGCACATCCTGATCGAGACTTCGGGCCTCGCCCTGCCGAAGCCCCTCGTCCAGGCCTTCCAGTGGCCGGCGATCCGCTCGCGAGTGACGGTCGACGGCGTCGTCGCGGTGGTCGACGGCCCGGCGGTGGCCTCCGGCGCCTTCGCGGAGGATCCGGACGCGCTCGCCGCCCAGCGCGCGGCCGATGCGAGCGTCGAGCACGAGAACCCGCTGGAGGAGGTGTTCGAGGACCAGCTCCTCTGCGCCGACCTCGTGGTGCTGAACAAGGCGGACCTCCTCGGCGAGGCCGAGCGGGCAAGCGTCCGCGCCGAGGTCGAGCGCCAGCTGCCGCGGGCCGTGAAGGTGGTGGAGACCTCGCATGGCGCGATCGACGCGCGGGTGCTCCTCGGCCTCAACGCGGCCGCCGAGGACGACCTCGACGCCCGACCCTCCCACCACGGCGAGGGTGAGGACCACGACCACGACGATTTCGAGACGGTGGCCCTGCCGGTCCGCGCCGCCGCGAGTCCGACCGACCTCGCCGCGCGCGTCGAGCGGGCCGCCGAGACGGCGGGCGTGCTCCGCATCAAGGGCTTCGCCGAGATCGAGGGCAAGCCGATGCGCCTCGTCGTGCAGGGCGTCGGACGGCGCGTCGCGCACCATTTCGACCGGCCCTGGCGCGCGTCCGAATCCCGCGACGGCCGCCTCGTCGTGATCGGCCTCAAGGGGTTCGACCGGGACGCCGTCGCGGCGGCGCTGGCGGGATGATATAAGGCGCCATGCACCTCGTCCGCATCGATACGGTCTCCCTCGACGAGGGCGAGGCGGCGGTCGATCTCGGGCAGGCGCCGGGCGACATCGTCTTCCTCTCCTTCACCGATTCCGACCTCGCGGGCGTCGCGGCCGCCCACGCGGCGGGCGAGCCCGGCCTGCCCTCGCTGCGGCTCGCCAAGCTCGCGCGCCTGCGGCACCCGATGTCGGTGGATCTCTACGTCGACGGCGTGATCGCCCGCGCCAGGATCGTGGTGATCCGCTGCCTCGGCGGCCTCGATTACTGGCGCTACGGCGTGGAGCGGGCCCACGCGGCGGCCCGTGCCCACGGGGTCAAGCTCGCGGTGCTGCCCGGCGACGACCGGCCGGACCCGCGCCTCGATTCCTACTCCACGGTGCCGGGCCTCGCGGCCGAGCTCGACGCCTATTTCCGGGCGGGCGGTCCGCAGAACCTGCGCCGGATGCTCGGGCGGCTCGCGGCCGAGATCGGCGAGCCCGTCGCGGTCGAGCCGCCGGAGCCGTTGCCGCGGGGCTTCGCGTGGTGCCCCGGCTGCGGTCCGGTCTCCGTCGAGACGGCCCTCGCCGCGGCCGGGGCGCCGCTGGCGCTCGTCCTCGTCTACCGCTCCGCCGTGCTCGGCGGCGACACGGCCCCGGTCGCGGCGTTCACGGCAGCGCTCCGGATGCGGGGCATCGGAAGCGCCATCGTCGCTGTGTCGAGCCTCAAGGATCCGGCGGCCCTGGAGCCGCTGCGGGCGCTCGTCGCCGCCCGCCGCCCCGACATCGTGGTGGCGGCCACTGCCTTCTCGGCGCGGGAGGACGCGGCCTTCCCGCTCGATGCGGCCGATTGCCCGGTCCTCCAGGCCGTCACGGTCGGCAGCCCCCGCGCCGCGTGGGCCGCCTCGGCGCGCGGCCTGAACGCGGCCGACCTCGCCATGCAGGTGGCTCTGCCCGAATTCGACGGGCGGCTCTCCGGCTTTCCGATCTCGTTCAAGGAGGAATCGCCCGAGGTCGAGGGCTACGCCGAGCGCCGCGCGATCCCCGATCCGGAGGGCATCGCGGCCTTGGCCGACCGGGCCGCGGCCTGGATCCGCCTCGCGCGAACGCCGCGCCACGCGCGGCGTCTCGCGATGGTGCTCTCGGACTATCCCGCCCGCGGCGGCCGGGCGGGCTTCGCGGTGGGCCTCGATACGGAGGCGAGCGCCCGCGCCATCGCGGCGGATCTGGCGGAGGCCGGCTACGCCCTGGGCCCGATGCCGGAGGGGGACGCCCTGATGCGGGCCCTGACCGAGGGCGACGTCGGGTTCGCGGTGCCGCTCGACGATTACCGGGCGTGGCTCGCGACCCTGCCGGCAGAGGCGCGCGACGTCCTGAACGCCCACTGGGGGCCGCCGGAGAGCGACCCCGCGCTGACAGACGACGCCTTCCGCTTCCGGTCGATCTCCGGTCCCCTCTCCCGTTCGGGAGCGGTCGAGTGCGCGGGACGCGGACCGGGTGAGGAGTGCGACCTATCCGGAGAGACCTGTCCCCCTCACCCCGACCCTCTCCCGGATGGGAGAGGGGGCGCGTCGCGCCGGGCGGCCGGCACCCTCGCGATCTTCCTCCAGCCGGATCGCGGCCGGGGCGAGGACCGCAAGGCCGGCTATCACGACCCCGACGCGCCGCCGACCCACGCCTACCTCGCCTTCCATCTCGGCCTGCGAGCCCGCTTCGACGCGCTGATCCATCTCGGCACGCACGGCACCACCGAGTGGCTGCCCGGCAAGGCCGTCGCGCTCTCGCCCACGTGCTGGCCGGCGCTCGCAATCGGCGCGCTGCCCGTGATCTACCCGTTCATCGTGGACGATCCGGGCGAGGCCGCGCCGCTGAAGCGGCGCCTCGGCGGCATCGCCCTCGGCCACCTGACACCGCGCGTGGAGCGGGCGGAGCTCTCGCCCGAGGCGGCGCGCCTGCGCGAGCTCGTGGAGGAATATTCCTCGGCCAGCGTCCTCGATCCCCGCCGCGCCGCCCTCATCGCGCGGGCGATCCTGGACGACGCCGCGGCGGCGGGCCTCCTTGAGGGGCCGGGATCGCGGCCAACGCGCCGATGGAGGACGCGCTCACCGCCCTCGACGCACATCTCTGCGACCTCGCCGAGACCGCCTTCCGCGACGGGTTCCACGTCTTCGGCCGCGCGCCCGCCGACGCCGATCCGGCGCGCCGCGCCTGTGCGGACGCCGAGCGGGACGGTCTTCTGGCCGCCCTCGACAGCCGCTTCGTACCGCCGGGCCCCGCCGGCTCGCCAGCGCGCGGCCGCACCGACGTGCTGCCGACGGGGCGCAACCTCACCACCCTCGACCCCCGCGCCCTGCCCACCCGGGCCGCCGCGACCCTCGGCGCCAGGGCGGCCGAGGCCGTGGTGCGCCGCTACCTGCAGGACGAAGGCGAGTACCCGGCCCGCATCGTCATGGACCTCTGGGCCTCGCCGACCCTGCGCACCGGCGGCGAGGACGTCGCCCACGCCCTGGCGCTGATGGGCGTCCGCCCGGTCTGGGACAACGCCACCACCCGCGTCACCGGCTTCGAGGTGCTGCCGCTCGCCCTGCTCGACCGGCCGCGCATCGACGTGACGCTGCGCGTCTCCGGCGCCTTCCGCGACACCTTTCCCGAGACGCTGGCGCTCCTCGACCGCGCCGCCCGCGCGGT
Source organism: Methylobacterium durans (assembly GCF_003173715.1). NCBI lineage: Bacteria > Pseudomonadati > Pseudomonadota > Alphaproteobacteria > Hyphomicrobiales > Methylobacteriaceae > Methylobacterium > Methylobacterium durans. The sequence goes on along the minus strand of NZ_CP029550.1, from coordinate 3,144,170 downwards.
GGCCGCCCGCGACGAGGAAGAGGATGCGGAGAACCCGCTCGCGGCCGCCCGCCGCCGCGGCGAGGCGCCTTCCCGCGTCTTCGGGGCGGCCCCCGGCCGCTACGGGGCCGGCGCGGCCGGCACCGCCCTCGAAGACGCCTGGGAGACCCGGGCCGATCTCGCCGCCGCCTACCTCGCGGCGTCCTCGCACGCCTACGGCGACGCGGAGGGCGCGGATGCGAGCTTCGCCGAGCGCGTGGCGCGGGCCGACGCCTACGTCCACGCCTTCGACGTCGCCGAGCGCGACCTCCTCGACGGGGACGCGGGCGCGGACGCGATGGGCGGCTTCGCGGCCGCCGCCGAGGCGTCCGGCGCGCGGCCCGCCCTCTACAGCCTCGACGTCGCCGACCCCGAGGCGCCCAAGGCCCGCACCGCCCGCGAGGACGTGGCCCGCCTGATCCGCGGGCGCCTCGCCAATCCGCGCTGGATCGCCGCCCAGCTCCGCCACGGCTACCGGGGCGTGCAGGAACTGGCGCAGGGGATCGACGCCCTGTTCGTGCTCGCGGCCACGACCGACGCGGTGCGCGGCGGCGACCTCGACCATCTCTACGGCGCCTGGATCGCCGACCCCGAGACCTTCGAGCGGATCGCGGCGGCAAACCCCGCGGCGACGCGGGCGATCCTGGAGCGGTTCGAGGAGGCGCGCCGCCGCGGGCTCTGGGTGAGCCGCCGTAACGCGATGCCGCCCGACGCGCTGAGGCCGGAGGCCGCCGAATGAGCGTTGCCCGGCGCGTCCTCCCCGCCCTCCCCTCCCGCCGCGGCTGGTGCCCCGGCCTCGCCCGGCCGATGCCGACCGGGGACGGCCTCCTCGCCCGCATCCACCCGGCGAGCGGTGTCCTGAGCCTCGCGCAGGCGAAAGACCTCGCCGAGGCCGCCCGCCGCTTCGGCAACGGCCATATCGACGTGACGGCCCGCGCGAACCTCCAGGTCCGCGGCGTGACGGAGGAGACCCGCGGCCCCCTCGCGGCCTTCCTCGACGCCGCCGGCCTCGGCGACGCGCGCCACGACGGCGGTCCGCAGCGGCTGACGCTGGCGAGCCCGCTCGCCGGCCTCGACCCGGCGGAGCGCATCGACGTGCCGGCGCTGGCGCGCGCCGTCGAGGCGGCGGGGCTCGCGATCCCCGGCGTGCCGGCCAAGACCCTGGTGAGCCTGTACGGCGGCGGCTGCTTCGGGCCGGGGGAGGCCGAGGCCGACATCGTCCTGCGGGCGGCCGAAGCCGGCCGCGTCGCACTGGCCCTCGCGGCCGAGGACGGGCCGGATCGGATCGGCGAGGTCGCCGAGGCGGAGGTGGCCGGGACGGTCGCGGCTCTCCTCGACGCCTTCGCCCGAACGGGCCGACGCAGGGTGCGCGACCTCGGCCAGGACGAGCGCCACGCCCTCACCCGCGCCGCGGCGCGCCTCACCTCTCCCGAACGGGAGAGGGGGTCCGTCGCGCCGAACGGTGCCTGGGCCGGGCAGCGCGGAATGCCGCCCCCGGCGGGCCTTCACGTCCTGTCCCCTTCTCTCACCATCCTCGCCGTCGAGGCGCCCTTCGGCCGCTGCGATGCGGACGCCCTCGACGCGCTCACGCGGATCGCCGCAACCCTCGGCGCCACCGAGATCCGCCTGTCCTCAACCCGCGGCTTCGTGCTCCCCGCCACCGCCCCCGCCTCCGCCGAATCTGCCCTGGCGGACCTTGCCGCCGCCGGCTTCGTCGTCGCGCCCGAGGATCCGCGCCGGGCGGTCGCCGCCTGCCCCGGCGCACCGGCCTGCGCCTCCGGCTCGACGCCGACGCAGGTCGACGCCGCCCGGCTCGCGGAGGCTTTCCAGCCCTTCGCGGCGCGGGGACTTACCGCCCATGTCTCCGGCTGCGCCAAGGGCTGCGCCCGACCCGCCCCCGCGGACCTCACCCTCGCCGGGCATGACGGCCGCTACGGCGTCGTCCTCGACGGCGGCCCCGGCGATGAGCCGGCGACGCAACTGACTTTCGAGGCGGCGCTCGAACGCGTAAGGAGGGCGGATTCCACAGAAACCCTCCACCGCGCCTTCGACACCCGACCCATAAAGTCCGACCCATAAATTCCGACCGATGAGTTTCGACCGATGAGTTCGCGCCTCGACTACCTGCGCGACGGGCAGGCCATCTACGCCCGCTCCTTCGCGATGATCCGCGCCGAGGCCGACCTCGTCCGCTTTGCCGGCGCGGCCGAGCGCGTCGTCGTGCGCATGATCCACGCCTGCGGCATGACCGACCTGCCCGCCGACGTGGAGATGTCGGCGGATTTCGCGGCCGCCGGCGAGGCAGCGCTCAAGGCCGGCGCCCCGATCCTGTGCGACGTGCGCATGGTCGCCGACGGCGTCACCCGCGCCCGGCTGCCCGCGGGCAACCCGGTGATCTGCACCCTCGGCGACCCGCGCGTGCCGGGCCTCGCCGCGGCGGCCGGCACCACCCGCTCGGCCGCCGCCATGGAATTGTGGCGCGAGCACCTGCCCGGCAGCGTCGTCGCGGTCGGCAACGCGCCGACATCCCTGTTCCGGCTGCTCGAACTGCTCGACGAGGGGGTGGAACCCCCGGCCGCGGTGATCGGCATCCCGGTCGGCTTCGTCGGCGCCGCCGAGTCGAAGGAGGCGCTGGCCCGGGACGGGCGTGTGCCCTTCGTGGTCGTGCATGGCCGCCGCGGCGGCAGCGCCATGACGGCAGCGGCGGTGAACGCCCTCGCCAGCGAGGTCGAGTGATGGACGCGCGCGAGAGCCTGTTCGCCGACGAGCCCGCCCCCGAGGCGCCGGCCGTGGTGACGACCGGCACCCTCTTCGGCGTCGGCATGGGTCCGGGCGACCCGGACTACCTGACGGTGCGCGCCGTGCGCGTGCTGGAGAGGGCGCCCATCCTCGTCCATTTCTGCAAGAAGGGCCGCCGCGGCAACGCCCGCACCATCGCGGACGCGGTGCTGCGCGATCCGGCCCGCGAATTCCCCCTCGTCTACCCCTACACGACGGAGCTCGCCCCCGACGACGCCACCTACGTCTCGGCGCTGGCGGGCTTCTACGACGACGCGGCCGCCCGGCTCGCCGACCATCTTGGCGCAGGCCGCGACGTGGCGATCCTGTCCGAGGGCGACCCGTTCTTCTACGGCTCCTTCATGCACCTGTGGCGGCGCCTGAAGGACCGCTTCCCCGTCGAGGTGGTGCCGGGCGTGACTGGCATGTCCGGCTGCTGGACCCGAGCCGGCACGCCGATCACCTGGGGCGACGACGTGCTCACCGTGCTGCCCGCGACCCTGCCGCACGCGGCGCTGGCCGAGCGCCTGCGCGGCACCGACGCGGCGGTGGTGATGAAGCTCGGCCGCCACCTGCCGAAGGTGCGCGCGGCCCTGTCCGAGGCCGGCCTCCTCGACCGGGCGGTCTATGTCGAGCGCGGCACCATGGCGGGCGAGAAGGTGATCCCCCTCGCGGGGAAGCCCGACGACGAGGCGCCCTACTTCTCGATGGTCCTCGTTCCCGGCGAGGGCCGGCGGCCGTGAGCGGCAGCGTCGCGATCGTCGGCCTCGGACCCGGAGATCGGAGCCTCGTCACCCCTGCCGCCACCGCCGCCCTGGACCGGGCGACGGACCTGATCGGCTACATCCCCTACGTCGCCCGCGTGCCCGAGCGGCCGGGCCTGACCCGCCACCCGAGCGACAACCGCGTCGAGGTGGACCGCGCCCGCCACGCGCTGACGCTGGCCTCGGAAGGGCGGCACGTCGCGATCGTGTCGGGGGGTGATCCCGGCGTCTTCGCGATGGCGGCAGCCGTGTTCGAGGCGGTCGAGCACGGCGACCCGGCCTGGCGGAGCCTCTCCATCACGGTCGAGCCCGGCATCACGGCGATGCTCGCCGCCGCCGCCCGCCTCGGCGCGCCGATGGGCGGGGATTTCTGCGCCCTGTCGCTCTCGGACAACCTGAAGCCCTGGGAGGTCGTGACCGCGCGCCTCGAAGCGGTGCTGCGGGCCGACCTCGTCGTCGCCCTCTACAACCCGATCTCTTCGGCGAGGCCCTGGCAGCTCGGCGCCGCGCTCGGCCTCGCCCTGGAGATCCGCGATGCCACCACGCCCGTCGCCTTCGCCCGCGCGGTGACGCGGCCGGACGAGGCGCTGCGCGTGATGACGCTGGAAGAGGCCCGGCAGGCGCCGGCCGACATGGCGACGCTCGTGATCATCGGCGCCTCGGGCACGCGCCTGATCCCCCGTGGGCCGGGCGAGCGCCCTTTCCTCTACACGCCGCGCAGCGTGCCGGCGGGGCGGTGATGCGATTCCGGCAGGAACCGCGACGCGCGCCCTCTCCCGTTCGAGAGAGGGCTCGGGTGAGGGATGCAGGTCCCTCCGGAGAGGTCGCCCCCCTCACCCGGTCCGCGTGCCGCGGACTCGACCTCTCCCGAGCGGGAGAGGTGAGGCGCGCCTCACGCGTCGCCGAGAAGCGCCGTCAGCGCCGCCTCGGCCTCCGCCACCGCCGGCACGTCGGGCTTGTCCGGGCGGCGGACCATCACCACCGGGATGCCGAGGTCGCGCGCCGCGGCGATCTTGCCGTAGGTGGCGTCCCCGCCCGAATTCTTGCTCACCAGCACGTCGATGCCGGAGCGGCGCAGGAATTCGGCCTCGGCGGATGCGTCGAAGGGCCCGCGCGCGGCGATCGCCGTCAGGTGCGGCACCGGCAGGATGTCGACCACCGGCTCGATCGCGCGGACCACGTAATCGTGCTGGGGCGCCGCCGCGAAGGCGGCGAGTTCCTGGCGACCGACCGTGAGGAAGGCGCGCAGGGGCGCCTCGCCGAGGGCCGCCACCGCCTCGAGCACGCTCTCGACCTCGCGCCAATCGTCGGCCGCCTGCCGCTCCCAGGCCGGACGCCGGATCGCGAGCAGGGGGACCCCGGCCAGCGCCGCGGCCGCCGCGGCGTTGCGGGAGATCCGCGCGGCGAAGGGGTGGGTCGCGTCGACGAGCCGGTCGACGGCGTTCTCCGTCAGGTAGCGGGCGAGCCCCTCCGCGCCGCCGAACCCGCCGGTCCGGGTTGGCACCGGCTCCGGCTTCGGAGCGGCGGTGCGGCCGGCGAGCGACAGGGTGACCGCGTGGCCGGATCCGGCGAGGCCCCGCACCAGGGCGCTCGCCTCGCCGGTGCCACCGAGGATGAGGATGCGCATGGCAGCCTTCTCCGATAGGCCCGGGCCGGAGTCGAGCCGAAAGCCGTGGCTGTCGATCGTCGGGATCGGCGAGGACGGCCGTGCCGGGCTCTCTCCGGCCGCGAGCGCCGCCCTCGATTCGGCTCGCGTGGTCTATGGCGGCCGGCGCCACCTGGCGCTTGCCGCTCCGCTCTCCGCCGAGGCGCAAACCTGGCCGAGCCCCTTCGCGGGGGCCTACGACGCGATCCTGGCGCGGCGGGGCGAGCCGACCTGCATCCTCGCCACCGGCGACCCGTTCCATTTCGGCATCGGCGCCGAGATCGCGCGCCTCGTGCCGCCGGAAGAAATCCGGGCGTTTCCGCAAGCATCCGCCTTCAGCCTCGCCTGCGCCCGCCTCGGCTGGCCGCTCGCCGAATGCGCCTGCCTGACGCTGCACGGCCGCGCCCTGACGCGCATCCTGCCCCACCTCCAGCCGGGGGCGCGCCTCCTCGTCCTGTCCTGGGACGAGACGACGCCGGGCCGCGTCGCGGCCGTGATGGCCGAGCGCGGGCTCGGCGCCTCGCGCCTGACGGTGCTGGAAGCGATGGGCGGCGGGCGCGAGCGGATCCGCAGCGGCGCGGCCGAGGGCTTCGGCCTCGCGGGGATCGACCCGCTCAACACCCTCGCGATCGAGGTGGTGGCGGGCCCGGACGCCCGGCTGCTGCCGCTCGCGACCGGCCTCGACGATGCGCTCTTCGAGAATGACGGGCAGCTCACCAAGGCCGAGATCCGCGCCGTGACGCTCTCGGCGCTCCGGCCCCATCTCGGCGAACGGCTCTGGGATATCGGCGGCGGCGCCGGCTCCGTCGCTATCGAGTGGATGCTGCGCCATCCCGCCATGCGGGCGATCGCCGTCGAGACCCGCCCCGATCGCGCCGCCCGCATCCGCCGCAACGCGGAGGCGCTCGGCGTGCCGGACCTCGCGGTGGTGGAAGGGGCCGCGCCCACCGCCCTCGACGGGTTGCCGGCGCCGGACGCGATCTTCGTCGGCGGCGGCGTCTCGGAGCCGGGCTTGCTGACCCGCGCGGCCGCCGCCCTGCCGCCGGGCGGACGGCTCGTGGCCAACGCCGTGACCCTCGAAGGCGAGGCCGCGCTGCTCGCCGCCTTCGGCGAATGGGGTGGCGCCCTGCGGCGCCTCTCGGTCGCCCGCGCCGACCCGGTCGGCGGGATGCACGGCTGGCGCGCGGCCATGCCGGTCACTCAATGGGTCTGGACGAAGCCGTGAGCGGGCCCCCTCCCCTCGTCGCCGGCATCGGCTTTCGCCGCGGAACGGATTCCGCCGAGATCGTCGCCCTCCTGCGCCGCGCCCTCGACGCGTCCGGGGCGCAGGCACCGCGCCTCGCCGCCATCGCCACCGCCGACGACCGGGCGGGCGAGCCGGCCCTCCGCGAGGCGGCGCGCGCCTTCGCCCTCGCGCCGACGCCGGTGACGCCGGAAGCCCTGGCGGCCGCGGATACCCGGGTGATCACGCGCTCGGCCCGCATCGAACGCGTGCGCGGCGTCGGCTCGCTCGCGGAAGCCGCGGCGCTCGCGGCGGCGGGACCCGCCTCCCGCCTCGTTCTCCCTCGCATTGCCAGCGCCGGGGCCACCTGCGCGCTCGCCGCCCCGAGCCCATCCGCATGACCGTCCGATTCACATGACCGTCCATTTCATCGGCGCCGGCCCCGGCGCCGCCGACCTCATCACGGTGCGCGGGCGCGATCTCATCGCCGCCTGCCCCGTCTGCCTCTACGCGGGCTCGCTCGTCGCGCCCGAAATCCTGCGCTGGTGCCCGCCCGGCGCCCGCATCGTCGACAGCGCCCCCCTCGATCTCGACGCCATCGTCGCCGAGTGCGCCCGCGCCCACGCGGCCGGGCAGGACGTCGCCCGGCTGCATTCCGGCGACCTCTCGATCTGGAGCGCGCTCGCCGAGCAGACGCGCCGCCTCGACGCGGCCGGCATCCCCTACACGGTGACGCCGGGCGTGCCCGCCTTCGCCGCCGCCGCCGCCCTGCTCCGGCGGGAACTCACGGTGCCGGGCCTCGCGCAGTCCGTCGTCCTGACCCGGACCTCAGGCCGCGCCAGCGCCATGCCGGAGCGCGAGACGCTCGCGGCCTTCGCGGCGACGGGGGCGACGCTCGCGCTCCACCTCTCGATCCACGTCACCGAGCAGGTCGTCACCGAGCTGACCCCCTTCTACGGGCCGGATTGCCCCGCCGCGGTGGTGTTCCGCGCCACCTGGCCCGACGAGCGCGTGATCACCGGCCGCCTCGCCACCCTCACCCAGGCGGTCGCCGAGGCGGGGCTGGAGCGCACCGCCCTGATCCTCGTCGGGCCGGCGCTCGCGGCGCGCGATTTCCGCGAGAGCGCCCTCTACGCAAGCGACTACGACCGCCGCTTCCGCCCGACCGGCGCGGGCCGGCCGCCCGCATGAGCGCCCCCGGCCTCCTCGTCGCGGCCCCGCGCTCGGGCTCGGGCAAGACCACGGTCACCCTCGCGCTGATGCGGGCGCTGGCCCGGCGCGGCGTGGCGGTGCGCGGCGCGAAATGCGGGCCGGACTACATCGACCCGGCCTTCCACCAGGCCGCGACCGGCCATCCGAGCTTCAACCTCGACAGCTTCGCGATGGAGGATCGCCTCCTCGACGCGGTCGGGCACCTCGCCACGGCGGGCGCCGACCTCGTGATCGCCGAGGGCTCGATGGGCCTGTTCGACGGGATCGTGGCGGGCGAGGGCCGCACCGGCGCCAACGCCGACATCGCCGCCCGCTACGGCTGGCCCGTCCTCCTCGTCCTCGACGTCTCGGGCGCCGCGCAATCGGCCGCCGCGGTGGCGCTCGGCTGCGCCCGCTACGACGCGCGGGTGCGGGTCGCGGGCGTGGTGCTGAACAAGGTCGCGAGCCCGCGCCACCGCCGCCTCGTCGAGGCGGGCCTCGCCCGGATCGGCATGCCGGTGCTCGGCGCCCTCGCCCGCGACGCGAGCCTCGTCCTGCCCGAGCGCCATCTCGGCCTCGTCCAGGCGCGGGAGACCCAGGATCTCGACGCCCGGCTCGACCGTCTCGCCGACCTCGCGGAAGCCGGGCTCGACCTCGAGGCGATCCGCGCGCTCGCGGGCGGAGCCGGGCCGTCCGGCCGCGCGGGCGCGCTGCCGCGCCCGCCGGGGCAGCGGGTCGCCGTCGCCTCGGACGAGGCCTTCACCTTCCTCTACCCGCACATGGCGGCGGGCTGGCGGGCGATGGGCGCCGAGATCGTGCCCTTCTCGCCGCTCGCCGACGAGGCGCCGCCGGAGCGCTGCGACGCCTGCTGGCTGCCCGGCGGCTACCCGGAGCTCCACGCCGGCCGCCTCGCCGCGGCGACGCGCTTCCGCGACGGCCTGCGCCGGTTCGCGACGGGCAAGCCCGTCCACGGCGAGTGCGGCGGCTACATGGTGCTGGGCGAGAGCCTGGAGGACGCCGCCGGCGAGACCCACGCCATGGCGGGGCTCCTGCCGGTCGCGACCTCCTACCGGGCGCGCCGGCTTCATCTCGGCTACCGGGTGGCGCGCCTGCGCGCGGACGGGATCCTCGGACCGGCCGGGACCTGCCTCGTCGGCCACGAGTTCCACTACGCGAGCGAGCTGACGGAGGCCCCCGACGCGAGCATCGCGCTGGCCGACGTCACCGACGCCGAGGGCAGGCCGCTCGGCTTGGCCGGGCACCGGCTCGGCCACGTCACCGGCAGCTTCTTCCACCTGATCGGGAGCCGCGAGGCGCCCTCTCCCCCGATCGGGTGAGGGCCGCGACCTCGCTGGTCGCGTCCGGGCGGACGGCTCAGGCCGTGCCGTCGACGGGCGGCGTGCCCTGGCCGAGGCGGGAGGCCGTGCGGACGATGGCGAGGATGTCGCGGCGCAGCTGATCGTCCTGGATCGCGGCGTAGGCGCGCAGCACCTCGATCGCGCCGTGGGCGCTCAGGAAGCCGAACACGTCCTCCTGGGGCCGGCCGGCGGCATCGCTTTCCTCGAAGAAGGCGGAGACCGGCACCTCCAGCAGGCGGGCGATCTCGCGCAGGCGGCCCGCACCGACGCGGTTCTGGCCCTTCTCGTATTTCTGGACCTGCTGGAAGGTCACGCCCACCGCGGTGCCCAGCGCCGTCTGGCTCATGCCGCGGGCCTTGCGCAACGCCGTGATGCGGAGACCGACAAGCCGGTCCACGTCGGTGGTCTGCTTAGGCATCATCGTTCAACGCGGTCCTTCTTCCTGATCGCCCGCCCGCCGCCGGACCGCCGGCGGGACGCGCTCGAATCTTGGGGTGGCCTTCCCGGACCCGAGTCCGCGGAATCGCGGCGGCCGCGAGAAACCGGCGACGGTTCACTCTCGGCGCTCGCCGGCCCGTCCTGATCACGGACACGTGACGGTCACGGCGGATCACGGCTCGCACGAAGGTTGCCCCCGCAACAACTTGACCACGAAGCCCGGTCCGAATGCAAGTCGGGGCCCGGCACGGCCAAGCCTTTTCAGGTGCGAGAACTGCTGAGCCGCATGAGTGATGCGGAATTCACGCAGTCGCGGCGATGCGTCGGACTTCGCGAGATCCCGGACAGAGGATAGGGTCCGGCCACCCGGCGGCCGGAGCCCGCGGCCCCATGACGCCGGCAACGAGACGCGCAGACGACAGGAGACCTTCGCATGTTCATCGCCATGAACCGCTTCAAGGTGGTCAAGGACGCGACGCAGGAATTCGAGCAGGTCTGGCTCGGGCGCGACAGCCACCTCGGCGAGATGGCGGGCTTCGTCGAGTTCCAGCTCCTGCGCGGGCCCGAGCACGAGGACCATGTCCTCTACGCCTCGCACACGATCTGGCGCTCGCGGGCCGATTTCGAGGCCTGGACGCGCTCGGAGCAGTTCCGCAAGGCGCACAGCCGGGTCCCGACGACGAAGCCGCTCTATCTCGGGCACCCGCAATTCGAGGGCTTCGAGACGATCCAGACGGTCGCCCGCCCCGGCAAGGCCGACGCCGCCTGAGCGGGCCCGCATCCGAGCCGGGTCACGGGGGACGGGGCCGCGCCCGCGTGTGCATTGCGCGGCGGGCGCGCAACCCGTAAGAGCGATAAAGAGTTGGGCGCAATCGATGCCGCCGGGATGGCGCGAGGTCCGAACGTTGCTCGGATCTCCTCGCGAAACCGGACTGAGCGGAGATCCGTATCGGTCCGGGACAGAGCGTGGCTCAGGACGGAACAGTGCGCCCGATGTTTCAGGATCGCCTTCCCGAGACGTATCAGAGCATCCGCTCGCCCGGCGGACGGCGCCGGAACGTCTGGGCGGCTCTCTTGCCCAAGCGGAGCCGGGCCGCCTTCCGCCTCGGCATCTCGGCCACCGTCGCGGTCGCCGACGTCCTCACGATCTGCGGCCTCGCCCTCGCGATCGAGGCCACCTACTATTACGCCCAGGCGGGCACGCTAATTCCGGGCTCCGAGATCCGCAGCCTGCGCATCGCGGGCCTCGTCGCCCTCATCGTCCTGCTCACCAACCTCGTGCGCGAGGAATACAGCATCGAGACCTCGCTGGCGCGGCGCCCGCACCTGCGCCGCGCCGCGACGCTCTGGCTCGTCGCGTGGTCGGTCGTGCTGGTGTTCGGCTTCGCCACCAAGACCACCACCGACTTCTCCCGCGTCGTCGCCGTCACCCTGTTCGTGCTCGGCCTGCCGGCGATGCTGAGCGTGCGGGCCATGATGATCGCCCTGGTGCGCCGGGGCATCACCCCGGCCTCGGCCTCTGTGAGCCGGGTGCACCTCGTCGGCTTCGAGGAGGACATTGCCCGGTTCTACGCCAGCAACGACGCGGAGGCGCTGGGCCTGCGCGTGATCGGCACGAGCTACCTGCGCCGGGTCGATCCGCACGCGGACGAGGCCGGGCGGCAGGCCCAGCTCTCGGAGGATCTCGACCTCGCCGTCTCGGTGGTGCGCTTCCTGCGGCCCGACGACGTCTTCATCCTCGTGCCCTGGGCCGACAACGCCGAGGTGGAGCGCTGCATCGACGCCTTCCTGCGGGTGCCGGCGGCGCTGCACCTGCGGCCCGGCTCGGTGCTCGACCGCTTCCCCGACCTCGAGATCGCCCGCGTCGGCCGGCTCTCGGGGATCAATATCGGGCGGCGCCCGCTCAATGTCGGCGAGGTGCTGCTGAAGCGCGCCTTCGACCTCGCTCTGTCGCTGACCGCCCTCGTGCTGCTGGCGCCCCTGATGGCGGCGGTCGCGGTGCTGATCAAGCTCGACAGCCCCGGTCCGGTCTTCTTCCGCCAGCGCCGCTACGGCTTCAACCAGCAGCCCTTCGACGTCTTCAAGTTCCGCAGCATGAAGGTGGAGGAGAATGCACGGTTCCGGCAGGCGTCGCGCAACGATTCCCGTATCACCCGCGTCGGCGCCGTGCTGCGCCGCTCGAACATCGACGAATTGCCTCAGCTCTTCAACGTGGTGCTGGGCGAAATGTCCCTCGTCGGGCCCCGCCCGCACGCCCTCGCGCACGACCGCAGCTTCGAGCGGCGGATCGCGCTCTACGCGCGGCGCCACAACGTGAAGCCCGGCATCACGGGCTGGGCGCAGGTCAACGGCCTGCGCGGCGAGACGCTGACCGACCTCGACATGGAGCGGCGCGTCGCGCACGACCTCCACTACATCGACAATTGGTCGATCTGGTTCGACATGCAGATCATCGTCCAGACGGTCATCTCGCCCCGCGCCTACCGGAACGCGTTCTGACCGGCCGAGTGGTCGAAACCTGACGCTTGGTACCCGGTGGCGAGGAACCGCTCCCGAACTGTTGCAGCCATTCCGAACAGAACGGCCGAGCCTTCAGGTGTGACCGTGCTGGTGGTGCAGGTCGGGGTAGTGCGGGTGGGTGTGCCTCAGCGGCTCGTGCCGGTGACGGTGCGAATGCGGCTCCGTCACCGGCCCGTCGTGATGATGTCGATGGTGCTCGTCATGCACATGGACGTGCTCGTGCTCCATGACCTCGTGGACGTGCTCATGCTCGTGCCGCTCCGCGAGATGCAGCCACAGGCCCAGCCCCATCAGCAGACCGGCCACGACAAGCTGCATCGTCACCGGCTCGCGCAGGAGCGCGACGGCGATCACCGCGCCGATGAACGGCGCGAGTGAGAAATAGGCCCCGGTGCGTGCCGCGCCGAGGTGGCGCAGCGCCAGCATGAACAGGACGAGGCTCACCCCGACCCCGAGGAAGCCGACCACGGCCGCCGCCCCGATCGTCGCCGCAGGCGGCACGGCCGCGCCCAGCAGCAGGGCCAGGGCGACGTTGACGCTGCCCGCCGCCAACCCCTTGATCGTGGCTGTGACCACCGGGTCGGCCGAGGACAGCTTGCGCGTCAGGTTGTTGTCGATGCCCCAGGCCAGACAGGCGGCGGCGATCAGGGCTGCGCCCGCATCGAGGCGCACGCCCCCTCCATGCCACGACAGCACGGCCGCGCCTACGAGGATGGCGAACGCGCCGAGGAGCAGTCGCCGGTCGACGTTCTCGCGAAGCACCACCCAGGCGATGAGCATCGTCGCCAGCCCTTCGAGGTTGAGCAGCAGCGACCCGGAGGCGGCGGAGGTGCGCGACAGCCCCAGCATGAGCAGAAGCGGCCCGACCAAGCCGCCGAAGAGCACCACCGCCGCCAGCCACGGCAGATCGTGGCGGCGAAGAGGGGCCTCCGGGGCTGGGATGCGGAGAGCGGCCCGACCGCCATGTACGGCTGCCAGTCCGAGGCCCGCACCGAGGTAGAGCAGCCCGGCGAGGAGTTGCGGCGGCATCGCGCCGAGCAGCAGTTTGGCGAAGGGAGCCGAAGCCCCGAACAGGACGGCAGACACCAGGGCCAGCGGTACGCCCGGCCACAGGTGTGCGTGCAGATGCTTCATGCCCCGAGCCTATCAGGCAGAACCCTGCCTGCCGATCCCAGCGCATTCCGATGTGCATTGGCCGCCGTCCACCGGCAGCGCATCGTCCGTATGGGGACCCCGCGTCGGATCTTGCCCACTAGCGCGAGGCAGGCACGCCCCCGCCCGGGGCCCAGGATTGCCCGCGCGCCTCGTCCCGTGTCCCGGGCTCCTCCGCGACGCTCCGGTAGGAATCGGCCCCCACGATGTGGGTCGGCTGCCCGCCCTGCGGCACCGGGGCGCCGCGCCGGGCAAGCCAGGCCTGCATCTCGGCGATCTCGCGCTGCTGCTCCACGATCACCGCCTCGGCGAGCTGGCGCGTCCAGGGGTCCTTGGCATGGCGCATCGCGACGCGCGCCATGTCGATGGCGCCCTGGTGATGCGGGATCATCTGGATGCGGAAATCCGCATCCGGGTCGCCCGTGTACGGCAGGGCCATGCCGCGCATCATGCCGGCATGGGCGGCCTTGAACTCGGACACCGCCGGCCCGTCCGAGGCGGAGGCGCCGTGCGCGCCGTGGTGCGCGGCGCCCGACCGGCGCCCTCCGGCCGGAGCCGTCTTGGTGGAGACCTGTCTGGCCGAGGCCGGCTTGGCCTGCGGCACCGTCGCGGCGTGCTCCGGGTGGCCGCGATGGCCGCCGTGCCGGGCCGAGGCGTCGCGGAGCGGGATGAGGCTCAATCCGGCCGCAAGGGCCGGAACGAGAAGGCATGGGGACGTGACGATACGCGTCGCGAGGCGACGGCCCGGGATGGGGTGCATGGTTCTCTCCTGAAATGGCGAAGTGCGGCCCCGCTCGCGTGAGCGGGCTGCGCGGCTGCGTCGCAGCCGGCGTTCAGGCCGCTGGCTTCGGGATTCCAGGATCGGGCGCGTCGGCCCGGCCCGACACGGGATGTGCGGCGTCGACGTAGCGGACGGCGCGGAAGCGGACGGCGGCACCGGCCTCCGGCGCGCGCGCCGGCAGCTGCGCGGCCGCGAAGCAGCACGCCGTCTGGCAGCCGTCCCGCGTGTGCACCGGGCTCCGGCTCGCCGGGCCGCCGTGATGGTGGGCGGCCTGTGCGGCCTCGCCCGTCGCGGCGTGATGGTGGTCCGGGCGTTCCTGCGTCGCGCCCGGCACGACGCTGACGACCCGCGCCTGAGCCACGGAGGCCGTCGTCAGCGCGAGCGCGAGAAGGAGGTGGGCCAGGGCGCGAAGGAGCCGCATCGGCCGGAGCCTAATCACGCCGTCCGCCGGCCGCAACCGGGCCGGGGCGCGCCCTGCCCACCCGGGACGGCGAAAGGCCCGCCGGGTTTCCCCGGCGAGCCCCTCCTCTCGGTTCGAGCCGCAGCGATCAGACGAAGGCGATGTGCCCGGTCGGATCCGCACCATCGACGTGGATGTCGTGGTACCCGTCGGCCCCGTGGAAGGACACGGTCCACTCGGAGCCGCTGCCCGTCACGCTGTACTGGCCCACCGCCGCGTTCCCGCCGGCGGCGTAGTCGTAATGGCCTTCCATCTTGATCGTGTCGTTGGACGAGAAGTCGTGGATCGTGTCGGCCTTGCCCTGGTGGGCGTCCCCGGCATCGGTCTTGCCGAAGTAGTAGGTGTCCGACCCGCCACCGCCGTAGAGGTGATCGGCGCCCGAGCCACCCGAGATGACGTCGTTGCCCGACCCGCCCTTGACGGTGTCGTTGCCCGCGCCGCCGTAGAGGTGGTCGCTTCCGCCGTTGCCCTGGATGACGTCGTTCCCGGCGCCGCCGTAGATGGTGTCGTTGCCGTCACCGCCGAACAGCTTGTCATTGCCGGCGCCGCCGTCGATGTAGTCGTTGCCCTTTCCGCCGTGGATCTCGTCGTTGCCGTCGCCGCCGTAGAGCTTGTCGTTGCCGGCGCCGCCGTCGAGGTAATCGTCGCCCTTGCCGCCGGTGAGGGTGTCGTTGCCGTCACCGCCGTACATCTTGTCGTTGCCATTGCCGCCGTCGAGGACGTCGTTGCCCTTGCCGCCGTGCATTTCGTCGTTGCCGTCACCGCCGTTGAGCTTGTCGTTGCCGTCACCGCCGTACATCTTGTCGTTGCCGGGCCCGCCGTTGATCGTGTCGTTGCCGTCCCCGCCGTAGAGCTTGTCGTTTCCGGGTCCGCCGCCGATCAGGTCGTCGCCCTTGCCGCCGTAGACGACGTCGTCGCCGGCCTGGCCGTGCAGGCTGTCGTTGCCGTCACCGCCGCGGATGACGTCGTTGCCGGCGCCGCCGTGGATGGTGTCCTTGCCCGCCCCGCCGTAGAGCGTGTCATTGCCGGCGTCGCCGTTGATCGTGTCGTTGCCGCCTTCGCCGCGGATGGTGTCGTTCCCGGCGCCGCCGTTCAGCACGTCGTTGCCGGCGCCACCCTTGATGACGTCGTTGCCGGCGCCGCCATTGACCGTGTCGTTGCCGCCCTTGGCGTCGATCTGATCGGCGAACTGGGTACCGGTGAGGACCTCAGAAGCATTCGTGCCCGTGATAACAGCCATGGTATGTTTCCTTCGATTGTGTTGGCCCAAAGCCCGGATGATTGAGAACTGGTTCGAGTGCAGATTGAATGCTCAGTGCGCCCGCTGCTTGCTTCAGCTGAACAAACACATTCATTCACCCAGCGATGATGTGTTTAAAGCAGCGCGCGGCCTGAAACTGTGAGCGGCATCACACTCGCTCCCGGGGCTGGCTTGCGGGCTCGGATGCGCCGAGGGGGGAGAGGGCGGATCGCGCGTCTCGCGAGCCTCGACCGGGCGTCGGACGGCTACGGGACGCGGCACGAGCCCGTCAGCGAGGCCGGCGCGCCGGGTTCATCTCAGGGATCGGCCGCGCGCCTGCCTCTCCGCGACCGATCGGATTCCGGGTGCGGACGCGCCTCTCCGGCGAGGCCCCGAACGAAAGGTGGAGATCAGGGGAGCGCGTCGGCGGAGACGGGCTCCGTCCTACGCCATAGCCTCGCGCTGCAGGCAGGCCTCGCACTCGCCCTCGACTTCGAGAATGCGGCTCGCCGGGCGGAAGCCGGCCCGCGCCAGGGTGCGCCCGAGCTGGTCCTCGATCTCGGGCGAGGTGGTCTCGTCGATGCCGCCGCAGCTGCGGCAGATCATGAAGACGAGACCCGCCCCCTCGCCGTGGGTGTGGGCGCAGGGGACGAAGGCGTTGCGGCTCGCGATGCGGTGGACGAGGTCGTGCTCGGTCAGGAAGTCGAGGGCGCGGTAGACCGAGACCGCGGCGACGCGCCGGCCGCCCCCGCTCAGGCGCTCGGCGATGTCGTAGGCGCCGAGCGGGCGCCCGGCCTCGGCCACCGCCTGCAGCACCTCCCGGCGCAGCCGCGTGAATTGCAGGTCGCGCTCGCGGCAGAGGCGCTCGGCCCGCTCCACCACGTCCGCGCCGCCGCAGCAGCCCGACTCGCCGTGCGATCCGCCGTGCCCGGCCCCGTGCTGATGGCTGTGCTCCGTCACGGCGCCCGTCCCGATTGAACTCCGAGGGTGTTACAGTGTATCAGCCGGGACTATAGGGCTCCGGCCCGATCCCGGCAATTCGTCCATCGCGCGAACCGGCGAGCCGGCGAGCGGGACGCCCGCCCCCGGCGCCCGTCGCCGCGCCCCGGAACCGACCCCGACGTGACCCGCACCGACCGGCCCCAACCCCCGTCCCGCTCGGCCTCGTCCCACCTGTCGCTGCCGCGCGCCTCGCTGTTCCGCGCCGGGCTCGGCCTCCGGCTCGCGCTCGCGGCCGCCTGCGCGGGCGGGCTCTGGGGCGTGATCCTGTGGGCGCTCCGGTGAGCGGGCCCGGCGCCGTCGCCTTCGACGGGCTGACCCTCGGCTACGACCGGCACCCGGCCGTGCATCACCTCGACGGCACGATCCCGCGGGGCGACCTCCTCGCCCTCGTCGGGCCGAACGGGGCCGGCAAGTCGACGCTCCTGAAGGGCATCGTCGGCGAGATCGCGAGCCTCGACGGGCGGATCGAGCGCGACCGCGGCGCCATCGCCTACCTGCCGCAGGCGGACGAGATCGACCGCAGCTTCCCCTTGAGCGTCCTCGACCTCGCCAGCATGGGCCTGTGGCGCCGGCTCGGGCCCTGGGCCAGCCTGAAGCGGGCCCGGGGCGAGGTGCGCGCCGCCCTCGCCGCGGTCGGCCTCGACGGTTTCGAGGACCGGGCGATCGGCACGCTGTCGGGCGGGCAGTTCCAGCGGGCCCTGTTCGCCCGCCTCATCCTGCAGGATGCCGGCATCATCCTGCTCGACGAGCCCTTCACCGGCGTCGATGCGCGCACCACCGAGGATCTCGTCGGCCTGATCCGGGGCTGGCACCGCCAGGGGCGGACGATCGTCGCCGCGCTGCACGACCTCGGGCAGGTGCGCGCCCACTTCCCCACGACGCTGCTGCTCGCCCGCGAGCCCGTGGCCTGGGGGCCGACCGCCGCCGTGCTCACGCCCGGAAACCTCGCCCGCGCGACCCGCCTCTCGGAGGCCTGGGACGAGAACGCCGCCATCTGCGCCCGCAGCCATGCGAGCGCGCACGAACACGATCACGCGCATGGTCACGATCACGCGCACGAACACGCGCACGAACACGCGAACGGGCATGATCGCGATCAACGCGGCGATGTCCGCGCCGTGATCGCTCACGACCATCCCGGCGGCGCGCCGGAGCACGATCACGCGCGCCACCGCCACCGGAGCGCCTCGTGATCGACCTCGTCCTCGGCCCGTTCCTCGAGTTCGGCTTCATGCGCCGGGCGCTGGCGGGCTGCCTCGCGCTCTCGCTCTCGGCCCCACCGATCGGCGTCTTCCTGATGCTGCGCCGGATGAGCCTGATGAGCGAGGCGATGAGCCACGCCATCCTGCCGGGCGCCGCGGCCGGCTTCCTCGTCGCCGGCCTGTCGCTGCCGGCGATGACCCTCGGCGGCCTCGCGGCCGGCCTCGCGGTGGCGCTGCTCGCCGGCCTCGTCACACGCTCGACGGTGCTGAAGGAGGATGCGAGCCTCGCCGCCTTCTACCTCATCTCGCTCGCCGCCGGTGTCCTCCTCGTCTCCCTGCGGGGCTCTCAGATCGACCTCCTGCACATCCTGTTCGGCACGGTGCTGGCCCTCGACGACCCGGCCCTGCTCCTCCTCGGCGGCATCGCCACCGTGACGCTCCTGGTGCTCGCCGCCCTCTACCGGCCCCTGGTGATGGAATGCGTCGACCCGCTCTTCCTGCGCACCGTGAGCCGCGCCGGAGGCCCGGTCCACCTCGCCTTCCTCGGCCTCGTGGTGATGAACCTCGTCGGCGGCTTCCAGGCGCTCGGGACGCTGCTCGCGGTCGGCCTGATGCTCCTGCCCGCCGTCACCGCCCGCTTCTGGGCCTCCGACCTCAGCGGCCTGATCCCGGTCTCGATGCTGGTCGCGGTGCTGGCGAGCGTCGTCGGCCTCAGCCTGTCCTACCACGCCGACCTGCCCACCGGCCCCGCCATCGTGCTGGCGGCGGGGGCCCTCTACCTCGTCTCGATGATGGTCGGACCGCGCGGCGGACTCGTCTACCGCCTCGTGCGCCCGCGCCACCTGGAGGCGTAATACCGGTCGACGGTGATAGCGACTCACGAGGTTTCGTATCGGCGGCGGATCTGGTTCGATGAGGCAAACCGGGAGGGTTTGCCATGTCCGCTGCGGTTGCTCTGCGTGAGGATTTCAACGCCGACGATCTTCGACGTCTGGCCAAGGCCAGCCGAGACGCGGGCCAGAGCCGCCGGCTGCTGGCGCTGGCCGAGATCTACGAGGGCGGCAGCCGCACGGATGCGGCTCGGATCGGGGTGGTAGGGTTGCAGACGGTGCGCGATTGGGTGCTCGCCTTCAACGCAGCTGGCCCGGCCGGGCTGATCAACCGCAAGGCCCCGGGCAACCCAGCCAAGTTGAGCGATGCGCAGCGTCAAGCGCTGGCGCAGATCGTCGAGAGCGGGCCGGACCCGGATCGACACGGCGTGGTGCGCTGGCGGCTGAAGGATCTCGCCGCCTGGATCTACGCCAGCTTCGGCGTGAGCCTGGACGAGAGCACGGTGGGCCGCACGGTGAAACAACTCGGCTTCCGCAAGCTGTCGGCACGCCCGCGCCATCATGAGCAGGACCCGGCCGCACTGGCAGCCTTCAAAAAAACTTGCCAGCCGAGGTGAGGGCGATCCGAGCCCGGCTGCCGGCTGGCGCGGCCATCGAGGTGTGGTGGTCAGACGAGGCTCGGGTCGGCCAGAAGAACACGCTGCCCCGCCGCTGGGCGCGCCGCGGCAGCCGGCCCTCGGCGCCCAAGGACCAACGTACGGCCCACGCCTACATCTTCGGAGCGATCTGTCCCGAGAAGGGCAAGGGTGCCGGCCTCATCATGCCGAGATGCGATACCGCGGCGATGAACGAGCACCTCAGGGAGATCAGCTGCAGCGTCGAGGAAGGCGCCCACGCCGTGCTGATCCTCGATGGGGCGGGCTGGCACGTCGCCCACGACCTCGTCGTGCCCGCCAACATCACCCTGCTGCCGCTGCCAGCCTGCGCCCCGGAACTCAACCCGGTCGAGAATGTCTGGCAGTTCCTGCGCGACAACTGGCTCGGCGACCGCGTCTTCTCGTCCTACGAGGACATTGTCGAGCAGTGCTGTCAGGTCTGGAACCGGTTCATCGACCAGCCTTGGAAGATCATGTCCATCGGCCTGCGTGACTGGGCCTATCAGTTATGATCACCACCGATTGGTATAAGACGCCCTTTAGAGGCTGAACAGGCTCATGATGCCGGAGACGATCGCGTAGACGAAGCCGGCATTCAGCGCGACGCCGAGCGTGCCGATGCCGAGCCCGACGAGGACGACGATCCCGTCCCGCTCCACGAGCCCGAGCCCGACGAGGCAGACCGCGAGCCCGAGCGGGATCTGCCCGACCACGGGCGCGGCGACGATCAGCGCCATCGCCAGCGTCAGCAGGATCAGCCCCATCCCGCGCATGCCGATCGCGGTCTCGAACACGGCCATGCGCGGGCGCGACCAGCGCTCCAGCCGCCGCAGCAGGGGCACGGCGCGGTTGACGGCCCGCTCCACGTCGCTGCGCGCGATGGAGCGGCCGAGCAGCGCCCGCGGCAGCCAGGGCGCCGACATGCCGGCGGCGATCTGCACCGCCACGAGGAGCAGCAGCAGACCGCAGATCAGCGGGATCGGCGGCGGCATCGGCAGGCAGTTCGGCAGGCCCAGGATGACGACGAGCAGCGCGAAGGCGCGGTCCCGCAGCACGGCGACGATGTCGCCGACGGTCAGCCTTTCCCCCTCCTGGCTCGCGAGCACGGTGAGGACGTCGGAAGTTCGGGCACCGGAATACAAGGGGTTCGGCCGCTGGCTGCTGTCCCGGGCGCGGCTCTAGCCGAGTTCGGTTCATGCGCCAAGCGCGCCAGCGCACCTGGCGGAACCGCCTCGGCGGTGCCCGCAGAACGTGCGGAAACCCGTGCATCCTCGTCGGAGAACGCGTCGCTGAAGTTATCGACGCCGGAAAAATCCGACTTCAGGTTCTCTTCAATCATGTCGACCGGATGATCTGCCGCCCACTTGAAACAACCAGAAATAATTCCTCGTCCCTGCCCATGAAATGCGTCGCATCTCTGGCGAAATCGAGGCGCGCAAGACTACACTGATCCGAATTCGATCGGTGCGAGTCTCCGGTGACACGGCGTCATCTGTCTGCCGCATACGCCGCCGCGCTTCTCCTCGCCGCCGAGCCCGCGCGCGGCGAGAGCTACCCGCTCGGTACGGTCGTGTTCGGCAGCCTCGACGCGGCGCCCTCCTCCTTCGCGGCGAACGGGGTGAAGGTCAATCTCGACCGGCACGGCGGCTCGGGCGTCGTGATCCTGGCGAGCGGCGGCTTCGGACGCCGATTCGAGACGCTCGTCTGCGCCTGCGGGACGCGGATCTTCGTCGCGCGCCTCGCCCGCTACACCGCCTCGGCCTCGACGCTCGCGGGCTACCAATGGGCGGGCGATCGGGGCATCGTTGCACTCTACTCGGGGCCCGAGGCCGCGCTCGAGGCGCTGATGGACGGAGGCGGCATCGGCCTCCTGCCCGCGCGCTTCGGCCTGCGCCTGCAGGGCGAGATCTGGGCTCACCCAACCGCGGACACCCTCGTCAACGGCACCCTGATCCTCGGCTCGGCCCGGGGCGACCTGTGGAGCCGCCTCGCCGTCGGCTACCGCCTCTGGGGCGCCTTTCTCGGCCCGGAGGCGAGCCTCTACGCGGACCGGTCGGGCTACGGCAAAGCGAATCTCGGCCTCCACGCCACCGACGTTCCGCTCTGGCGCTACAACATGCGGGTCTCGGCCGGTGTGCAGTTCGAGAGCGGGCGGTCGGCCCCGAGCCCCTACCTCTCGCTGACCTTCTGGATGAACCTGCAATAAGCCGGCGCTAGCCGCCGAACCCGAGTTCGAGCTGGCCCTCCGGCGGCGGCGGCTCCGCCGCGAGACCGGACAGGAAGCGGGCGGAATCCGCCGCGATCTCGGCCCGGCGCCGGTCCCCCATCTTCGCCAGCGTCCGGTAGGGCATGGCGAGGCGCGGGTTGCCCGCGAGACGCTCCGCGTTCTCCATCAGGAAGTGCCAGTAGAGGTAGTTGAACGGGCAGGCCCGGGGGCCGGCCTTCCGCTTCACGTCGTAGGCGCAGGGCCCGCAATAATCCGACATCCGGTCGATGTAGGCGCCCGAGGCCGCGTAGGGCTTAGAGCCCATCACGCCCCCGTCCGCCCACAGCACCATGCCGTGGACGTTCGGCAGTTCCACCCACTCGAAGGCGTCGGCGAAGACGATCAGGTACCATTCCTCGACCTGCGCCGGCGCGATCCCGGCGATCAGGGCGAAGTTGCCCGTCACCATCAGGCGCTGGATGTGGTGGGCGTAGGCGTTCGCCCGCGTGTCCCGGACGACCTGCGCGAGGCAGTTCATCGGCGTGTCGCCCGACCAGTAGAACCAGGGCAGGTCGCGCGTGGCGGCAAGCGCGTTGGTGCGGGCGTAGTCCGGCATCCGCGCCCAGTAGAGGCCGCGCACGTATTCCCGCCAGCCGAGGATCTGGCGGATGAACCCCTCCGCGCAGTTCAGCGGCACGTCGCCGGCGCGAAATGCCCGCTCGGCCGCGCGGCAGACCTCCTCGGGCGTGAGGAGGCCGGCATTGAGGGCCGGCGCCAGCAGCGCGTGGTAGAGGAAAGGAGCGCCCGCCTGCATCGCGTCCTGATAGTCGCCGAAGGTCGGCAGGCACTCGGCGACGAAGTGCTTGAGCGCCTGAAGGGCGTCCGACCGCGTCACCGGCCAGGCGAAGCCGTCGAGGTCGCCGAAATGCTCGGGGAAGCGCGCGGCCACGAGGTCGATCACCTCTCGGGTGATCGCGTCCGGCGCGAAGCCGGGGCGGCGCGGCGGGACGTGGCCCTTCGGCAGGCGCCTGCGATTGTCGGCGTCGAAGTTCCACTGGCCCCCGACCGGCTCAGGCCCCTCCATCAGGAGGCCGGTGCGGCGGCGCATGCCCTGGTAAAAGGTCTCCATGCGCAGGCTGCGCCTGTCCCCGGCCCAGGCCGCGAATTCCGCCCGCGGGCAGAGGAATCGGTTGTCGTCGCGGATCTCGACGGGGATGGGAAGATCGTCCCGCCAGCCCCGCATCATTGCGAGGACGCGCCACTCGCCGGGCTCGGTCACCACCACCCGATCGGGCCTGTGGCGGGCGACCGCGCGTTCGAGCTCACCCGTGAAGCTGCCGGTGTTGCCCGCATCGTCGAGGCGGACGTAATCGACCGCGATCCCTTCGGCCGCGAGTTCGGCCGCGAAATGGCGCATCGCCGAGAACAGGAACGCGATCTTCTGCTTGTGGTGGCGAACATAGGTCGCCTCGGCCTCGACCTCGACGATCAGGACCACGTCGCGGTCCGGGTCGAGGTCGGTCAGCGAACTCACCCGCCGGTGGAGCTGGTCGCCGAGGACGAAGCGCAGAATGCGCGGCGCGCGGTGCGCGCTTCCCCCGCCACCGGCTCAGCCCTTGGTGCGCAGCATCGCCCGCCCGCCATCGGCGCCGATGATCTGTCCGGTGATCCAGGCCGCCTCCTCGGAGACGAGGAAGCTCGCCAGTGCCGCGATGTCCTCCGGACGGCCGAGGCGCTGCAGGGCGTGCATCTGGGCAATGCCCTGGGCCAGGGTGTCGTTGCCGGTGATGGCGGCGGCAAGCGGCGTGCGGGTGAGCGAGGGCGCCACCACGTTGACGCGCACCTGCGGCGCGAGCTCGGCCGCGAGGGACAGGGCGAGCCCCTCGACGGCGCCCTTCGCCATCGCGACCGAGGCGTGCGAGGGAAGCCCTGCGCCACGGCAACCGTCGAGAACAGGACGACGCCCGCCCCCGCCTCGCCCGCTCCGGCCTTCAGGGCGGGCGCCGCCGCTTGAAGCGCCAGGAAGGCGCCGAGCGCGTTGATGCGGAAATCGGCCTCGACATCCTCGGCCGTCAGCCGCGCGAGATGGCGGAGGTTGATGGTGCCGACCGCGTAGACGAGGCCGCCGAGGCGGGAGCCCGCCTCGCGCGTCACCTGATCGAAGAAGGCGGGGTCCGCGACGTCGCCCGCCGTGATCGTGGTGTCGCCGAACTCGTCCGCGGCCTCCGCGAGCCGTGCGGCGTCGCGGGCGGCGAGGTGCAGCTGGCAGCCCCGCGCCCGCAGGGCCCGCGCCGTGGCGCGCCCGATGCCGCCCGTGCCCCCGTAGATCACCACCCGTTCCATTGGCCGTCTCCTCGGCAAATCCTCGGGCGCGCCGCAATTTCTCCGGGAGATCGCGACCCAGGCATTATTTGTGATTAGGTATGGCGCGGGACAGCGCCGTGGAGGTCGCGGAGCGCTGCCCCGCCCCATCGCCGATGTCGCAGCCGCGCCAATGCAAGCGGCGTCAGGAGCCTGCATGAAGTTCGCGTTCGCGGGCATCGACTTCCTCGGCGGCGTGTTCGATGCGCTGATCCAGGCCGGCTGGACGCCGATCAAGCTGTTCACCCGCCCCTGCGACGGGATCTACGATCACAACGAGGCGGTCGTGGCGCTCGCGCGCCAGCGCCGGCTGCCCATGCAGCTCTCCCGGATGCGGGTCTCCGATCTCGACGCGCTCAACGCCGCCCACGGCCGCGACTGGGCCCTCGTCGTGGCGGGCTATCCCTGGCTCATCACCGGCTGGCACGGCCGCGCAGCCTACGCGCTGAACTTCCACCCCTCCCCTCTGCCGACGGGGCGCGGCCCCTACCCGCTCTTCCGGGCGATCAGCGAGGGCTACGAGAGCTGGGGTGTCACCGCGCACGTGCTGGCCGAGCAGGGCTTCGACACGGGCGACATCCTGGCCCAGGACATCTTCCCCGTCTCGTCCGGGGAGACGCACGAATCCCTTCTCGCCAAGTGCCAGATGGCGGCGCGCCGGCTCGCCGCCGGCCCGATCGCGCGCGACCTGCCGGCGCGCTGGCGCAGGCCCGAGCCGCAGGGCGACGGCTCGTACTGGGCGCGGGTGAGCGATGCCGACCGCACCCTCGACTTCCGCCAGGAGGTCGAGGCGATTCTGCGCCGGGTGCGGGCCTTCGGATCGATCGAGACGATCGCCCGCCTCGGCGACAGTCGCGTCTTCGTCGCCGCCGCCGAGGGCTGGCGGGAGGCGCACAACACCACGCCCGGCACCATCGTCCACCGCTACCGACGCCAGATCGTGGTGGCGGCCCGGGACGGCTACGTGCTCGTCACCCGCTGGAGCCTCGTGCCGCTCAACGAGGCCGGGCAGATCGGCCGCTGAGATGGCTCGGATGCGCCGCAAGGGCGATCTCCCGTCGAAGCCCTGCGCCCAGTGCGGCAGGCCCTTCGCGTGGCGCAAGAAATGGGAGCGCGTCTGGGAGGAGGTCCGCTACTGCTCGGACCGCTGCCGGGCGGAGGCGAAGCGGGAGCGGACGGAGTGACCGGGCATCCCGTGGCCACCCGGACGGTCAGGTCGTCAGCGCCTCCGGCGTGTCGACATCGAAGCCCGTCCCGGCGGTCCCCGCGACCTCCAGCACGTCGTCGCGCCCGGCCAGCAGCGGACCGGCGCCCCGGTCGCCCGAGAGCGCGGCGAGGGCCGGCCCGAGGCGGCGCAGGTTGAGGAGCACCGGGTTGCCGCGCCGGCCCGCATGGACGGGGACCACGGCGGCCGGGGCCGGATCGGCGTCCGCGAAGGCGTCGGCGAGGCGGTCGAGGTCGGCCCCCGTGATGCGCGGCATGTCGCCGAGTAGGATCACGGCCGCCGCGATCTCTCCGGGCAGGGCAGCGAGCCCGGTCTTCAGGGAAGTCGAGAGACCGTCCGCGTAATCGGGATTCTCCACGCAGGTGAGGTCGAGGTCGCGAAGCGCCGCGCGCATGTCCGCGGCGTGCGCGCCGAGGATTGCCACGACCGGGCGCAGACGCGAGGCGAGCGCGGCCTCCGCCGCGTGACGCACCAGGGGGCGGCCGTCGAGATCGGCGAGAAGCTTGGGCTCGGGCCCGAAGCGGGTGCCGCGCCCGGCCGCGAGGATCAGGGCGGCGATCGCCTCAGCCATCCTCCTCCTCCGCGCTCGCGCCGCCGCCGCGCGGCTGCGGGCGCAAGACGATCTCGGTGAGGAGGCCGCCGACGCCGAAGGCCACGATGTCGGCGCGGGTCACGGCGAGCCCGGCGAGCAGCCGGTGCAGGACCCAGTCGAACCCGTTCTCCTTGGGCGAGCGGGCGCAGCCCGGCGCGCCGATCACCGGCACGTCCCCGCGCGCGCCGACGAGGAGCAGGTTGCCCGGATCGACCGGCATGCCGAGATGATCGACCCGGCCGCCCGCCGCCTCGATGCCGGCCGGGATCACGTCCCGCCGGTCGGCGATGGCCGAGGCGCCGAAGATCACGGCGAGGTCGGCGCCCTCCCGGTCGATCAGTTCCGCCAGTGAAGCGGCGACGGCGGCGGCCGCGTGCGGAACGCGGCGCTCGGCGACGATCCCCGCGCCGGTCGGTGCGAGGCGCTGCGCCAGGATGCGGAGGGTCTTGTCGACGGTCGATGGCTTGAGGCCGGGCAGGAGGGTCGAGACCACGCCGATCCGGGCGAGCCGGTAGGGCGCCACGTCGATCCGGGCGGACGCAGCCGCCGCCCGCGCCCGGTCGAGGAGCGCGCCCGGCACCGCGTAGGGAATGATCTTGACGGTCGCCACCATCTCTCCGGCCGCCACCGGCCTGAAGGGCGGCAGCGTCGCCACCGTGATCGCCTCGTCGACCGCGTTCGCCGCGTCGATCCCGTCCCGGGCGACGCGCAGCACACCGGCCTGCGCCGCGTAAAGATTGCAGCGGCCCGTGAAGGGCTGCCCGGCATCGACCCCGGCACCGGCGAGATCGTGTGCGAGGCGCGACGCCGCCTCGTCCTCGCCGAGATCCCCGGGCTCCAGGCGCGCCGCGACCACCTCGCTCAGCCCGGCGGCTTCGAGCCGGTCGACGATCTCGGGCGAGATCGCGTGCCCCTTGCGCAGGACCGCCTCGTCAGCCCGGACGGAATGCGCCGCGATCAGGCCCGCGGCCTCGTGCAGCGGGACCGGCCCGAACTTCACGCGCTCTCTCCCATCCGGCGCCGCGCCGCGACGATCTCGGCGAGGATCGCGAGCGCGATCTCGGACGGGGTCGCGGCGCCGATATCGAGGCCGATCGGGGCGCGGATCCGGCCGGTCTCGGCCTGCCCGAAGCCGGCCTCCGTCAGGCGCTCGACGCGCCGCGCGTGGGTTTTCCGCGAGCCCAGGGCGCCGACGTAGAAGCAGCCCGCCCGCAGGGCGGAGCGAAGCGCCGGATCATCGATCTTGGGATCGTGCGTCAGGGCCGCCACCGCGCAGTAGCGGTCGAGCGGCGGAACCGGCCCGGCGAACGCCGCCTCCGGCCAGAGCGTCACGAGATCGACGCCCGGGAAGCGTTCGGGCGTCGCGAAGGCGGTGCGCGGATCGATCACCGTCACGGCGAGGTCGAGGAGCCCCGCCATCGGCGCGAGCGCCTGGCTGATATGGACGGCGCCGATCACCACGAGCCGCACCGGCGGCACCTGAACCGTGAGGAAGAGGTCTCGCCCCCCGCCACCACGGTCCCGCTGCGGCCGCCCGCGAGATGCGCGCGCAAGGGTTCGGCGAGCGGGTCGGCGGCGATCTCCGCCTCGCGCACCAGCCGCTGCTCGCCGCTCGCGACGTCGGTGACGAGGATCGTGGCGCGGCGCGCGGCGCGCTCGGCGTTGAGCGCCGCAAGGGTCTCGACGCGCATCAGACGACCCGTTCGAGGAAGACGCGAATGCGGCCGCCGCAGGACAGGCCCGCCCGCCACGCGGTCTCGTCGGCGACGCCGAATTCGAGGATGCGCGGGCGCCCATCCACGATCACGTCGAGCGCTTCGGTGATGACCTCGCCCTCGACGCAGCCGCCCGAGACCGAACCCAGGAAATGGCCCGCGCCGTCGACGACGAGGTGGCTGCCGACCGGTCGCGGTGCCGAGCCCCAGGTCTCGATCACGGTGGCGAGGGCGACGTCGCGCCCGTCGCGCCGCCAGCTCTCGGCGGCGGCGAGGATGTCGGTGTCGGTGGCGAGCATGGCGCGGGATCCCGCAACGGGCGGCGGGCCGCCCTCCGGCCGCGCCCGAACGTGTGGACAGGCAGGCAGTTAGGCGGTCCGCCCGCGGGCGCAAGGCGATGAGGTCCCGCGATCCGGCAACACGTGCCTTTCCGCACCGCGCGGCAGGGATTATCACCCTTCATCGTCGGACAGATCTCAGCAGCGCGAGTATCGATGAGACACCTCGCAGCCGCCCTTCTCGCCCTCCTCGCGGCCTGCGCCCCGGCCCTCGCTCAGGCGCCCGTGAAGATCGGGCTGTCGCTGCCGCTGACGGGGCCCGACGCGGCCTACGGTCAGGGCCTGCGCCTCGGCGCGGAGCAGGCGGTGGCGGATCTCAACCGGAGCGGCGGCCGCAAGCTCGCCCTCGTGGTGGCGGACGATGCCGGCGATCCGAAGCAGGGGGCGGCCCTCGCCCGGAAATTCGCGGCCGAGGGCGTGAGCCTCGTCGTCGGCCCCTTCGCCTCCTCGGTCGCGGCCCTCGCGCAGCCGGCCTACGAGGAGGCCGGCATCGTGCTGGTGACCCCCGGCGCCACCTGGACGCCGCTCACCGGCCGCGGCGCCTGGAACCTGTTCCGCCTCGCCCCGAGCGATGCCCAGCAGGCTGCCTTCGCAGGATCCTACCTGGCCGACCGCTACGGCACGCGCCGCATCGGCCTCGTGCATGACCGCACCACCTTCGGACGGGGCCTCGCCGACGAGGTCGCCCGAACCCTGAAGGCGCGGGGCCGGCGCGAGGTCCTGTTCGAGAGCCTGCCCCGCGGCTCGAAGGACGCCGCCGACCTCGCCGAGCGGCTGAAGCGGGCGGCCGTCGAGGCCGTCTATTTCGGCGGCCTCGCGCCGGAGGCCGCCCTGCTGATCAAGGCGATGCGGGAGGCGGGCCTCGACGCGCCCCTCGTCGGCAGCGATGGCCTCCTCGACAAGGACTTCGCGCAGGCGGCGGGCCCCGGCGCCGAGGGCACGGTGATGACGATGGAGCCGGAGCCGCGCCGCCTGCCGGAGGTGCGGGGGACGAAGGCGCCGCCGCCCCGCACGCCCGAGGCGGAGGCCGTGGCGGCGCGCGCCTACGCGGCGGTGGAGCTCCTGGCACAGGGAATCGTCCGGGCGCGATCGACGCAAGGCCAGAAGGTCGCCGCGGCGCTGCGGCAGGAGGCTCCGATCCGGACGATCGTCGGCGACCTCGCCTTCGACGCGCAGGGCGACACGCGCTATCCCGATCTCGTCCTGCGGACCTGGCGCCGCACGCCGGACGGGCGGATCGACTATCTCGGGCCCGAGACCGGCCCCTGAGAGGCGCTTTCCTGTCGATGGCGATCCGCGACGGGGCGCACGCGCTTGCGTCGCCCGCCGCCCGCCACTACATGCGTGCTACGCTTGACGGCTTCGCGCATCCGACGGGATCGGACCCGCCGCCCCGGCGTTTTGCTGATTGGCTGGTGATTTTGGTCCCCGATCGCCGCGCATGTCGGGCGATCCGGCTGGAGTGGATGGATGGCGAAAGAAGAATTGATGCAGTTCGACGGTCTCGTTCTCGAGATCCTTCCGGATGCCCGCTACCGCGTGCAGCTCGACCAGGGTCACGAGATCGTGGCCTACACGGCCGGCAAGATGAAGAAGAACCGCATCAAGACCCTCGCCGGCGACCGCGTCACGGTCGAGATGTCGCCCTACGACCTGGAGAAGGGCCGCCTCGTCTTCCGTCACAAGGACGAGCGCTCCGGCCCCCGTCCGCCGGTCCGTGGCGGCCAGTTCCGGCGCCGCTGACGCGTCTTCCAGAACCAGCCCCGCCCCAGGCGCCGGCCCGCTCCCCGCGTGGCCGGCGTTGTCGTGTCCGGGTGCCTCAGCGCCCGAACCGCTCGAATTTCGGGAAGCTGCGCGTCATCAGGGTGCCGGCCTCGGCGCGGTGGCCCATCCACTTCTCGAGGATCTGCGCGTTGGCGAGCCGCGCCTGCCCCGAGCCGTCCCGCCAGGGCAGGCCCTCGGCGAGGGTGAAGATGCAGGCATCCGCGAGGCTCGCCGCCCGGCAGCGCTGCAGGCGCACGCCCTTGCCGCGGGCGAGTTCCGGCAGTTCCGAGACGGGGAAGACGAGGAGCAGCTTGTCCGAGGAGCAGACCGCCACGTGGTCGCCCTCGCCGGCCGGCACCAGCACGGCCGCCACAGCCGTGCCGTCGAGGCCGAGGATGCCCTTGCCCTTGCGGGTGTTGGCGATGAGCGCGTCCGCCGGCGCCAGGAAGCCGCGCCCGTCCGAGCCCGCGATCAGCAGCCGGCTGCCCGCCTGGTAGGGCAAGGCCGCGACGATCTCGGTGCCGTCGTCGAGATCGACCATCAGGCGGATCGGGTCGCCGAAGCCGCGCCCGCCCGGCAGCTTCGAGGCTTCGAGGGTGAAGACCTTGCCGTTCGAGGCGAGGACCAGGATCTTGGCCGTCGTCTCGGTGGGGAAGCCGATCTTGAGGCTGTCGTCGCCCTTGAAGGCGATGCCGGAGAGGTCGGCGACGTGGCCTTTCAGCGCCCGCAGCCAGCCCTTCTGCGAGACGATCACGGTGATCGGCTCGCGCTCGACCATCGCGGCCGTGAAGTCGATGCCGGCGGTGTCCGGCGGGTTCTCCAGGGTGGTGCGGCGGGCGCCGAGCTTGGTCTCCGGCCCGAAGGTCTTCTTCACCGCCCGGATCTGCTGGGTGATCGTCTTCCACTGGAGCGGTTCGGAGCCGAGCAGCCCCTCGAGCCCCTCCTTCTCGGCGGTGAGCGATTCGAGCTCGCGCTTCAGCTCCATCTCCTCCAGCTTGCGCAGGGAGCGCAGGCGCGTGTCGAGGATGGCGTTCGCCTGGATCTCGGTCAGCGTGAAGCGGGCGATGAGCGCCGCCTTCGGCTCGTCCTCCTCGCGGATGATGCGGATCACCTCGTCGAGGTCGAGATAGACGATGAGCAGGCCGCCCAGGATCTCCAGGCGCCGCTCGATCTGGCCGAGGCGGAAGCGCGAGCGGCGCTGGAGCACGACCCGGCGATGGTCGAGCCACTCGCGCAGGGCCTCGGCGAGGCCGATCACCCGCGGCACCTGCCCGCCCACGAGGACGTTCATGTTGAGCGGGATGCGGGCCTCGAGCTCCGAGAGCCGGAACAGCGATTCCATCAGCACGACCGGATCGACGCTGCGCGAGCGCGGCTCCAGCACGACGCGCACGTCCTCGGCCGATTCGTCGCGCACGTCGGCGAGGAGCGGCAGCTTGCGCTCCTGCAGAAGCTCCGCGAGCTTCTCGATCAGCCGCGCCTTCGGCACGCCGTAGGGGATCTCGGTGACGACGATGTTCCAGGTTCCGCGGCCGAGATCCTCCTTGGCCCAGCGGGCGCGCACGCGGAAGGCGCCGCGGCCGGTGCGGTAGGCCTCGGTGATGGTCTGGGCCGAGTCGATCAGGATGCCGCCGGTGGGGAAGTCCGGCCCCTTCACGAAGCTGTTGAGCTGCTCCGAGGTCGCCGCCGGGTGGCTGATCAGGTAGAGGGCCGCGTCGCAGAGCTCGGCCGCGTTGTGGGGCGGGATCGAGGTCGCCATGCCGACCGCGATGCCCTGGCTGCCGTTGGCGAGCAGGTTCGGGAAGGCCGCCGGGAGGACCGAGGGCTCCTCCTTCTCGCCGTTGTAGGAGGGCCGGAAATCGACCGTGTCCTCGTCGATCCCGTCGAGGAGGAGCCGCGCCACCTCGGTCAGCCGCGCCTCGGTGTAGCGGTAGGCGGCCGGGCCGTCGCCGTCGATGTTGCCGAAATTGCCCTGGCCGTCGACGAGCGGGTAGCGCTGCGCGAAATCCTGCGAGAGCCGCACCAGCGCGTCGTAGATCGCCTGGTCGCCGTGCGGGTGGAAATCGCCCATCACGTCGCCGACGATCTTGGCGCATTTCTTGTGCACCGTGTTCGGGTCGAGGCGGAGCAGGCGCATGCCGTAGAGGATGCGCCGGTGCACCGGCTTCAGGCCGTCGCGGGCGTCGGGCAGGGCCCGATGCATGATGGTCGAGAGGGCGTAGGCGAGGTAGCGCTCTTCCAGCGCGGTCTTCAGCTCGACGCTCTCGACGTCGCCGGTCGGCGGCTCGAAGGGCTGGCCCATGAAAGCTCCGGAGGGAATCGCTCAAAGAAAGAACATAGCACGAACAGACTCACGCGGGCGCGAGACCGAGTGCGACGAATCGCGTCCGCTCCTCGGGGACCGCGAGGCCGCGGGGCTCCCAGAGGTGGCGAGCCAGGAAATACCCCGTCAAGGTAAATCCCTGGCGAACGTCCTCCGGCCCGGGTACGCGGTTGGCGCCCACGCGCTCGCCGAGGAAGGCCGGAAGCGGCAGGAGGCGGTCGCGGTAGGGCTCGCCGGCCGAGGCGCTGACCGCGCGGCCGGTCTTGGGCGAGACGTAGATCAGGGCGTCGTTGCCGCCCGTCGCCGCGCAGGCGTCGAGATCGAGGCCGAAGCCGAGTTCGGACAGCACCGCGAGCTCGAAACGCACCATGAGCGCGGAAGCGATGGCCCTGTCGTCGAGGTGGTCGAAGAGCACCTGCGCCGCCTCGTAGAGGGCGGGGTGCGGGTCGCGCTCCGGCAGGAGCCGCAGCAGGCCCGCCATGTGGTTGACCCCGTAGAGGGCGAGGCCCGATCCGATCAGGCGGGAGGCGACGAGGTCGAGGGGCTCGACCACGTAGGAGCCGAGGCCCTCGTCGATCCGTGCGCGCCAGCTCACGCGAATGCGGTTGCCGGGCTGCAGGACTGGCTGCATCCGGCGCGAGCGGCCGCCATGGACGAGCCCGAGATGGCGCCCGTGCCCGGCCGTCATCGCTTCCAGGATCACCCCCGTCTCGCCGTGCCGGCGCAGGCCGATCACGAAGGCGTCGTCGCTCCAGTGCATGGGAGACAGATAAGCATCCGGACGCGAAAATGTGAGCGCCCGAACCGGTTTGATGGTTGCGCCGGCAACGGTATCGTCGCCGTTCGCCGGAGGCGAGCGCTCGTGATTGAAGATCATCCCACCGCCCATCTCGGCGCCGCCCTGGCCCTCTTCTGGCTCGGCGGCTGCACGGGCGCGTCGAGGCCACCGATCGCCGCGACGGAGGCGGTGCCGGCGGGCTTTCGGGAGCGCGTCGCGGCCGTGGCGCTCGCCCAAGTGCCATTCGGCGCCGTCTCGCTCCTGCCCGTCTCCTTCGAGAAGAGCCGCATCGCCGGCCCCTTCGAGGATGGCGGGCGCACCCTCTACTGCGTGACGAGCCGGATGCGGGGGCGCAGCCTCCTCGGCACCGAGCGCGCGAAGGTCGTGATCCGGGAGGAGATCGGCAGCGAGCGGCTGAGCGTGGTGCGGGACGAGCCGGAGGTCTGCGAGGGACACCGCTCGGTGCCCTTCCCCGAACTCGAAGCCTACGCGGCGCGGCGAAGCTGAGCCCGGGCTTGATCCTGCGCCGCGGCGATGGTCCCCTCGGGACCATGTCGGCCTCGAACCTCGCCCTCACCCTGGACCTAATCGCCCGCGCCCATCCCGAGCCCGTCGCGGACGATGCCACGGCGCTGCACCTCCTCACCGACGACGAATTGCGGCCCGGCCTCGCGAGCGCGGTCGGGGGCAAGCCCGGACCCGCCGACGAGATCTGGGTCTTCGCCTACGGCTCGCTGATGTGGCAGCCGGAATTCGCGGTGGCCGAGCGCCGGATCGGGCTGGTGCGGGGCTTCCACCGGCGCTTCTGCCTGCTGCAGCGGCGCTTCCGCGGCACGGTCGAGCGGCCGGGCTTCGTGCTGGCGCTCGACCGCGGCGGCACCTGCAAGGGCGTCGCCTTCCGCCTCGCGGGTACGGATCCGATGGCGACGCTGATGCCGGTCTGGCGCCGGGAGATGAAGGGCAACGGCTACGCGTCCCGCTGGCTGCCGGTCGAGACGGAGTGCGGCGTCGTCCACGCCCTCGCCTTCATCGTGAACCGCCTCGGCGACCGCTACGCGGGCCGGCTGAGCGAGCCCGAGATCGCCGAGAAGATCGCGGCGGCCTGCGGGCATCTGGGCCCCAGCGCCGAGTACCTGCTGCGCACGGCCCAGGCCTGCGCCGAACTCGGCATCCGCGACCGGCACCTGACGCGGCTGCAGGCGCTGGTGGCGGAGCGGCTGCGGGGGTGCGATGCCTGATCCCGGAGGATCGCGCGGCATGGCACACGCGTCACCTCTCCCGTCCGGGAGAGGTCGAGTCCGCAGGATGCGGACCGGGTGAGGGATGCAGGTCTGTCCGGAGCGGTCGCACCCCTCACCCCAACCCTCTCCCGAACGGGAGAGGGTGCGCGTCGTGCCTCCCGTGCCGACGGGGCGACGTCGTCGCCTGAGAAGCGGAACCCACCTCTCCCGTCCGGGAGAGGTCGAGTCCGCGGAACGCGGATCGGGTGAGGGATACAGGTCTGTCCGGAGCGGTCGCACCCCTCACCCCAACCCTCTCCCGAACGGGAGAGGGCGCGCGCAGCGCCAACCCGGCGCCCGCTCAGTTCACCTCCACCTGCACCACCCCGGGCACGGCCCGGAGGGCGCCGGCCACCTGCGGGCTCGCCTGGTACTTGCCCGGCAGCTTCACCTCCACCTCGCGCTCGCCCCCGTCGAGGATCAGGATCAGCGAGACCTCGCCCTCGCCCCGCAGGGACAGGCGCTGCTGCACGGAGCCGATCGGGCGCTCGTCGCGCAGGTAGATCCGCATGCCCTTCTGGTAGCGGGCCACTGCCTGGTCGAGGGGTTCGGCCGTCTGGATGCGGGCGCGCACGTCCTCGCCCTCCAGATTCGCCTGGAGCTGCAGCACCAGCGGGCGGCCGGGCTCCAGGATGTCCCGGTAATGGCCGAGCCCTTCCGAGAAGATGATCGCCTCGAAATGCCCGGTCTGGTCCGAGAGGGTGACGATGCCGAGCTTGTTGCCGGTCTTGGTGCGCCGCTCCGAGCGGTCGAGCACCGAGGCGGCGACGCGCCCGACGCTGGTGGAGCCGGAGCGCACAGCGCGGCAGAACTCGGCCCAGGTCTGGACGCGCAGCTTCTCCAGCAGGTGGCCGTACTCGTCGAGCGGGTGGCCGGAGAGGAAGAAGCCGATCGCGTCGTATTCCTTCTTCAGCTTCTCGGCCATCGGCCAGGGGTCATAGGCCGGGATGCGCAGGGACACGTCCGCCGAGGCGACCCCGCCGAACATGTCGGCGATGCCCGTCGTCTCGGCCTCCGCCGCCCCTTGCGCCAGCTTCATCATCGGCTCGACCGCCGCGAAGGCCCGGGCCCGGTCCGGCTCGATGCAGTCGAGGGCGCCGGCCGCGATCAGGTTCTCCAGCGTCCGCTTGTTGACGTGGCGCGGGTTGAGGCGGCGCGCGAGGCAGGCGAGGTCGCGGAACGGGCGGTTCCCGCGCGCCTCGACGATCGCCTCCACGGCCGCACGCCCGACGCCCTTGATCGCGGCCAGCGCGTAGCGGATGCGGCCCGCATCCTCGTCGACCTGGACCTCGAACACGACGCCGGACGAGTTGATCGAGGGCGGCTCGACCACGATCTTCAGGCGCTGCGCGTCCTGGCGGAATTCGGCGAGCTTGTCGGTGTTGTCGATGTCGAGGGTCATCGCGGCGGCGAGGAACTCGACGGGGTAATTCGCCTTCAGGTAGGCCGTCTGGTAGGTCAGCAGCGCGTAGGCCGCCGCGTGGCTCTTGTTGAAGCCGTAATCGGCGAACTTGGCCAGGAGATCGAAGATCTCGTCCGCCTTCGCCTTGGTCAGGCCCCGCTCCACGGATCCCTTCACGAAGCGGTCGCGCTGGGCGTCCATCTCCGCCTTGATCTTCTTGCCCATGGCGCGGCGCAGGAGGTCGGCGTCGCCGAGCGAATAGCCGGCCAGCACCTTGGCCACCTCCATCACCTGCTCCTGGTAGACGATGATGCCGAAGGTCTCCTTCAGGATCGGCTCCAGCTTCGGGTGCGGGTACCAGCTCGCCTCGTTGCCGGCGTCGCGACCGAGCTTGCGCTCGCAATAGACCGGGATGTTGGCCATCGGGCCCGGCCGGTAGAGGGCGACGAGGGCGATGATGTCCTCGAAGCGGTCGGCCTGCATCTCGCAGAGCGCCTTGCGCATGCCGGCCGATTCCACCTGGAACACGCCGACCGTCTCGCCGCGCTTCATCGGCTCGTAGGTCTTCGGGTCGTCGAGCGGCAGGCTCGCGAGGTCGACCTCGATGCCGCGCAGCTTCAGGAGGTCCGTGCAGCAGCGCAGCATGGTGAGCGTCTTGAGGCCGAGAAAGTCGAACTTCACGAGCCCCGCCTGCTCGACCCACTTCATGTTGAACTGGGTCACCCGCATGCCCGTCTTCGGGTCGCGGTAGAGGGGCACGAGCTGCTCCAGCGGCCGGTCGCCGATGACGACACCGGCGGCGTGGGTCGAGGCGTGGCGGTGCAGGCCCTCCAGCTTCTTCGAGATCTCCATGAGCCGGGCGACGATCGGCTCCTCCTCGATCGCGCTCTGGAGCTTCGGCTCGCCCTCGATCGCCTGGGCGAGCGTCACCGGGTTCGCCGGGTTCTGCGGCACGAGCTTCGTCAGCTTGTCGACCTGCCCGTAGGGCATCTCCAGCACGCGGCCGACGTCCCGCAGCACGCCGCGGGCGAGCAGCGTGCCGAAGGTGATGATCTGGGCGACCTGCGCATGCCCGTAGCGCTCCTGCACGTACTGGATGACGCGCTCGCGGCCCTCCACGCAGAAGTCGATGTCGAAATCCGGCATCGAGACGCGCTCGGGGTTGAGGAAGCGCTCGAACAGCAGGCCGAACCGGAGCGGGTCGAGGTCGGTGATGAGGAGCGACCACGCGACGAGGGAGCCGGCGCCCGAGCCGCGGCCCGGCCCGACCGGGATGTCGTGGTCCTTGGCCCACTTGATGAAGTCCGAGACGATCAGGAAGTAGCCCGGGAACTTCATCTTGACGATGACGTCGAGCTCGAAGGCGAGGCGCTCCCGGTAGACGTCCTCCGACATGCCCGGCGCGGTGCCGTGCTGCTTCAGGCGCAGCTCCAGCCCGGCCTCGGCCTGGCGCCGCAGCTCCGCCGGCTCGTCGAGGGCGATGACCTCGGCGACCGCGTTCGCGGCCTCGGCGCGGGCCTCCGCCGTCCCGGCGAGCGCGGCCTCCCTGTCGGCGGCGGCGACGCTGCCGAAATTCGGCAGGATCGGCTTGCGGGTGCGCACCCTATAGGCGCAGCGCATGGCGATCTCGACGGTGGCCGAGAGCGCATCCGGCAGGTCGCGGAACAGCTCCGCCATCTCGGCGCGGGTCTTGAAGGCGTGGCGCGGCGTCAGGCGCCGGCGGCGCTCGTCCGAGACGAGGCGGCCTTCCGCGATGGCGAGCAGCGCGTCGTGCGCCTCGTAATCGCCGGTCTTGCCGAAGAAGGGCTCGTTCGTTGCGGCGATGGGGAGCCCGTGGCGTTCGGCGAGGCGCAACAATTCGCGCTCGACCCGGCGCTCGTCGTCGAGCCCGTGGCGCTGCAACTCGACGTAGAGCCGATCCTCGCCGAAGGCCGCCAGGAGCTGCCCGAGACGCGCGGACGCAAGTTCAGGGCGGCCGGCGCGCAACGCCAGGTCGAGCGGACCGGTCGCGCCGCCGGTGATCGCGATCAACCCGTCGACGTCGTGTTTGAGATCGCTCGCCGAGACCCGCGGCGCCTCGCCGAGCGGCCCGTCGAAATAGGCGCGGCTCGCCAGCCGCAGCAGGTTGCCGTAGCCCGCCTCGTCCTGGGCCAGGATGACGATGTTGCAAGCGGGCACGCTCAGGCGGGCCAGCGGGTCCGGCGCCTCGAAGGCGACCGAGAGCTGCATGCCGGCGATCGGCTGGATGCCGGAACCCGCCGCCTTCTCGGAAAACTCCAACGCGCCGAACAGGTTGTTGGTGTCGGTCAGCGCCAGGGCGGGCTGCCGGTCGGCGATGGCCGCCTTCACGAGGTCGCCGACCTTGAAGGCGCCCTCGAGCAGGGAATAGGACGAGTGAACGTGGAGGTGGACGAATCCGACCTCCCTGAGCTGGCGCGCCATGACCGACCTTGTTCGTGGTCGGCCAGGATTCCGGCTCGGGCTTAAGGTGTCATCCGCAAAGGCGGGGCTCTTCGCAGATGTCCACCGCCATGTGCCCTCCGGGCATCACCGGCCCCGCCGATCCGCCCGAAACCGCACCTCACGCGCGCTTTCCTGTGGGCGGCACCCGTGGGGCGGGAACTTTTCGCGAACGGAGAGGGGCCGTTAATGCAGCGGCGCCAAGGCTACGGCCCAGAGCGCCACCGCGCTCGACAGGAGCCCGAAGGCCGTGAACTCGATCAGCCCCGTCAGGACGTTCCGCTTCGTGCTCGTCGCGTGCATCTGCGCCTCCTTCTGATGGCCTGAGTTTTGTTCCTGTTTTGTTCTAAGTAAAGCGGGGATAGCGGGCAGACGCGCGGGGTGGTTAGCAGAAGGTTAAACGTCCGAGACCGCCTGGCTCGGGCGGCGCGCCGGTTTAATCTCTTCAGGCCAGCTGTTCGATCAGCCCGTCTCGGATCGTGACCCGCCGGTCCATGCGGGCGGCGAGGTCGAGGTTGTGGGTCGCGATCAGCGCGGCGAGACCGGAGGCCCGCACCAGCGCCGTCAGGATCGAGAAGACGTGGTCGGCCGTGTGCGGGTCGAGGTTGCCGGTCGGCTCGTCGGCCAGCAGCAGGCGCGGGCCGTTGGCGACCGCGCGGGCGATGGCGACGCGTTGCTGCTCGCCGCCGGACAACTCGGCCGGGCGGTGCTGCAGGCGGTCCTTGAGGCCGAGGAAGCTCAGGAGCTCGGCCGCCCGCGCCTTCGCTTCGGCCCGCGACAGGCCGCGGATGAGCTGGGGCATCACCACGTTCTCCTGCGCCGAGAACTCGGGCAGCAGGTGGTGGAACTGGTAGACGAAGCCCATCTCCTCACGGCGCAGCCGCGTGCGCTCGCCATCCCCATCGCGGCGGTGGGCTGGCCGCCGATATAGACCTCGCCGCCGTCCGGCTTCTCGAGGAGGCCGGCGACGTGCAGGAGCGTCGACTTGCCGGCACCCGAAGGGGCCACCAGGGCGACGAGCTCGCCCGGCCAGATCGCGAGGTCGGCGCCCCGCAGGATCTCGAGGGCGCCCTCGGCCTGCGGGTAGCGCCGCTCCACGCGGGCGAAGAACAGGGCCGGCACCGGCTGCGCGCCGGCGGGCTCGGGCGTCGTACTCATGACCGTGACCCCTCTCGCGCCTCAGCCGTACCGCAACGCCAGGACCGGATCGAGCCGGGCGGCGCGCCAGGAGGGATAGAGCGTCGCGGCGAGCGACAGCAGGAATGCGGTGATGACGACCACCGTGATCTCGGTGGCGTTCATCTCGGCCGGGATCTCGGCGAGGAAGCGCACGGTCGGGTCCCAGGCGGAGGGGAAAAGGAAGCGCTGGATCGGCTTGATGTTGAGCGTGATCAGGATGCCGAGCCCGAGGCCCGAGAGCGTGCCCACGAGGCCGATCAGCGCGCCGTTGATCAGGAACACCCGCATCACGGTGCCGGGCGTGGCCCCCATGGTGCGCAGGATCGCGATGTCGCTCGACTTGTCGCGCACCAGCAGGATCAGGCCGGAGATGATGTTGAGCGTCGCCACCACCACGATCAGGCTGAGGATCAGGAACATCACGTTCCGCTCCACCTCCAGGGCGCCGAAGAAGGTGCGGTTGCGCTGGCGCCAATCGGTCAGGAGCACCGGACGCTCGGCCGCCATCTCCAGGGGCTCGCGCATCTCGGCGACTGCGTCGGCGTTGTCGAGGTAGATCTCGATGAGGCTGACGTCGCCCTCGCGGTTGAAGAAGGCTTGCGACTCGGCGAGCGGCATGAACACGAAGGTCGCGTCGAACTCCGTCATGCCGATCTCGAACACCGCCTTGACGGTGTAGGCCTTGGTGCGCGGTGCCGTGCCGAAGGGCGTGGTCGCCCCCTTCGGGGTCGAGAGGGTGATCTGGTCGCCGGCCTGGAGCCCGAGGGATTCCGCGAGACGCCGGCCGATCGCGACGCCTGCCCCGTCGTCGAAGCCGTTGAGCGTGCCGCCGCGCAGGTTCTTGGAGATTGCGGCGATGCCGTCGAGGTCCTGCTCGCGCACGCCGCGCACCAGCACGCCGCTGCCTCCGTAGGGTGAGGAGGCGAAGGCCTGCCCCTCGACGAGGGGAATGGCCGCGCGCACGCCCGCGACCTTCGAGAGGCGGTCCGAGAGGTCGGTGTAGTCGGTGAACAGCTTGTCGATCGGCGTGACGAAGACGTGGCCGTTGATGCCGACGATCTTCGAGAGGAGTTCCGCCCGGAAGCCGTTCATCACCGAGAGCACGATGATCAGCGTCGCGACGCCGAGCGCAATGCCGAGCACCGAGAAGAACGCCACGACCGAGACGCCGCCGCCCCGGCGGCGGGCGCGCAGATACCGGCCGGCGATGATCCACTCGAAGGGCGCGAAGGGCGCCGTCGAGCCGGCGCGCAGGGTGGCGCCGACACCCCGCACCCGATCACCCAATCTCCCCGCGAGCCCCGACATCGCCGCCTCAGATCCGCTTGAGGCGGGCAAGGAGATCGACCGGCGCCAGCGTCTCGCGCTCGCCCGTGGCGCGGCGCTTCAGCTCCACCCTGCCCTCCGCGAGTCCCTTCGGCCCGACGATGACCTGCCAGGGCAGGCCGATCAGGTCGGCGGTGGCGAATTTGGCGCCCGGCCGCTCGTCGCGATCGTCGTAGAGCACGCTCATCCCGGCGGCCTCGAGCTGGGCCTGGATCTCGGCGCAGGCGCCATCGGTGGCGGCATCACCCACCTTCAGGTTGATCAGCGCCACGTCGAAGGGCGCCACCGCGTCCGGCCAGACGATGCCGGCCTCGTCGTGGCTCGCCTCGATGATCGCGGCGACGAGGCGGCTCGGCCCGATGCCGTAGGAGCCCATGTGCACCGGGCGCTCGATACCGTCCGGCCCGGTCACCTTGGCGCCCATCGGCTCGGAATACTTGGTGCCGAAGTAGAAGATGTGCCCGACCTCGATGCCGCGGGCCGAGAGGCGGCTCGCCTCCGGGACCTCGGCGAAGGCGTCGGGCTCGTGCATCTCGTCGGTCGCCGCGTAGTGGGAAGTCCAGGCATCGACGATGCCCTGCAGCCCGGGAACATCCTCAAAATCGGTCGTGGCCGGCGGGATCTCGAAATCGAGATAGGCGCGGTCGCAGAAGACCTCGCTCTCGCCGGTGCTCGCCAGAATGATGAACTCGTGGCTGAGGTCGCCGCCGATCGGCCCGGTATCGGCCCGCATCGGGATCGCCTTGAGCCCGAGCCCGGCGAAGGTGCGCAGATACGCCACGAACATGCGGTTGTAGGCGTGCCGCGCCCCGGCCTGGTCGAGGTCGAACGAGTAGGCGTCCTTCATCAGGAACTCGCGCGAGCGCATGGTGCCGAAGCGCGGACGCACTTCGTCGCGGAACTTCCAGGAAATCTGGTAGAGGTTCTTCGGCAGGT
The DNA here is from genome assembly GCF_003173715.1 of Methylobacterium durans. Classification (NCBI taxonomy): domain Bacteria; kingdom Pseudomonadati; phylum Pseudomonadota; class Alphaproteobacteria; order Hyphomicrobiales; family Methylobacteriaceae; genus Methylobacterium; species Methylobacterium durans. Next base: position 3,103,028 of record NZ_CP029550.1, on the reverse strand, counting down.
CCTTGTAGGAGCGCACGCTCGCCCGGAAGATCTCGGTGATCACCTCCTCGGCGGTGGGGCCGTAGAGCATCTCGCGCTCGTGCCGGTCGGTGATGCGGAGCATCTCCTTGCCGTAGGCCTCGTAGCGGCCGGATTCCCGCCAGAGCTCGGCCGACTGAACGGTCGGCATCAGGAGCTCGACCGCGCCGGAGCGGTCCTGCTCCTCCCGGATCACCGCGCAGACCTTGTTCAGCACGCGCAGGCCCAGCGGCAGCCACGCATAGATGCCGGCCGATTCCTGGCGGACGAGGCCCGCGCGAAGCATCAGCCGGTGCGAGACGATCTCGGCTTCCTTCGGCGTCTCGCGCAGGGTGGGCAGGAAATAGCGGGAAAGGCGCATGGGAAGCCCAAGTCGTGTCCGAAAGCTCGCTGGCCGGGGGTGTCCCCGGCGCGCCGGGGCACACAACACATTGCATCGGGAAAACACAAGCGCCGCAGACGCCTGCGAGGGCCGCCGGCCGCGCCGGGGCGGCCAGTCGCGATCCGGACTCGGCCTTTGTTCGCGGTCCGGATGGTTGCTTCGGGACGGTTTGCCGCATCGCCGGCAAAAAAACGCAGATTTCTGCTCCAGCCCCCGTGACAGCACGAAATCTTATTCCTATAAGCGACGCCGCGATGGTCGCGCAGCCGTCCAGAGGCAGCGCACGGTCCGAGTCTTGGGAGGAACATTCAGCCGCCACGCAGGCAATGCGTAGGATAATTCAAGGCTGAGACGAGCAACAGCTCTTCAAGCAAGGCGTATCGCCTTGCTTTTTTGTTTTTCGGGCCCCCTCGACCTAGCCTGCCGACCTGACCGGCACCTCCCTTTTGCTTGAATCCGAGCGGCCGCCGCAATTTCAGCGGGCGCGGGGCCGTCCCGACCTTGGAGCCGGGGCCACCGCGTCAGGCGATCGCCCCGCTCGGCGACGTGGCGCCCTCCTGCGCGGGCTCACGCAGGTTGGCGAGGGCGTAGGCCGCGATGCAGAGATAGCAGAGAACCGGCGCGCCGAGCGCGAAGCTGAGGCCGACGTGGTCGGCGAGATACCCTGTCACGACGGGGATGATGGCGCCTCCGACGATGGCGACGCAGACGATGCCCGCGCCCTGCGCCGTGCGCTCGCCGAGCCCGTCGATCGCCAGAGCGAAGATCGTCGGGAACATGATGGCGTTGGCGAGCCCCACGGCGAGCAGCGTCCAGGCGGCGAGCGGCCCCTCGGACAGGCCCGACACGGTGGCTAGCAACCCCGCTGCGACGGCGCAGGCCGCGAGCGCGGCGCCGGCCCGGACGTAGCGCAGGGCGAAGCTGCCGACGATGCGCCCGACGAGCGCCCCACCCCAGTAGAAGCTGAGGAGGTGACCGGCGGTCGCGGGGTCCGCCCCGAGCACCCGCGGCTGCTCGAGGTAGCTCACCATCAGCGTGCCGATCGCGACCTCGGCGCCGACGTAGAGGAAGATGGCCGCCGCCCCGAGGGCGAGGCGCGGCCTCCGCAGGAGGTCGAGGCCGAGCCCGCGCACCGACCCGGCCTGCACGTCCTCCCGGACCCAGGAGCGCACGGACCAGAACAGGATCGCGAGGCCGATCAGGCCGCCCGCGATGACGAGGAACGGCGTCTGCAGCACGGCGGCCTCCGCCTGCCGCGCTGCGGCGAGTGCCTCGGGCGCGAGCGCCGCCGGGTCGGGCGGCGTCGCCGGCCCGTGCGAGAGGATCGCCCAGGCGCCGATCGCCGGACCGACCGTGGTGCCGAGCGAGTTGAAGGTCTGGGCGAGCGTCAGCCGGCTCGGCGCCTGTGCGGCGGGGCCGAGCTTCGTCACCAGGGGGTTGGCCGCCACCTGCAGGACGGCGATGCCGGAGGCCATCACGAAGAGGGCGAGGAGGAAGAGCGGGTAGAGCCCGACCCTCGCGGCCGGCGCGAACATCAGTCCGCCCGCCGCCATCACGACGAGGCCGAGCACGAGGCCGCGCATGTAGCCGATGCGGGCGACGAGCAGGCCCGCCGGCAGGGAGACGATGGCGTAGGCGAGGAAGAAGCAGAACTGGGTGAGCGTCGCCTCGGCGTAGCTCAGGGCGAACAGGCTCTTCAGCTTCGGCGTGATGATGTCGACGAGGACGGTGGCCAGCCCCCAGGTGAAGAACAGGGCCAGCATGGTGGGCAGGAGCCAGCGCCTACGTCCCGCGCCGGCCTCGCCCGCTTCGCTGCTCCGCACCTGTCCGGCCTGCGGCAGCATAGGCTCCTCCCGATCCACGTGACGCGTCGGGTGCACCCGCACGTCTTGTCATGGGTTGTCGGGAGGGCCTTGCGGCCTGTCAATCGAAGGGCCGGTTACAAACCCGCGAGCGGGAAGACGGCCAGCGCCGCGAGGAAGGCCCCGCCCGCGAACAGGCTCGTCCAGATCGCCTTCTCGCGCAGCCGCGGCAGGGCCGGCGCGCCGGGATCCTGGCCCGGCACGATGTGCTCGGGCCGGGTCTCGGGCTGGTTGCGGATGGGCAGGATTGCGAAGAGCAGCGTCCACCACAGCACGAAGTAGAGGGCGGCCGCACCGCCGATCGTGAGCTTGAACAGGCTCACGGCCAGCGCCACGAAGCCGCTGGCCAGCACCATCACGGCCGCGACGGTGAGCGGCGTCGAGCGGCTCAGCGCGTGCATCGTCCCGCCCACCGCTCTCAGACCTGCTCCAGCTCGACGAGGGTGCCGAGGAAGTCCTTGGGGTGCAGGAACAGCACGGGCTTGCCGTGCGCGCCGATGCGCGGCTCGCCGGTGCCGAGCACCCGCGCGCCCTGGCCCTTGAGGCGGTCCCGGGCCGCGATGATGTCGTCCACCTCGTAGCAGACGTGGTGGATGCCGCCGCCCGGATTGCGCTCGACGAAGCTCTCGATCGGCGAGCCCTCGCCCAGCGGCTCCATCAGCTCGATCTTGCTGTTGGGCAGCTCCACGAACACGACGGTGACGCCGTGCTCGGGCTGCGGCAGCGGCTCGGAGAGCTTGGCGCCGAGCGTGTCCCGGTAGACGGCCGAAGCCGCTGCGAGATCGCGCACCGCGATGGCCACGTGGTTGAGCCGCCCGATCATGTCGTTTCCTCCCGGTCCCAGATTCCGCCCTCCCCGCAAGGGGGAGGGGGTTCATCGCTTTCCTATCACACCTCGACCACCTGCACGTGGCAGGCGGGCTTCTTGCCCCAGGCCTCGTTGACGCCGGAGCGGATGGCGCGATCGACCGCCTTCTCGACCGCGTCGGCGTCCCGGCGCTTGCCCTTCGAGAGGCCGGACAGCGTCCGCGAGACGATGTCGACCACCGTGTCGATCAGGGGCTCGCCGTCGCGGCCGCGGTTCGGCAGGCCGATGATGTCGACGGCCGGCTCGCCCGCGACGTCGCCGTCCTCGTCGATGGCGATGGCGACCGAGACCAAGCCGGCCATCGCGAGCTTGCGCCGCTCGGGGATCGCCCGGTCCTTGTCGTCGACGAGGACGTTGCCGTCCTTGAACAGGCGCCCGGCCTTGACGTGCTCGACCACTTCGGGCGTGCCGGGCGCGAGGCGGATCAGGCTGCCGTTGCGCGCCTTGACCACATTTTGGACGCCCTGCGCCCGGGCGAAGCGGGCGTGCTCGTCGAGGTGGAGCGCCTCGCCATGGACGGGGATTGCGGTGCGCGGCCGGGTCCAGGCGTACATCTCGACCATCTCCTCCCGGCGCGGATGGCCGGAGACGTGGACGAGCTCGGTCCGGTCGGTCACCACCTCGACGCCCTGCTCGATCAGGTCGTTGATGATCGAGCCGACGTCCCGCTCGTTGCCGGGGATGGCACGCGAGGAGAAGATCACCCGGTCTCCGCCCGCGAGCGTGACGTTCGGGTGATCCCGACGGGAGACCCGCGCCAGCGCCGCCCGCGCCTCGCCCTGCGAGCCCGTGAGCAGAGCGACCACCCGGTCTCGGGGAATGTTGCCGTAGGAATCCTGGTTCAGGAAGTCGGGCAGGCCGTCGAGGTAGCCGCATTCCCGGGCGACGGCGATGACGCGGTCCATGGCCCGGCCGACCGCGACCACCTGGCGCCCGCAGGATTGCGCCGCCTCCGCCACCGCGCGGATGCGGGCGACGTTCGAAGCGAACGTCGTCACCGCGACCCGGTGGGGCGATTCCGTGATCAGGCGCTTCAAGGTCGCGGCGACTTCGGCCTCGCTCGGAGAGCGGCCCTCGCGCACGACGTTGGTCGAATCGCAGACGAGTGCCAGGATGCCCTCGTCGCCGAGCTTGCGGAACGAAGCCTCCTCGGTGACGTCGCCGAGGATCGGCGTCGCGTCGAGCTTCCAGTCGCCCGTGTGGACGACGAGACCGTGGGCGGTGCGGATCGCCACCGCGTTCGACTCGGGGATCGAGTGCGAGACCGGCACGAACTCGATGTCGAAGGGGCCGACCGTGACGCGGCGGCCCGGCACGACCTCCTTGAGCTCCACCTTCGGAGCGCCCGGCTCGCCGAGGCGGCGCGTCTCCAGGAGGTTCTTGGCGAAGCGGGTGGCGTAGACCGGCGCGCGCAGGCGCGGCCACAGCTCGCTGATTGCCCCGATGTGATCCTCGTGCGCGTGCGTGATGAAGATCCCGAGGAGATCGGCCTTGCGCTCCTCGATGAAGCTGAGATCGGGGAACATGAGGTCGATGCCCGGCATCGCCTCCTCGCCCGCGAAGCCCATGCCGCAATCGACCATGATCCATTTCCGGCGCTTCTCCGGGCCGAACCCGTAGAGCCCCGCATTCATCCCGATCTCGCCCACGCCGCCGAGCGGCAGGAAGACGAGCTCGTCTTGCCCTGTCGTCATCAAGTCAAACCCAAACTCTCGCCGCCGTCGCGGCCGTCCCGAAATGCACCTCGCCCGCCGTCACGGTCCTGCGCGTGCCGTCCGGGGCGAGGATCACGAGCCGCCCCCCCTCGTCGATCGTGTCGAACAGGCCTTCCAGCGTCTCGGCGCCGGTACGGACCGCGATCCGCGATCCGAGCCCGGCCGCCCGCGCCAGCCAGCGCGCGCGAATGCCCGCAAAATTCCGTCCGCCCTCCCAGAGGCGCGCCGCCTCGGTGACATGGCCGGAGAGGAATTCAAGAACTTTCTCCGCCCCGGCCCCGCTTCCCAGTGCGGAGAGCGACGTCGCCGCGTAGGGCAGGCCTTCGGGGAAGCCGCGACGTTGACGCCGAAGCCGATCACTACCGCCCGCCGCCCGCCGGGCAGCACCTCCGCCTCGAGCAGGATGCCGGCGAGCTTGGCGCCCTTCGCCAGCACGTCGTTCGGCCATTTCAAGGCGATAGATCGGGAGCCGCCGTCCGAATCGCAGCCCGGCACGGTGCCGCAGGCATCCGCGATCGCGGCCGCCAGCGAGACGCCGGCCACGAAACCGAGGGTCGCGACCCTGTCCGGCTCGACGCCCGCGACCGGCCAGAGCAGGCTGGCGGCGAGGTTGCCGGGCAGCGTCGTCCAGGCATTGCCGCGGCGGCCGCGCCCGGCCTCCTGACGGCGGGCGACGACCCAGAGTGGGCCGGTCTCGCCCGCGCGCGCACGCTCCAACGCCTCCGTGTTCGTCGAGCCGAGGCTCTCGTGGACGTGGAGGCGATGCCCCGCCGCCCGGGCCGCCTCGCTGAGCCGGTAGCTCAACGGAGGCTCAGAACAGCGACTTCGCCGCGGCGTCCGCAGCGCCCCGGAGAGGGCCCGGCAGCAGGAAGAACAGGATCACGACGACGCTGGAGATGGCGAGCACGATCCGGAGACCCGGCGCCATCGATTCGTAGGGCGCCTTCGCCTCGTCGAAATACATCACCTTGACGATGCGCAGGTAGTAATAGGCGCCGACCACGCTCGTCACCACGCCGATCACGGCGAGGGTCACGAGGCCCGCCTTGATGGCGGCGGCGAAGACGTAGAACTTCGCGAAGAAGCCGGCGAGCGGCGGGATGCCGGCGAGCGAGAACATCATCATCGCGAGGCAGAAGGCGAGCACCGGGTGCGTGCGCGAGAGCCCCGAGAGATCGTCGATCGTCTCGAACATCTCGTCGCGCCGCCGCAGCGAGAGGATGATCGCGAAGGCGCCGAGCGTCATGGCAAGGTAGATGATCATGTAGATCACCACGCCCTGCACGCCCTCCTGGGAGCCGGCGGCGAGGCCGATCAGCGCGTAGCCGATGTTGCCAATCGACGAGTAGGCCATCAGGCGCTTGATGTTGCGCTGGCCGATCGCCGCGAAGGAACCGAGCGCCATCGAGGCGATCGCGACGAACACGATGATCTGCTGCCAGATCGCGGTGACGTCCGGGAAGGCGCCGATGAAGACGCGCACCGTCATCGCGACCGCGGCCATCTTGGGCGCGGAGGCGAAGAACGCGGTCACCGGCGTCGGCGAGCCCTCGTAGACGTCGGGCGTCCACATATGGAACGGCACCGCCGACATCTTGAAGGCGACGCCCGCGGCCACGAACACGATGCCGAGGACGATGCCGAAGCCCGCCTCGCCGTGCAGCGCCGAGACGATGCCCGGGAAGGAGACGGTGCCGGTGAAGCCGTAGACCAGCGAGGCGCCGTAGAGCAGCATGCCGGAGGAGAGCGCGCCGAGCACGAAGTACTTCAGCCCGGCCTCCGTCGACCGCAGGTTGTCGCGGTGGAAGGCGGCGATGACGTAGGCGGCGAGCGATTGAAGCTCCAGACCGAGATAGAGGGCGATGAGGTCGTTGGCCGAGGCCATCACCATCATGCCGATCGTGCACAGGACGATCAGGATCGGGTACTCGAACCGGTCGATGCGCTCGCGCTGGAAATAGTCGCGCGAGAGCAGGATCGTGGCGGACGATCCGAGCAGGATCAGCCCCTTCATCACCCGCGAGAAGGCGTCCGAGATGAAGGCGCCGGACAGCGTCGTAACCTTCATGCCGGCGGGCTGCGAGACCACCACGAAGAAGGCCAGCAGCAGCAGGAGCAGCGCGCCGACGTTGACGCCCTCCACCGAGCGCTCGCCGCGAAAGGCGCCGTAGAGGATCAGCACCATGACGCCGATGGCGAGGATCAACTCGGGCAGGAGCGGCGCGAGGGTCGGAAGGACGGTCTGGGCGGCGGTCATGATTCCGTTTGCCTTCAGCGCGCGACGGGCAGCGCGGCGGCCGCGGTCTGCGTGTTCGAGAGGGCGGTCTTGATGCTCGCCATCAGCGCCTCGGTGGAGGGCGCGAACGTGTCGAGGATCGGGGCCGGGTGCACGCCGTAATAGATCGTCAGCGCGACGAGCGGCGCGAGGATCAGCTTCTCGCGGTTGTCGAGATCGAGGATGCCCTTGAGCGAGGGCTTCTCGAGATTGCCGTAGATCACCCGGGCGTAGAGCCAGAGCGCGTAGCCCGCCGACAGGATGATGCCGAAGACCGAGAAGAAGGCGACCGTCGGATTCGCCTTGAAGGCGCCGGTCATCGCCAGGAACTCGCCGACGAAGCCCGACGTCCCCGGCAGGCCGACATTGGCCATCGTGAAGACCATCATGGCCACCGCGTAGAGCGGCATCCGGTTCACGAGGCCGCCATAGGCAGCGATCTCGCGGGTGTGCATCCGGTCGTAGATCACGCCGACGCAGAGGAAGAGCGCGCCGGACACGATGCCGTGCGAGATCATCAGGAACAGCGCGCCCTGGATGCCCTGCTCGTTCATCGTGAAGAGGCCCAGCGTCACGAAGCCCATATGGGCAACCGACGAGTAGGCGATCAGCTTCTTGATGTCGGTCTGCATCATCGCGATCAGCGAGGTGAAGATGATCGCGATCACGGAGAGGGCGAACACGAGGGGCGCGAAGCTCTGCGAGGCGTCCGGGAACATCGGCAGCGAGACCCGGATGAATCCGTATCCGCCCATCTTCAGGAGGATGCCGGCCAGGATCACCGAGCCCGCGGTCGGCGCCTCGACGTGGGCGTCGGGGAGCCAGGTATGGACCGGCCACATCGGCATCTTCACGGCAAACGAGGCGAAGAAGGCGAGCCAGAGCCAGGTCTGCATCTGCGTCGGGAAGCGCGTCTGCAGGAGCGTCGGGATGTCGGTGGTGCCGGCGTGCCAGTACATCGCCATGATGGCGAGCAGCATCAGCACCGACCCGAGCAGCGTGTAGAGGAAGAACTTGAAGCTCGCGTAGATGCGCCGCTTGCCGCCCCAGATGCCGATGATCAGGAACATCGGGATCAGGCCGGCCTCGAAGAACAGGTAGAACAGCACCAGGTCGAGGGCCTGGAACACGCCGATCATGGTCGTCTCGAGGACCAGGAAGGCGACGAAGTACTCCTTCACCCGGCTCTCGATCGCGTGCCACGAGGCGCCAATGCAGAACGGCATCAGGAAGGTCGTGAGCAGGATCAGCGGCATCGAGAAGCCGTCGACGCCGAGCTTGAAGCGGATCGTGTCAGTGAGCCATGCGTGGCTCTCGACGAGTTGGAAGCTCGACGAGGTCGCGTCGTAGCGGCCCCAGGCCACGAGCGAGAGGAGGAACGTGACGATCGTCGTCGCGAGCGCCGCCCAGCGGGCGTTGCGCTTCACGCTCTCCTCGTCGCCGTTCAGCGTGAGGATGAAGGCCGCGCCGGCGAGGGGCACGATCAGCAGGCCGGAGAGGATGCCGAGGCCGAACATCAGCGGAGGTTCCCGTTCTTCTCGTTGACGGCCATCAGTGCCCGCCCTTCGGCAGGCCGGACATCAGGTACCAGCTGATCAGGCCGGCGACGCCGACGAGCATCACGAAGGCATAGTGGTAGACGTAGCCGGTCTGGAGGCGGACCACGCCGCGAGTCACGTCCACCACGCGGGCGGCGATGCCGTTCGGGCCCATCCCGTCGATGACGCGGCCGTCGCCCTCCTTCCAGAGGAACAGGCCGAAATCCTTGGCCGGCCGCACGAAGATGCGGTCGTAGATCTCGTCGAAGTACCACTTGTTGAGGAGGAACCGGTACAGGACCGGCTGCTGCGCGGCGAGGCGGCCCGGCAGTTCCGGCCGGCGGATGTACATCCAGAAGGCGAGCAGGAAGCCGAGCACCAGCATGATGAAGGGCGAGGACACGACCCAGCCCGGGACGTGATGCATCTCGTGCATGATGTGGTTGTCCGGCCCGTGCGCGAGCGCGTGGCCCCAGAACGCCTCCATGCCCTCGCCGATGAAGCGGTCCTTGAAGATCAGGCCGGCGAACAACGCCCCGAAGGCGAGGATCGCCAGCGGGATCGTCATCGTGAGCGGGCTCTCGTGCGGCGTGTGCGGGTGGTGGTCGTGGTGCTCGATGGCGCTGTGCGAGGCGGGCTCGACGTCGTGGCCCTTATCGTCGTGCGCGACGCCCTCGTGATGGCCGGGCAGCCCGTCCGCCTGATGCGCGTCGGCATGGCCGTGAGCGCCCGCATGCGCGACGGCCGCGTGGTGGTCGTCATGCCCGTGCGCGCCGTGGTCGACCCAGCGGGCCGGGCCCTCGAAGGTCATGAAGAACAGGCGCCAGGAATAGAACGAGGTGAAGAAGGCGGCGATCACGGTCGCCATGAAGGCCAGCGTGTGGCCCGGCCGCGTCGAGGCGTAGGCCGCCTCGATGATCGCGTCCTTCGAGTAGTAGCCGGCCGTGAAGGGGAAGCCGATCAGAGCGAGCGTGCCGATCGCCATCATGGCGGTGGTGAAGGGGATGTAGGGACGCAACGCCCCCATGTTCCGCATGTCCTGCTCGTGGTGCATCGCGTGGATGACCGAGCCGGCCCCGAGGAAGAGCAGCGCCTTGAAGAAGGCGTGCGTGAACAGGTGGAAGATGCCGACCGAGTAGGCGCCGACGCCCAGCGCCACGAACATGTAGCCGAGCTGCGAGCAGGTCGAGTAGGCGATGACCCGCTTGATGTCGTTCTGCACGAGGCCGACGGTCGCGGCGAAGAAGGCGGTGATGCCGCCGATGACCGTGACGACGATGAGCGCGTTCGGGGCGAGCTCGAACAGCGGCGAGAGGCGCGCCACCATGAAGACACCGGCCGTCACCATAGTGGCGGCGTGGATCAGCGCCGAGACCGGTGTCGGTCCCTCCATGGCGTCGGGCAACCACGTGTGCAGCAGGAACTGCGCCGACTTGCCCATCGCGCCCATGAACAGGAGCAGGCAGGCGAGCGTCAGGGCGTGCCAATCGTAGCCGAGGAAGTGGAAATGCGCGTCCTTGAGCTCGTTCACGCGGGGGAAGATGCCGTCGAAGGCGACCGAGTTGAACAGAACGAAGACGAGGAAAATGCCGAGGGAGAAGCCGAAATCGCCGACGCGGTTGACGATGAAGGCCTTCATCGCGGCGGCGTTCGCGGAGGGCTTCTCGTACCAGAAGCCGATCAGCAGGTAGGAGGCGAGTCCGACGCCTTCCCAGCCGAAGAACATCTGCACGAGGTTGTCGGCCGTCACCAGCATCAGCATGGCGAAGGTGAACAGCGACAGGTAAGCGAAGAAGCGCGGCCGGTGCGGATCCTCCTCCATGTAGCCGATGGAGTAGAAGTGCACGAGGGTCGAGACCGTGGTGACGACGACGAGCATCACCTTGGTCAACGTGTCGATGCGGAAGGCCCAATCGACGACGAGGTCGCCTGCCGTGAACCAGGTCGCGACCTGCACGCGCGTCGCGTGGTCGCCTCCCTCGAAGAAGACGCCCCAGGAGAGCAGCGCCGCGAAGGCGAGGCAACTCGTGGTGATGTACTCGCAGACCCGCGCGCCGAGGTAGCGGCCGAACAGGCCGGCGACGAGCGCGCCGATGAGGGGGAAGAAGACGATCGCGTGATACATCGTTCTCTAGCGTCCGGCCTCGCGCGGCGTCGTCGGCCGCGCGTCGAGTCCAAGGGGGTCCAGGCGGCGACTTCGCGTCAGCCCTTCATCATGCTCACGTCCTCGACCGCGATGGAGCCGCGGTTTCGGAAGAACACGACGAGGATGGCGAGGCCGATGGCGGCCTCCGCGGCGGCGACCGTGAGGACGAACAGCGCGAAGACCTGCCCCGTGATGTCATTGAGATGGGTGGAGAACGCCACGAGGTTGATGTTCACGGCGAGCAGGATCAGCTCCACCGACATCAGGATCACGATGACGTTCTTGCGGTTGATGAAGATGCCGAGCACGCCGAGCGTGAACAGGATCGCGGCGACCGTGAGGTAGTGGCTCAGTCCGATCATCGTTTCCTCAAGCTCCGACCTGCTCTCCTCCCCCTGCGGGGGAGGCGGAGGCGGGGATCGTTTTCGGAGGCACCGCCGAGCCTCGTCCGGCGCCGCCACCCTTCGGTCCCTCCCCGCACGGGGAGGGAGGATTTCAGACCTCGACGCCCTGGCGCGAGGGCACCTTGCGGGTCTCGACGGCCATGCCCTGCGTGCGAGCGTTCTGGACCGCGATGTTCTGGCGCTTCACGCCCGGCCGGTCGCGCAGCGTCAGCACGATCGCGCCGATCATCGCGACGAGGAGCACGAGGCCCGCGATCTGGAAGAAGTAAGCGTATTCCGTGTAGAGCACGCGGCCGAGCGCGGCGGTGTTCGTGAAGCTCTCGCCCGCCGCGACGTTGCCGAGCGGCGCCTGGACGAGGCCGGGATCGATCGTCCAGGAGCCGACCACGAGGACGAGCTCGATCAGGAAGATCGCGCCGATCAGCGCACCGACCGGCAGGTATTGCTGGAAGCCCTGGCGCAGCTCCGCGAAGTCGACGTCGAGCATCATCACGACGAACAGGAACAGCACCGCGACCGCGCCGACGTAGACGACGACGAGAATCATGGCCAGGAACTCGGCGCCCATCAGCACGAACAGACCGGCCGCGTTGACGAAGGCCAAGATCAGGAACAGCACCGAGGCGACGGGATTGCGGGAGGCGATCACCATGAAGCCCGAGGCGATGGCGACGCTCGCGAACAGGTAGAAGAAGGCGGCGGCTGCAGTCATCGGATTGTCGGCGTCAGCCGCGTGGCGCGGCCCCTTCTGCCTCGTGAACGATCAGGTCGCGCGGGCGGCCCGTCTATAGGCCCCGCTGCTGCACGGCACAACAGCGTGGGCTTCGGTTTGGCTCTAGCGATAGGGGGCGTCCATCGCGATGTTGCGAGCGATCTCGCGCTCCCAGCGGTCCCCGTTCAGGAGCAGCTTCTCCTTGTCGTAGAGAAGCTCCTCGCGGGTCTCGACCGAGAACTCGAAATTCGGCCCCTCGACGATGGCGTCCACCGGGCAGGCCTCCTGGCACATGCCGCAATAGATGCACTTCACCATGTCGATGTCGTAGCGCGTGGTGCGCCGCGTGCCGTCGTTGCGGCGGGGGCCCGCCTCGATGGTGATGGCCTGGGCCGGGCAGATCGCCTCGCAGAGCTTGCAGGCGATGCAGCGCTCCTCGCCGTTCGGGTAGCGGCGCAGCGCATGCTCGCCCCGGAAGCGCGGGCCGCGGTGGCCCATCTCGAAGGGGTAGTTGATCGTGGCCTTGGGCTTGAAGAAGTACTTCATGGCGAGGGCGAACCCCGACACGAACTCCTTGAGCAGAAGGCCCTTGGCGACCTGATCGAGCTTCATGGCGCGATCTCCGATTGGCTGTGGCTCAGGCGCCCGGCGCGAGGCCGGTGAGCTTGAGGACGAAGGCGACGACGACGACCGAGATCAGCGAGAGCGGCAGGAAGACCTTCCAGCCCAGCCGCATGAGCTGGTCGTAGCGATAGCGGGGCACCATGGCCTTCACCATGGCGATCATGAAGAACAGGAAGCTCGCCTTGATCGCGAACCAGATCACGCCCGGCACCCAGGTGAAGGGCGCGAACGGGATCGGCGAGAGCCAGCCGCCGAGGAAGAGCACGGTGCCGAGCGCGCACATGGTCATGATCGCCACGTACTCGCCGAGCATGAAGAGCAGGTACGGGGTGGAGGAGTATTCGACCATGTAGCCGGCCACGAGCTCGGATTCGGCCTCCGGCAGGTCGAAGGGCGGGCGGTTCGTCTCGGCGAGCGCCGAGATGAAGAACACCACGAACATCGGGAACAGCCAGAGCCAGTACCAGCCGAGGATGCCGAGGCTCGTGTCCTGCGCCATCACGATGCGCGAGAGGTTGAGGCTTCCCGCGCAGAGCAGCACGCAGATGATCACGAAGCCGAGGGAGACCTCGTAGGAGATCATCTGGGCGGCCGAGCGGAGCGCGCCGAGGAAGGCGTATTTCGAGTTCGAGGCCCAGCCACCCATGATGACGCCGTAGACGCCGAGCGACGAGATCGCGAAGATGTAGGTGATGCCGACGTTGATGTCGGCGATGGCCCAGCCCTCGGCCAGCGGGATCACCGCCCAGGAGGCGAGCGCCAGCGTCGCGAAGACGAGGGGCGCCAGGAGGAAGATGGCCTTGTTGGCGCCCGCCGGGATCACGGGCTCCTTGAGGACGAACTTCAGCAGGTCGGCGAAGGATTGCAGCAGGCCCCAGGGCCCGACCACGTTCGGGCCGCGGCGCAGTTGCACGGCCGCCCAGATCTTCCGGTCGGCCAAGAGCGCGTAGGCGATGAAGACGAGGAGCGCGGCGAGCAGCACGAAGCTCTTCAGCGCGATCAGGAGGACGGTGCCGAGCACTTCCCAGAAGGTCATCGGTGCGGGCCTTATTCCGCGGCCTCGAGCGCGCGCCCGCGGGCGAGGCTCGAGCACTCGGCGAGCACCCGCGAGGCGCGGGCGATCGGGTTGGTGAGGTAGAAGTCGAGGATCGGCGAGCGGAACGGCTCGCGACCGGGCGTGCCGCCGAGACCGGCCAGGGTATCGACCGCAGCGACTGCGTCGGACGGCTCCACCGCGTCGACCGCCGCGAGATGCGGGTGGTCGGCGTAGAGCGCCCGGCGGAGCGCGGTCAGCGAGTCGTAGGGCAGGCGTTGGCCCAGCACGTCGGAGAGGGCGCGCAGGATCGCCCAATCCTCACGGGCGTCGCCCGGCGGGAAGGACGAGCGGTTCGCCCATTGCACGCGGCCCTCGAGGTTGACGTAGGTCGCGTTCTTCTCGGTGTAGGCGCCGCCCGGCAGGATCACGTCGGCGCGGGAGGCGCCGCGGTCGCCGTGGGTGCCCTGGTAGACCACGAAGGCGCCCGCGCCGATCTCGACCTCGTCGGCGCCGAGATTGAAAATCACGTCGAGGGCGCCGGGCGCGACCATCCCGGCGACGTCGAGGCCGCCATCGCCCGGCACGAAGCCGAGATCGAGGGCGCCGACGCGGGCGGCCGCCGTGTGCAGCACACCGAAGCCGTGCCACTCCGGGCTCACCGCGCCGACATCCTTCGCCAGTGCCGCGGCGGCGGCGAGGATCGCGGCGCCGTCCGGGCGCGCGAGCGCGCCCATGCCCACGATCACGACCGGCTTCGCGGCCGCCTTCAGCGTCTCGGCGAAGCTGTGCCTGCCCGCGGCGATGTCGGCCAGCGTCTCAGGGCCGGCGCCGAGTTGGATGTGGGGATAGGTGAGGTCCGCCGGCTCGCCGATCAGTCCGACCGGCAGCGGGCCCATGCGCCAGCGCTTGCGGATGCGGACGTTGAGGAGCGACGCCTCGAGGCGCGGGTTGGCGCCGACGAGCAGGATCGCATCCGCCTCCTCGATGCCGGGAATGGTCGGCCCGAACGTGTAGGCGGCCCGGCCCCAGGCCGGATCGAGCTTCTCGCCCGCCTGCCTGCAGTCGAGGTTCGCCACGCCCAGTGCCGTCATCAAGGCCTTCAGCGCGAAGGTCTCCTCCACGGCCGCGAGGTCGCCGACGAGGGCGCCCACCCGCTTCGGGTCCGCACCCTTCATCCGGGCGGCGATGGCGCCGAAGGCCTCGCCCCAGGTGGCGGGACGAAGCCGCCCGTTCTCGCGCAGATACGGTCGGTCGAGGCGCTGCAGGCGCAACCCGTCGACGGAGTGGCGGGTCTTATCGGAGATCCACTCCTCGTTGATCGCCTCGTTGACGCGCGGCTCGATCTGCATGACCTCGCGGCCGCGGGAATCGACGCGGATCGCCGAGCCGACCGCGTCCATCACGTCGACCGAGTCGGTCTTGGTCAGCTCCCAGGGGCGGACGTTGTAGCTCTGCGGCTTGTGCACGAGCGCGCCCACCGGGCAGAGGTCGGCGACGTTCCCCTGCAGCTCGGAATGCATCGCCTGCTCAAGGTAGCTCGTGATCTCCATGTCCTCGCCGCGGCCGATCGCGCCGAGATCCGGAACGCCGGCCACCTCCGCGAGGAAGCGCACGCAGCGGGTGCAGTGGATGCAGCGGTTCATGGCCGTCCGCACCAGCGGGCCGATGTACTTCTCCTCGACGGCGCGCTTGTTCTCGCCGTAGCGGGTCGAGTCGACGCCGTAGGCCATCGCCTGATCCTGCAGGTCGCAATGGCCGCCCTGGTCGCAGATCGGGCAATCCAGCGGGTGATTGATGAGGAGGAACTCCATCACCCCCTCGCGGGCCTTCTTGGTCTGGCCGGAGCGCGTCAGCACCTCCGGCGGCTCGCCGTTCGGGCCCGGCCGGCAATCCTTCACCGCGTAGGCGCAGGAGGCGACCGGCTTCGGCGCGCCTTTCAGCTCCACGAGGCACATGCGGCAATTGCCGGCGATCGACAGCCGCTCGTGGAAGCAGAAGCGCGGGATCTCCGCGCCCGCGACCTCGCAGGCCTGGAGCAGGGTGTACTCGGCCGGGACATCGACCTCGGTGCCGTCGACGACGATCTTGGTCATACGTGCTTCTCAGTCTCGAACTGCATCGCGGCGGGCGTGATCACTCCGCCGCCATCGGCACGGGGTCGCTGTGCGGGTTGGCGCTGTAGCGGTCGATCCGCTTCTCGATCTCGGGACGGTAGTGCCGGATCAGGCCCTGGATCGGCCAGGCCGCGGCGTCGCCGAGCGCGCAGATCGTGTGGCCCTCGATCTGCTTCGTCACGTCGAACAGCATGTCGATCTCGCGCTTCTGGGCGCGCCCTTCCGCCATGCGCAGCATCACGCGCCACATCCAGCCCGTGCCCTCGCGGCAGGGCGTGCACTGGCCGCAGCTCTCGTGCTTGTAGAAATAGGCGATGCGGGCGATCGCCTGGACGATGTCGGTGGATCTGTCGAGGACGATCACCGCCGCGGTGCCGAGGCCGGAGCCGAGGTTGCGCAGGGTGTCGAAGTCCATCTTGGCGTCGATGATCTGCTCGGCCGGCACCAGCGGCACCGAGGAGCCGCCGGGGATCGAGCAGAGCAGGTTGTCCCAGCCGCCGCGCATGCCGCCGCAATGCTTGTCGATCAGCTCGCGGAAGGTGATCCCGAGCTCCTCCTCGACGTTGCAGGGCTTGTTGACGTGGCCGGAGACGCAGAACAGCTTCGTGCCGGTGTTGTTCTTGCCCCCGAGGCCCGCGAACCACGCGCCGCCGCGGCGCAGGATGGTGCCGGCCACCGCGATCGACTCGACGTTGTTGACCGTCGTGGGGCAGCCATAGAGGCCCATATTGGCCGGGAACGGGGGCTTGAGGCGCGGCATGCCTTTCTTGCCCTCGAGGCTCTCGATGAGCGCCGTCTCCTCGCCGCAGATGTAGGCGCCCGCCCCGTGGTGGACGTAGATGTCGAAGGGGTAGCCGTGCACGTTGTCCTGGCCGACGAGGCGGGCCTCGTAGGCCTCGTCGACGGCGCGCTGCAGGGCATGCTTCTCGGCGACGTACTCGCCGCGGATGTAGACGTAGCAGGCATGCGCGTTCATCGCGAACGAGGCGAGCATGCAGCCCTCGATCAGGAGATGCGGGTCGTGCCGCATGATCTCCCGGTCCTTGCAGGTGCCCGGCTCCGACTCGTCGGCGTTGACCACGAGGTAATGCGGGCGCCCGTCGGACTTCTTGGGCATGAAGGACCATTTGAGCCCGGTCGGGAAGCCGGCGCCGCCGCGGCCGCGCAGCCCCGAAGCCTTCATCTCCTCGATGATCCAGTCGCGGCCCATTTCCAGGAGGAACTTGGTGCCGTCCCAGGCCCCGCGCTGCTTGGCAGCCTCCAGGCCCGGCGAGTGCAGGCCGTAGAGGTTGGTGAAGATGCGATCCTGATCGGAGAGCATGTCGACGTCCCCCTGCCCTAGCGGCTCAGCGCCTTGGCCTGCCCCACCCAATCCTCGCGGTCGATCCGGCCGGGGAAGGCGAGGTAGGTGCCGACCCAGGCGATCTCGTCACGGGTCCAAGCGGCGATCTGGTCGAAATGGTAGATACCGAGCGCGTGCAGGCGGCGCTCGTTGCCGGGTCCGATGCCCCTGATGCGCGTCAGCGCGTCGGGCTGACCGGCCCGCGCCGCGTCGAGACCCGCGGGCCTCGTGCCGACGGCATCCGCCCTCTGCTCGGGGCTCGCGTCCTTCGGCAGTTCGGCGAGCTTCGCCTCGATGCGGCTCTCCTCGGCCTCGGCCGCGATCTCGCCCTCGCTCGCGCCGGAGGCGGCAGGCTGGGGCGGAACCTCGTCGCGCCTGAGGGCCGATTGCGCGCCGGCCTCGGCCGCCGCCGGCTCGTCCGCGGCGGCGCGCTCAGCCGGCTTCGCTGCCCCGTGCTGGGCGGTCGATTGCGACCGGTCGGCCGCATCCGCCTGATCACCGGATTTCACGGGCGTCTCACCCTCGGCGGCACGCTGGGCGGGCGCGTCGGCGATCGGCCGCTCGACTGGCCGGCCGGCATCGGGTTTCGCCGGCTTCGGCTCGCTGGCGGCCCGATGCTCGCTGGAGGCGGCCTCGTCGTTGGCCGCGATGCCGTCGTGGCCGTTCTCGAAGCGCTTGCGCCACGCGCCGATGCGGGAACCGTCGAAGAGGCCGGGGTCCTGCAGCGTGTTCACCGCGCCCTGCGGCTCGGACGAGGTGCGCCCGATCTGCGAGCCCACCTTCACGGGGCGCCCGGCCGCGAGATCGTCCATCAGCTTGCCGAGGGATTCGGGCGTCAGATCCTCGAAATAGTCGTGGTTGATCTGCGCCATCGGCGCGTTGCAGCAGGCGCCGAGGCACTCGACCTCGAGCCAGGAGAAGTTGCCGTCCGGGCTCACGTGGCCGGGAGGCCCGAGCCGCTCGTGCAGCATCGCCTTCAACTCGCGGGAGCCGCAGGAATCGCACGGCACCGTACCGCAGACCTGGATCCAGTAGCGGCCGACCGGCTCCAGCGCGAACATCGTGTAGAAGGTCGCGACTTCGAGCACGCGGATATGCGGCATGCCGAGCTGGTCCGCGACCGACTCGATCGCGGCTCGGGGCAGCCAGCCGCCGTTCTGCTCCTGCGCCTTCCAGAGGAGCGGGATGACGGCGGAGGCCTGGCGGCCTTCCGGGTACTTGGCGATCTGCCCCTGCGCCCACTCGGCGTTCTCCGGGGTGAACGCGAAGCTCGCGGGCTGCTCGGCGGCGGGGGCTAGTCTGCGGTTTGCCATCTCTCAAATAGCCTTCAGCGGTCCACTTCGCCGAACACGATGTCGAGCGTGCCGAGCACGCAGGAGACGTCGGCCAGCATGTGGCCGCGGCACATCCAGTCCATCGCCTGGAGATGGGCGAAGCCGGGCGCGCGGATCTTGCAGCGGTAGGGCTTGTTGGTGCCGTCGGAGACGAGATAGACGCCGAACTCGCCCTTGGGCGCCTCGACGGCGGCGTAGACTTCACCCTCCGGCACGTGGAAGCCCTCGGTGTAGAGCTTGAAGTGGCGGATGAGCGCTTCCATCGAGCGCTTCATCTCGCGCCGCGGCGGCGGCGCCACCTTGCCGTCGAGGGCCGCGATCGGACCCTGGCCGGCAGGCTCGCGGAGCTTGGCGATGCACTGCTTCATGATGCGCACGGATTCGCGCATCTCCTCCATGCGGATCACCTGGCGATCGTAGGTGTCGCCGTTCTTCCCCACGGGGATGTCGAACTCCATCTCCTCGTAGGCCTCGTAGGGCTGCGATTTGCGCAGGTCCCACGGGATGCCGGAGCCGCGCACCATCACGCCCGAGAAGCCCCATTGCATCGCCTCGTCCACCGTCACGATGCCGATGTCGACGTTGCGCTGCTTGAAGATGCGGTTGGCCATGACGAGGTTGTCGAGGTCGTCGACGACCTGCGGGAAGGTCTCGCAGAAGGCCTCGATGTCGTCGATGAGCTTCGGCGGCAGGTCCTGGTGCACGCCGCCCGGCCGGAAGTAATTGGCGTGGAGCCGCGCGCCTGAGGCTCGCTCGTAGAAGATCATCAGCTTCTCGCGCTCCTCGAAGCCCCACAGGGGCGGCGTCAGCGCGCCGACGTCCATCGCCTGCGTGGTGACGTTGAGGAGATGGGAGAGCAACCGCCCGATCTCGCAGAACAGCGTCCGGATGAGCTTCGCCCGCCGCGGCACCTCGAGCCCGAGGAGCTTCTCGATGGCGAGGCAGAAGGCGTGCTCCTGGTTCATCGGCGCGACGTAGTCGAGCCGGTCGAAATAGGGCGTCGCCTGCAGGTAGGTCTTGTACTCGATCAGCTTCTCGGTACCCCGGTGCAGGAGCCCGATATGCGGGTCGACGCGCTCGACGATCTCGCCGTCGAGCTCGAGCACGAGGCGCAGCACGCCGTGCGCGGCCGGGTGCTGCGGCCCGAAATTGATCGCGAAGTTGCGGATGTTGTGCTCGGTCATCGGGATCTCCTCAGACCGACTTCTTCTCGTCGCCGGGGAGCACGTACTCGGTGCCCTCCCACGGCGACAGGAAGTCGAAGTTGCGGAATTCCTGGGTGAGCTTCACGGGCTCGTACACGACGCGCGCCTCGTCCTGGTCGTAGCGGACCTCGACGAAGCCGGTCAGCGGGAAGTCCTTGCGCAAGGGGTGTCCCTCGAAACCGTAATCGGTCAGGAGGCGGCGCAGGTCCGGGTGGCCCGAGAACAGGATGCCGTAGAGGTCGTAAGTCTCGCGCTCGTACCAGTTGGCGGCCGGGAAGACCTCGATCACGGAGGGGACCGGCGTCGTCTCGTCGGTCTGAACCTTCACGCGGATGCGGCTGTTATGCCGGAGCGAGAGCAGGTGGTAGACGACGTCGAAGCGCTTCGCGCGGGCCGGATAATCGGCGCCACAGATGTCGATGAAGCAGCGGAAGGCGCAGGCCGGGTCGTCGCGCAGGTAGGTCAGCGCGTAGACGATGTCGCTCGCCTGCACGATCAGGGTCAGCTCGCCGAAGGCGATGCGCCGCTCGACGATCGCGGGGCCCAGCGCCGCCGCGACGCGGTCGCTGAGGGCCTGGAGCGCGGCGTCGCCGCTCTCCGGCTGGGTGTGCGGAAGGATCGAGATGCCGTTCGTCATCGCGGCCGTGCCTCAGCGCTCGATCGTGCCGGTGCGGCGGATCTTCCGCTGCAGCAGGAGCACGCCGTAGAGCAGCGCCTCCGCGGTCGGCGGACAGCCGGGCACGTAGATGTCGACGGGCACGACGCGGTCGCAGCCGCGCACCACCGAGTAGGAATAATGGTAGTAACCGCCGCCGTTCGCGCAGGAGCCCATCGAGATAACGTAGCGGGGCTCCGGCATCTGGTCGTAGACCTTGCGGAGCGCGGGAGCCATTTTGTTCGTGAGCGTGCCCGCCACGATCATCACGTCGGATTGGCGCGGCGAGCCGCGGGGCGCGAAGCCGAAGCGCTCGCAATCGTAGCGCGGCATCGACATCTGCATCATCTCGACCGCGCAGCAGGCGAGCCCGAAGGTCATCCACATCAGCGAGCCGGTGCGGGCCCAGTTGATCAGCTCGTCCGCCGAGGTGACGAGGAAGCCGCGATCGGCGAGCTCGCTGTTGATCGACAGGAAGGTCGGGTCGTTCTCGCCGATCGGCCGGCCGGTGGCGGGATCGATGATGCCCTTGGGCTGCGGCGCGATCGTGGGGGCGCGGGAGAAGTCGGTGGTGAGGGCCATGAATGCCTCGGAGGGTGTGCGGCTCGGGTGCTGGTCTCTCAAATCCGGCTCAGTCCCACTCGAGGGCGCCCTTGCGCCACTCGTAGACAAAGCCGACCGTCAGCACGCCGAGGAAGACCATCATCGACCAGAAGCCGTACCAGCCAAGCTCCCCGAAGGTGATGGCCCAGGGGAACAGGAAGGCCACTTCGAGGTCGAAGATGATGAACAGGATGGCGACCAGATAGAAGCGCACGTCGAACTTCATGCGCGCGTCGTCGAAGGCGTTGAAGCCGCACTCATAGGCCGAGAGCTTTTCCGGATCGGGGCTGTTGTAGGCCACGAGGAAAGGCGCCACGAGCAGCGCCACCGCGATGAACAGCGACACGCCGATGAAAACGATGAGCGGAAGATAATCCGCCAGCAGGCCGGTCATGCGAGGCCTCTCGTGCTCGTGTGGGACCGCGGGCGCTCCCGTCATCCTCGGCGAATGGAATTTCTCCAATGCCAGAGAGCGCACGGCGCGAGGCTTAGACGAGCGGTTCGGGTGAAACAAGAGCGTTGCGCGTCGCACAACGCTCCGCCCCCGTGACATGGTATACCAGCAACGGCGCGGGAGATGGCAGATCGGCGCAGGAGGCCTTGTCGCGGGCGCTGACCGGGCGCGTCCGGCGAATCTTCCGTCCTGCGCGAGCCGGGCCGTGATTCTGCCGCCGGCTGCTTGACAGCCCCCGGCCGCGCACCTAAACCCCGGCCGTCGCCGCATGAGGCGGCCACGCCACGCGGGCGTAGCTCAGTTGGTTAGAGTGCCGGCCTGTCACGCCGGAGGTCGCGGGTTCGAGCCCCGTCGCCCGCGCCACGTTTTCCGAACATCAGAACCGGACTTCGCTTCAGCCTCTCGCTTCGTCGAGCGGGCGCCGCGATCGTTCGAACCGCACCGTCGGGTCCGCGAACCGCCTTCAAGCCCCTTTGAGAAGCGGCAGCGCTGAGCGAAGCCGGTGCGGTCGCGCGCCAGTCCCGCCTCAGTTCGTCCGGCGGAACAGGGAGACGGCGTAGGCGGGCGAGCGGATCGCGAACATCGGATCGTCAGCCGGTCCGGCGACGCCCTCGGGCAGGTCCACGACCGGATCGAAGGTCCCGGCATCGCAGGTCGCATCCGGCTCCAAGGCGGTGATCGCCACGGTGCCGAGCTTCACCGTCTTCCGGTTCTCCTCGGGCCACGCGACGGTCGGATCGTTGGTGGTATCGCCCGTTTCCGCCAGCACGGCGACGAGGTCGAAGCGTGCGGGACCCTGAGAGAGGCGCTCCTTCAACTCGTCGGCGTAGAAGCTGTCGGGTTTCGCCTTCGCCTCGTCGTCGCTCAGGCCGAGTTGCCCGGCCGCCGCCACCCATTTCAGCTTCGCGACGGTCGCATCGCCGTTGGCGTTGGTCAGCGTGTAGGCATGCACGCCCCAATAATCGACGCCGGCGAAGCTCGCCGGGACGGGACGTGCATTGAGCCAGGCAGCCTGGCGCGTCGTCTCCGGGTTCGCTGCGCCGAAGGCCTTGATCCTCTCCGCGTCGGGCTTTCCGTCGGGCCGGGGGCGCGCACCGTCGCGAATTCAAGGAGTTGCTGCGGCGTCCGCGTCGAGAAGACCGGCGCCGAGATGACGACGAAGACCATGTCGCCGGCCGGGTCGCTCAGGCGCATCGCGAAGCCTCGCGTGATCGGCTTGGCCTTGTCCGACACTTTGGGGTTGCTGCCGCCCATCGAGAAACGGGCCGTCAGCGGCACGGCCTTGGCGAAGTGCGGCGCCTTCGAGAGGCCCGCGGCCTCGGCCGTCGGCGTGAAGCTGCCCTTGACGCAGACGCCCTTGGCCCCGCTCGCCCGCACCTTCGGCTGATTGCCGCCGGCCGCGACCAGCGCGTTCACGATCGCGCCCGGATCCGCGTCCTGAGCGGACACCGGCCCGGCCAGGACGCAACTGGCGAGGATGGGGGCGCTGAGGAGGACAGACCGCAGCATGGGGACCTTCCGGTGATGGGCCGAGAGCCGGCCGCCCCGAACCGGGAGGGCCGCGCGGGCGAGTCGCGGAACCATTTTAGATTGCGCACAATCCGCAGACAAGGCGCGCCCGGGAACCCGGCCTCGGAGGCCCGATGGCGGGGCGCGTCCCGCGGACAAAGCTCCTCTCCGCCGCTCTCCTCGCAGCGTGCCCCGCCGGCCACAGGATGGCTGCGCGATGGACGCCGCCGGTCTCCCGCCCCGCTTTCGCCGCATCGCGCCCGAAAGGCGGTGGCAGTTCCACACGCTTCCCCGCACGGCCGATGCCCCACCCCTCCTCCGTCCCCCTCCGTACGGCCCTTCTCGCGGCCGCGATCCTCTCGCTGGCCGGCTGCGGCTCGCCGTCGATCCTGCCAGGGGCGGATGCGCCGACGAGCCTCGTGATCCTCGACGAGCAGGCGGCCGCCGCCGCGATCTCCCGCTACCGGGCCCTGCACGGGCTCAGTCCCGTTACCGTCGATGCCGGCCTCGTGAAGGCGGCCTCGTACCAAGCCACCGCGAACGCGCGCGCCGGCCGCCTCAGCCACGATCTCGGCGGCACCTTCACCTCGCGGATGTCGCAGGCCGGCCTCGGCCGCGCACACGCCGCCGAGAACCTGTCCGCCGGGTCCGAAACCTTCGAGGACGTCTTCGCCCGCTGGAAGGCCTCGCCCGAGCACAACCGCAACATGTTGATCCCGCAGATCCGGCGCATCGGCATCGCCCGCTCCGACGCTCCCACGACCCGCTACCGGCGTTACTGGGCTCTGGTGATGGGCGGCTGACGCGTCAGAGGGACGGGCGCGGCCCGCTCTTCTGCCCGGCCGCGCGGCGGTCGCCGTTCAAGACGGCGGCGGCCCGCCGGAGCGTCGCGAGGGTCGAGGCGGGAAAGCCCCGTCGCACGGCCTCGTCCTCGAGCGCGCTCAGGACGCGGACCGACAGCGCGGGCGGTGCCGCTGAGCGCGGAGAGACGTGCTCCGTCAGGAGCGCGATGACCTGCTCCAGCGTCCGGCAACGCGCCACCAGCGCCTCGATCGAGTCGTTGTCGTTCACGCCATCACCCGCGCCGCGACCGGAGGGGTGCCGGTTCGGTTAATTCTATCCTAAGTTAGGAATAGGGCGACACAGACAAGCTTGGGATGCGCAGAAACTGCGTACGGTCCGGTCCGAGCGGTTCCGTGCCCCGGGGCTGGTGGGCGGTGAGGGACTCGAACCCCCGACCCTCTCCGTGTAAAGGAGACGCTCTACCAACTGAGCTAACCGCCCGCGCCGCACGGGTTAAGCAAGCCGCCCCGGCCGCGCAAGCACTTCGTGCGCGATCCACCGCGGCAGCTGTCCCCGAAACGGGAACGGCCCCCGCGAGCCGAGGCTCCGGGGGCCGTCCGTTCGTCGTCCAGGCGCGATCCCGTCAGTGGGCGACGAGGCTCGCCCCGTCGTCATCGGACCGTGCGGGCTTCGCCGCGGGGATCGGCTCGTCCCACTCGATCGGCTCGGGCTGGCGCACAAGGGCGCGGGCCAGAACCTGATCCATCCGCGAGACGGGCACGATCTCGAGGCCGTTCTTCACGCTGTCGGGCACCTCAGCGATGTCCTTGGCGTTCTCCTCGGGGATCAGCACCGTCTTGATGCCGCCGCGGAGCGCGGCGAGCAGCTTCTCCTTGAGGCCGCCGATCGGCAGCACCCGGCCGCGCAGCGTCACCTCGCCCGTCATCGCCACCTCGCGGCGCACCGGGATGCCGGTGAGCGTCGAGATGATCGCGGTCGCCATCGCGATGCCAGCCGACGGCCCGTCCTTCGGGGTCGCCCCCTCCGGCACGTGGACGTGGATGTCCCGGCGCTCGAACAGCGGCGGCTCGATGCCGAAATCGATGGCCCGCGAGCGGACGTAGCTCGCCGCCGCCGAGATCGACTCCTTCATCACGTCGCGCAGGTTGCCCGTGACCGTCATCTTGCCCTTGCCGGGCATCATGACGCCCTCGATCGTCAGCAACTCGCCGCCGACCTCGGTCCAGGCGAGCCCCGTGACCACGCCGACCTGATCGTCCGGGTCGATCTCGCCGTAGCGGAACTTCGGCGGCCCCAGGAACTCGGGCAGGTTGTCCGGCGTCACCGTGACGGCCTTCACCTTGGTGATCAGGATCTCCTTCACCGCCTTGCGGATCAGGTTCGAGATCTCCCGCTCCAGGTTGCGCACGCCCGCCTCCCGCGTGTAGCGGCGGATGAGCATGAGCAGGCCCTCGTCGGTAACGGACCATTCCTTCGCGTCGAGCCCGTGCTTCTTCAGCGCGCCCGGGATCAGGTGGCGGCGGGCGATCTCCAGCTTCTCCTCTTCGGTGTAGCCGGCGATGCGGATCACCTCCATCCGGTCCATGAGCGGGGCCGGGATGTTCAGGGTGTTGGCCGTCGTCACGAACATCACGTTCGACAGGTCGTAATCGACCTCGAGGTAATGGTCGTTGAAGGTCGCGTTCTGCTCGGGGTCGAGGACCTCGAGGAGCGCGGCCGACGGGTCACCCCGGAAATCCATGCCCATCTTGTCGATCTCGTCGAGCAGGATGAGCGGGTTCGAGGTCTTGGCCTTGCGCATGGACTGCACGATCTTGCCGGGCATCGAGCCGATATAGGTCCGGCGGTGACCGCGGATCTCGGCCTCGTCCCGCACGCCGCCGAGCGACATGCGCACGAACTCGCGCCCCGTCGCCTTGGCGATCGACTTGCCGAGCGAGGTCTTGCCCACGCCCGGAGGGCCGACGAGGCACAGGATCGGGCCGGTGAGCTTGTTGGCGCGCTGCTGCACGGCGAGGTACTCGACGATGCGCTCCTTCACCTTGTCGAGGCCGAAATGGTCCTCGTCGAGGAGCACCTGGGCGCCGAGCAGGTCCTTCTTGATCTTCGAGCGCTTGCCCCACGGGATGCCGAGCATCCAGTCGAGGTAGTTGCGCACCACCGTGGCCTCAGCCGACATCGGCGACATCTGACGCAGCTTCTTCAGCTCGGCCTGCGCTTTCTCGCGGGCCTCCTTGGAGAGCTTCGTCTTCTCGATCTTGTCCTCCAGCTCGGCCAGCTCGTCGCGACCGTCCTCGTCGCCGAGTTCCTTCTGGATCGCCTTCATCTGCTCGTTGAGGTAGTACTCGCGCTGGGTCTTCTCCATCTGCCGCTTGACGCGGGTCCGGATGCGCTTCTCCACCTGGAGCACGGAGATCTCGCTCTCCATCAGCGACAGCACGCGCTCCAGGCGCTGCGCCACCGTGGGGATCTCCAGGATCGCCTGCTTGTCGGCGATCTTGACGGCGAGGTGCGAGCCGACCGTGTCGGCGAGCTTGGAGGGCTCGTCGATCTGCGTGACGGCTGAGACGACCTCGGGCGAGATCTTCTTGTTGAGCTTCACGTAGTTCTCGAACTCGGACACGACCGAGCGCGCAAGCGCCTCCGCCTCGACGCGGTCACCGAGATCGTCGGTCAGCGTCTGGGCGCGCGCCTCGTAGAACTCCTCCGACGTCTCGAAGCCGAGGATCTTGGCGCGGCCGGCGCCCTCGACCAGAACCTTCACGGTGCCGTCGGGCAGCTTCAGGAGCTGCAGGACGCTGGCCAGCGTGCCGATCGTGTAGATCGCGTCGGTGGCCGGATCGTCGTCGCCCGCGTTGATCTGCGTGGCGAGCAGGATGTGGCGATCGGTGCGGACCGCCTCCTCGAGGGCGCGGATCGACTTTTCGCGGCCGACGAAGAGCGGCACGATCATGTGCGGGAAAACGACGATGTCGCGCAGCGGCAGGACGGCGTAAGCGCCCGTCGAGCCCGGGACGACCGGCTGACGCGATTTCGACTGAGTCATGGCTGACTTCCTCATGATGGACGCCGGGCAGTCGCTCCTCCGTCGTCAGGAGCAAGCATCCTGCCAGGGACCGACCGGGCCGCGAGGGTCGGAAACGATGCGGGGACTTTGCGGCTGGTGGCGCGGCACCGCACCTCAATGGGAGCGTACGGCCACTGCGCTGTCCCTCAATTGGCCCTGGGAGGCGCCTGTTTCAAGCGGCGCCTCCGGGCCTTTCCGGCTGTCGGGCCCTGCGGAATCCGCATGCCCGACCAGCGACTTAGCGCACGTTGCGGCGTGCGCTCACGCACTCACGCTGGCGGGTGCGTCCTTGTTGCGGTCGCCGTGGATGAAGAGCGGGCGGGACTTGCCCTCGACCACCTCGGGACCGATCACGACCTGCTCGACCGAGTCGAGGCCCGGCAGGTCGTACATCGTGTCGAGGAGGATCGTCTCTAGGATGGAGCGCAGGCCGCGGGCGCCGGTCTTCCGCTCGATCGCCTTGCGGGCGACGAGGGAGAGGGCCTCCTCCTGGAAGGTCAGGTCGACGTTCTCCATCTCGAACAGGCGCTGATACTGCTTGACGAGCGCGTTCTTCGGCTCCTGCAGGATCCGCTTCAGCGCAGCCTCGTCGAGGTCCTCCAGCGTCGCCAGCACCGGCAGGCGGCCGACGAATTCGGGGATGAGGCCGAACTTGAGCAGGTCCTCGGGCTCGACCGAGCGGAAGATCTCGCCGGTGCGGCGGTCGTCGGGGGCCTGCACGGTCGCGCCGAAGCCGATCGAGGTGCCCTTGCCGCGCTGGGAGATGATCCGCTCCAGCCCCGCGAAGGCGCCGCCGCAGATGAACAGGATGTTCGTGGTGTCGACCTGCAGGAACTCCTGCTGCGGGTGCTTGCGGCCGCCCTGGGGAGGCACCGAGGCGACGGTGCCCTCCATGATCTTCAGGAGCGCCTGCTGCACGCCCTCGCCCGAGACGTCGCGGGTGATCGAGGGGTTGTCCGACTTGCGGGAGATCTTGTCGATCTCGTCGATGTAG
The DNA here is from genome assembly GCF_003173715.1 of Methylobacterium durans. Taxonomy (NCBI): domain Bacteria; kingdom Pseudomonadati; phylum Pseudomonadota; class Alphaproteobacteria; order Hyphomicrobiales; family Methylobacteriaceae; genus Methylobacterium; species Methylobacterium durans. Next base: position 3,075,367 of record NZ_CP029550.1, on the reverse strand, counting down.
ACGATGCCGCGCTGCGCCCGCTCGACGTTGTAGTCGGAGGCCTGGAGCAGCTTGAGGATGATGTTCTCGACGTCCTCGCCGACGTAGCCGGCCTCGGTGAGCGTCGTCGCGTCCGCCATCGTGAAGGGCACGTCGAGGATGCGGGCGAGCGTCTGCGCGAGCAGCGTCTTGCCCGAGCCCGTCGGCCCGATCAGCATGATGTTGGACTTCGCCAGCTCGACGTCGTTGTGCTTCGAGGCGTGGGCGAGGCGCTTGTAGTGGTTGTGCACCGCCACCGAGAGGACTTTCTTGGCGAAGTCCTGGCCGATGACGTAGTCGTCGAGGACGCGCCGGATCTCCTTCGGCGTCGGCACGCCGTCGCGCGACTTCACCAGGGAGGATTTCGACTCCTCGCGGATGATGTCCATACACAGCTCGACGCACTCGTCGCAGATGAACACCGTCGGGCCCGCGATCAGCTTGCGGACCTCGTGCTGGCTCTTGCCGCAAAACGAGCAGTACAGCGTGCTCTTCGAGTCGTTGCCGCCAGTCTTGCTCATATCGGTCTCCGATTCGTGCGCGCGGTGCCAGCCAGGGGCGCACGCGCATCGTTCAAACGTAATGACATCCGCTTAAAGAAACAGTCACCTGCGCGCCTATGCCGGGCCCTCGGGCCAGAATCGCGATGCAAACACGCTGCTGCCGCGCGATCAAGCCGTTAGTCCAACGCCCGACCCCTCCGTATCGACGCATGGAGGGAAAGGTGTGGCCGGGGTGCATCGGAGTTATCCCCGGCCGGACACCGTCAGGCCGCCGCCGGCTCGGGCCGCTTCTGGATGACCTCGTCGATGAGGCCGAACTCCTTGGCGGCGTCCGCGGTCATGAAATTGTCGCGCTCGAGCGCCTGGTGGATCGTGTCGTAGTCCCGGCCCGTGTGCTTCACGTAGATCTCGTTGAGGCGCTTCTTGAGGGCCTCGATCTCGCGGGCGTGGATCAGGATGTCGGTGGCCTGGCCCTGGAAGCCGCCGGAGGGCTGGTGGACCATGATGCGGGCGTTCGGCAGCGCGAAGCGATGGCCGGGCTCGCCGGCGGTCAGGAGCAGGGAGCCCATCGAGGCGGCTTGGCCGACGCAGAGCGTCGTCACCGGGCAGCGGATGAACTGCATCGTGTCGTAGATCGATAGGCCCGAGGTCACCACGCCGCCGGGCGAGTTGATGTAGAAGGAGATTTCCTTCTTGGGGTTCTCGGCCTCGAGGAACAGGAGCTGCGCGACGATCAGCGACGCGCCGTAATCCTCGACCGGGCCGGTGAGGAAGATGATCCGCTCGCGCAGCAGGCGCGAGTAGATGTCGAAGGCGCGCTCGCCGCGGCTCGACTGCTCGACCACCATGGGCACGAGCGCGCTGTTATAATAATCGACCGGATCTCTCATCATCGTGCCCCAGGGCTTCAAGGGGCCCGGCCGAGCGAATCAGGCTTGGCCGGGCGAAATTCAGCGAACACCGGCGACGCTTAACGCCGCCTCACCGATGGCCGCCGTCCCTTGAAGGAGGGGCGGCTCAATCGGCCTTCTGGTCGGTGGCCGGCTTCTCGTCGGCGTCTGGCTCACCGTCCTCGTCGGAGAACAGCGCCTCCTTCGAGACGGGCTCCTCGACCAGTTTGACCTGCGCGAGGACGTGGTCAACCACCTTCTCCTCGAACAGCGGCGCCCGAAGCTCGGCGAGCGCCTGCGCGTTCTTGCGGTAGAAGTCCCAGACCTGCTGCTCCTGGCCCGGGAACTGCCGGACCCGGGCGATGAGGGCCTGGTTCACCTCCTCGTCGGAGACCTTGATATCGGCGCTCTCGCCGACCTGCGCAAGCACCAGACCGAGGCGAACGCGGCGCTCGGCGATCTTGCGGTATTCTCCTTGCGCCTTCTCCTCCGTGGTGTCCTCGTCCTCGAAGGTCTTGCCGCGGTTCTTGAGGTCCTGCTCGACCTGCGCCCAGACTGAGGCGAATTCCTGGTGCACGAGGCTCGGGGGCAGGTCGAAGGCGTACTTGCCGTCCAGCGCGTCGAGGAGCTCCTTCTTGAGCTTGCGGCGGGACGCCGCCTCGTAGTCGCTGCCGATCGCGTTCGAGACGGCCTCCCGCAGCTTCTCCAGCGAGTCCATGCCGAGACCCTTGGCGAACGCGTCGTCGACCTCCGCCTCGCCAGGCGCCTGGATCTTCTGCACGGTCACGTCGAACTCGGCGTCCTTGCCGGCGAGCTGCTCGGCGCCGTAGGCCTCCGGGAAGGTCACCTTGACGAGGCGGCTCTCGCCGACCTTGGCGCCGACGAGCTGATCCTCGAAGCCCGGGATGAAGCTGCCCGAGCCGAGTTCCAGGTCGATGCCCTCGCCCTTGCCGCCCTCGAACTCGGTGCCGTCGATGCGGCCCACGAAGTCGATGGTGACGCGGTCGCCGCTCGCGGCGGCGGCGCCCTCGTCCTTGTCGGCGAAGGGCCGGTTCTGGCCGGCCATGCGCGTGAGGGCCTCGTCGATCTCGGCATCCGAGGGCTTGGCCACGAGCTTCTTGAGGCTGACGTCCGAGAGGTCGGCGAGCTCGAAGCTCGGCAGCACCTCGACCGCGACCTTGAAGGCGAGGTCGGCCTTGGCGTCGAGGGCCTTGTCGACCACCGCCTTGTCCTCGGGGAACTCGACGCGGGGCTCGAGGGCGAGCTTCAGCCCGTTGTCGGCCACGATCTTCTGGTTGGCCTCGTTGACGGCGTTCTGCAGCACGTCGGCCATCACGGAGCGGCCGTAGACCTTGCGCAGATGCGCCACCGGCACCTTGCCGGGGCGGAAGCCCTTGAGCTGCACCTTGTCCTTGAGGCCGGAGAGCTCGTTCGTCAGGCGATCCTCGAGCTCCTGGGCGGCCAGGAGAACCTGAAACTCGCGCTTCAGCCCCTCGGAATGTGTCTCGGTCACCTGCATCGTCGTATATCCGCTCTCAAGTCCGTGTCGTCAAAATCTGCGAAGGCCCGCGCGGACCGACCTCGCGGCGGTCCGTGGGCCAGTGCGGGGAAGCGCCGTGAGGCCGGCCCAAGGAGGCGATCCGAGGGGCCCGGACCCGTGCCGATGTCCGGCCGGGTCAGAGCGGCTGGGCGGGCCGGCCTTCCGATGGGGGAGCCAATCCGTTCCCGACGGCGGCACTGGTGCGGGCGGAGGGGCTCGAACCCCCACGTCTTGCGACACTGGAACCTAAATCCAGCGCGTCTACCAGTTCCGCCACGCCCGCGCGCGCCGACACCCGGCGCGCTTCCGGCCGCCGGAGGGCGGCTCTATAGCATGCGGGACCGGGGCCGCAGCAAAAAACTTCATCGCCTTCCGCCGCCTGCCGGCCCGATGCTGCCGGAACGCGGCTGCCGGCGCGAGCCCGGCCGGCAGTAGCCTCGGCAGGGTGGCGCCGCTACAAGCGTCCGCCCTCCCAGCCCTCCGATCCGCCCGAGGAGCCATGCCGCACGTCGATCCCGCGCCCGAAGCCGATTCCGTGTCGGTCGCCGATCCGCCCGCGGCCCGGCCCTCCCGCCGCACCCTGCTCGGCGGCGCGGCCCTGCTCGGGCTGATGCCCGGGCCGCGGCGGCGCAGGGCTCGCCGAAGCCCGACGCCCCGGCCGCCCAGGCGGCCCCGCAGACGGGCGCGCAAGCCGAGCCGCGGGCGCTCGCCGCGCAGCCGGCGAAGCTCCGCCTGCGCCCGGAGCCCGCGCCCGAGACGGCCATCTGGTCCCTCGACGGAACGGGGCTGCCGCCGGTGGTCCGGGTCAAGCTCGGCGAGACCGTGCGGCTCAAGGTCGAGAACCGGACCGAGCGCCCGCTCGCGCTGCACTGGCACGGGGTGCGCAACCAGAACCCCATGGACGGGGTCGGCGGCGTGACGCAGCCACCGATCCAGCCGGGGGCGAGCTTCACCTACGTCTTCACCCCGCCCGACGCCGGCACCTTCCTGATCCGGCCCCTCGTCGTCGGCGGATCGAGCGAGCCCTCGGGCCGCGGGATCGCGGGCTTCCTCGTCGTCGAGGAGAAGGCGCCGCCGGCCGTCGAGCGCGACGTACCGCTGCTGATGCAGGACTGGCGCCTGCAGGACGATTCGAGCCTCATGCCCTTCGGCCAGGCCCTGTTCGCGGCCTCGAACGGGCGCCTCGGCAACATGATCGCGATCAACGGCCGACCGGTGCCGGAGATGATCGCTGCGCGGCCCGGCTCGCGCCTGCGCCTGCGCCTCGGCAACGCCTGCAACGCGCGGGCGACGCGCATCCGCTTCGACGGCATGAAGGTCTACGTCGCGGCGGTGGACGGTCAGCCGACCGACACGTTCGAGCCCCTGCGCGCCACCCTCCCCTTCCCGCCAGGCACCCGCTACGACCTCCTCCTCGACCTGCCCGCGGAGGCGGACGCCAAGGGCAGCATCACGGCGCTGGTCGGCGGCGGCCTCGTCCTCGCGAGCCTCGTCACTCAGGGCGAGCCGGTCACCGGGAAGCGCCCGCCGATCGCGCCCATCGGTGACAACAAGCTGCTGCCCGCCGAGGTCAAGCTGCAGAACGCCGTCCGCCGCGACATCACGATCACCGGCGGCGCCACCCTCGACAAGGAGAAGCCGGAGGCCGAGCCCGTCTTCAAGGGCGACCCGACCCGGATCTGGGCCGTCAACGGCGCCAGCGGGATGGCGGGCGTGGCCCCGCTCTTCACGGTCAAGCGCGGCCAAGTGGTTGTCCTGGCGATCAAAAACGACACCGCCTTCGCGCAGGCGCTGCACCTGCACGGGCATGTCTTCCGCCTGCTCCACCCCCTCGACGACGGCTGGGAGCCCTACTGGCTCGACACCTTCCAGCTCCTCGAAGGCCGCACCGCCCGCATCGCCTTCCTGGCCGACAACCCGGGCCGCTGGCTCCTCGGCTCGACGGTGCTGGAGCGCTTCGACACCGGGCTCTGGACCTCGTTCGAGGTCACCTGAGGCGCGATTCCAGCGCCCCGAGAACCCGCGGCATCAGCTCCGGCAGATCCTCCGCGATCAGTCCCGGACCGTGGCGGCGACCGGCATCCCCGTGGAGCCATACGCCGGCCGCCGCGGCCTCGAAGGGCGGCATGCCCTGAGCGAGGAGGCCGGCGATCAGCCCGCCGAGCACGTCGCCGGAGCCCGCGGTGCCGAGATGGGGTGTGCCGTGATCGTTGATGGCGAGGCGCCCGTCCGGGTCCGCGATCACCGTGTCGGCCCCCTTGAGCACGACGACGGCGCCCGACAGCGCCGCCGCCCGCCGGGCGCGCTCGACCTTGCCGAGCCCCTCGTCGGCCGCCTCGGTCCCGCCGAAGAGCCTCGCGAACTCGCCCGCGTGGGGCGTCAGGACAGCCGCGGCGTCCCCCTCCGCCAGATGCCGTGCGAGCGTCGCCGCCTCTCCCTTGAAGCTCGTCAGCGCGTCGGCGTCGAGGACGAGGTTCCGGCCGGACGAGGCCGCCACCGCGACGAGATCGCGGGTCGGCTGGCCGGTGCCGAGACCGGGGCCGACGAGCACCACGTTGAGGCGCTCGTCCACCAGGAGGTCGTCGAGGTCGTCGGCGTTCTCGCAGGCGCGCAGCATGATCGCGGTGAGGTGCGCCGCGTTCTCGGCCAGAGCCGACGCGGGCGAGGCCACCGTGACGAGGCCTGCCCCAACCCGCAGCGCCCCGCGCGCGGCGAGGCGCGCCGCGCCCGTGCGACAGGCCGGCCCCGACAGGACGAGGGCATGGCCCCGCGTGTATTTGTGGCTGTCCGCGGCGTGGCGCGGGAAGGCCGCGCCCCAGAGCGCCGGCCCGTTGCGATAGAGGGGCGGCTCGCAGGCGGAGAGCCCCTCGGCCAGGGCGGCCTCGCCCGTGCCGATCTCGGCGACGTGGAGGGTCCCGCAATGCGCAGAGCCCGGCTGGAGCAGGTGCCCGGGCTTGAGGGCGACGAAGGTGACCGTCTCCCGCGCCCGGATCGCGGCACCGCGCACCGCGCCGGTATCCCCGTCGATGCCGCTCGGGACGTCGACCGCGAGCACCGGGCAGGCGGCTGCAGCGACCCGCTCCACGAGAGTGCGCGCCGTGCCGTCGAGATCGCGCGAGAGACCCGCACCGAACAGCGCGTCGATCGCGAGGTCGAACCGGGCGAGATCGTCCGGGCCGATCCCCTCGGTCACGTCGCCCCGCCACTCGGCGGCGGCGAGCGCCGCATCGCCCGAGAGGTCATCGCGCCGCCCGAGCAGGCGGATCTCGACCGGCAGGCCCGCTTCCGCGAGGATGCGCGCCGCCACGAAGCCGTCGCCGCCGTTGTTGCCCGGCCCGCAGAGCACGAGTACGGAGCCGCCCTCCGGCAGCAGCGCGCGGGCGCGCTCGGCAACCGCGGCGCCGGCGGCCCGCATCAGCGCGATCCCCGGCGTCCCAGCCGCGATCGCCGCGGCATCGACCCGCCGCATCGCCTCAACCGTGAGCAGCCGCCCCTGTCCCATCCGCGTCTCCGTCGAACTGCCCGAAGGCCGGACATGCCCTGCCCGGATTAAGACTCCCTGACCGGAAAATGCCTAAACGATGTGCAGATGATGCCCATTGACGAGGCAGTTTGGACAGGATCCCCGAGAAAACAGCGTGGCGGAGCCCGGACCGGGATGTTAGAAAACGGCTCAGCGCAGCGCAGGTCAGGCCCCTTCGGCATGAAGAAGATCGAAGCGATCATCAAGCCCTTCAAGCTCGACGAGGTGAAGGAGGCTCTCCAGGAGGTCGGCCTCCAGGGCATCACCGTGATCGAGGCGAAGGGCTTCGGGCGGCAGAAGGGACACACCGAACTCTACCGCGGAGCGGAATATGTGGTGGACTTCCTGCCCAAGGTGAAGCTGGAGATCGTGCTCGCCGACGCCATGGTCGAGGGTGCGGTGGAGGCGATCCGCAAGTCGGCCCAGACCGGCCGCATCGGCGACGGCAAGATCTTCGTGTCCACCATCGAAGAGGCGATCCGCATCCGCACCGGCGAAACGGGCGCCGACGCCATCTAGCGCCGGACCGGACCGCCGCGATACGCCCCCCCAGAGCCTGACAGAATCAAAAGAACCGCGGGCTGTACTCGGTCCGCGGCACAACCACGGCTACGTGCCGCCAGAAGAGGAGAACACTCGGGATGGCAAAGACAGCGACCGAAGTCCTGAAGGAGATCAAGGACAACGACGTCAAGTACGTCGACTTCCGCTTCACGGACCCGCGCGGCAAGTGGCAGCACGTCACCTTCGACGTCTCCCTCGTCGATGAGGAGATCTTCTCCGAGGGCACGATGTTCGACGGCTCCTCGATCGCCGGCTGGAAGGCGATCAACGAGTCCGACATGCTGCTGATGCCCGATCCCGCCACCGCCTGCATGGACCCGTTCTTCTCGGCCTCGACCATGTCGATCGTCTGCGACGTGCTCGAGCCCTCGACGGGCGCCCCCTATTCCCGCGATCCGCGCGGCACGGCCAAGCTCGCCGAGGCCTTCCTCAAGTCGTCCGGCATCGGCGACACGATCTACGTCGGTCCCGAGGCCGAGTTCTTCGTGTTCGACGACGTGAAGTTCGCCGCCGACCCCTACCAGACCGGCTTCAAGCTCGACTCGACGGAGCTGCCGATCAACGGCTTCACCGAGTACGAGGGCGGCAACCTCGGACACCGGGTGCAGATGAAGGGCGGTTACTTCCCCGTGCCGCCGCAGGATTCGGCGCAGGACATGCGCGGCGAGATGCTGGCCGCTATGCAGTCGATGGGCGTCAAGGTCGAGAAGCACCACCACGAGGTGGCGAGCGCCCAGCACGAGCTCGGCATGAAGTTCGACACGCTGACGCTGCTCGCCGACCACATGCAGATCTACAAGTACTGTATCCACAACGTGGCGCAGAGCTACGGCAAGACCGCGACCTTCATGCCCAAGCCCGTCTACGGCGACAACGGCTCGGGCATGCACGTCCACCAGTCGATCTGGAAGAACGGCAAGCCGCTCTTCGCCGGCGACAAGTACGCGGATCTCTCCCAGGAATGCCTCTGGTACATCGGCGGCATCATCAAGCACGCCAAGGCGCTGAACGCCTTCACCAACCCGTCCACGAACTCCTACAAGCGCCTCGTGCCGGGCTACGAGGCCCCCGTGCTGCTGGCCTACTCGGCCCGCAACCGCTCCGCCTCCTGCCGCATCCCGTGGACGACCTCGCCGAAGGCCAAGCGCGTCGAGGTCCGCTTCCCCGACCCGATGGCGAACCCCTACCTCGCCTTCGCGGCCCTGTTGATGGCCGGCCTCGACGGCATCATCAACAAGATCGATCCGGGCCCGGCCATGGACAAGGATCTCTACGACCTGCCCCCGCGCGAGCTGAAGAAGATCCCGACCGTCTGCGGCTCGCTCCGTGAGGCCCTACAGAACCTCGACAAGGACCGCGCCTTCCTCAAGGCCGGCAACGTCTTCACGGACGATCAGATCGACTCCTTCATCGAGCTGAAGATGACCGAGGTGCTGCGCTACGAGATGACACCGCACCCGATCGAGTTCGTGCAGTACTACTCGCTCTGAGGCGGGGGCCGGGCGGCAGCGCTCGGTTCGACGTGGGTTCGATGTGACCTGAGCGCCGGTGCCTCGCAGGAGGCTCCGGCGCTTCCGCACATGGAACAAATCGGAAACATGGATTGCTATTCGGATAGTTTTCCTATATGAGCCTCCATTCGCTTGCGCGGGGTGAATCCATGTCGACAAGGGAAGCCGTCATCCTTCGGGTCCGATAGCAGGTGGCGGCCTTGCAGGTGAAGTTGAGCCTGCTGCGCCTCGGCCTCGTCCTACACGCCTACAATCTTGGCCAGCCGCGAGTACCCGCGGGCAATCCGGACGGTGGTCGGTGCCATTTGTCACTGTTGGGCGCCGAAGGGCCGGAAGCTTTCCATCTCGTGAAACCGCCAACGATCTCGTCAACCGGACGCTCGAACGCAACACGTCACTGGTAGATGCCGTTGCGGAAGGTAGACAAGACACGGCATTCCTGAAAGCGCGGTTCGGTCACCGGACGGGTCGAGAAGCTTATAGACCCTCGGATGCATCTCCTTTTATCCGCGAGACGTAAGGCGTTGGCGCCTACATCGTACATGATTCACAATCTTCGCGTGGTTACTGTGTGCAAACTGCATATCCGCGCAACGATGGAGATTGATAAAATTAATTCCACACCAGAGTTCGATAAGTTTTCACTGTATTTTTTGCAAGATATAGATATTTTTTACTACGGAGGAGGAAATGTATGATTTTGTATTGAAACATTTTGATAGTCACGAACGAGAACGCCTGCGCGTATTCCTGACAGCAGCAACAGAAAACAGCGTCTCGGACGCAGAACTTGATCAGCTTTGGCACAATTCGGAATCCGATCTCGATTTCGGGGGAGGAGCGGGCGTCCGCATCATGTTCAAGCGTGTGCTCGAACGTTTTAATGGAGCGGGTCACATTGCCCGGCACCGGGCTGGGCGCCATGATGCGTCCCGCTCACCCAGCACAGCGAGCCCGCCATGTCCCTCCTCTGCCCCGTGATCCTCGGCTCGGTCCGCTCCGACCGGCAGGGCATCCGTGCCGCCCGCTTCGTCGTCCGGGCGCTGGAGGCGCGGGGGCACGGGGCGCCCCTCGTCGACCCAGCCGAGTTGAAGCTGCCGCTCCTCGACCGGATGTACAAGGAATACCCGAAGGGCGAGGCGCCGAAGGTGCTGGAGGATCTGGCGGGGCTCCTGCGGCGGGCCGACGCCTTCGTGATCGTCTCGGCCGAGTACAACCACTCGATCCCGCCCGCCCTCTCGAACACCCTCGACCACTTCCTCGAAGAGTATTTCTGGCGCCCTTCGGCGATCTGCTGCTACTCGGCCGGCGCCTTCGGGGGCGTGCGCGCCGCGATGCAGCTGCGGGCGATGCTCTCCGAGCTCGGCACCCCAAGCATTCCCTCGCTGCTGCCGATCCCGCAGATCCACAAGGCCCTCGACGAGGAGGGCAAGCCCGCCGAGGAGCGGCTGGCCCGCAACGCCGGCAAGTTTTTCGACGAACTGACTTGGTACGCCGAGGCCCTGCGCGCGCGGCGGGCCTCGGGCACGCCCTACTGAGCCGCCCCGCTTGGCACCGCCCTTGCCCGGCTCGAGCGCAACCACAGGCGGTGACGGACGCATCATGGGTCAGGACGGAACGGGACGGACGGTTCGCACGCTTCTGGCGAACCTCGTGAAGGCGGCCCTGATGTCGGAGGACCGGGCGAGCCTCCTCTGGCGCGAGGAAGCCGCACAGGCGCTCGCGAGCCTTCGGGCCGACCCGGAGGGTCTCACGGGTCTCAAGATCGACGGGCTCTGGAGCCTCGCCGTGCAGGAGGCCGAGGCGCCGGATCTGCGCGCGGAGGAAGGACGGGTCTCCTTCACCCTTCCGGCGAACTGCCCCTTCGCCCTCGACGAGCTGGGCGCGCCCGGCTTCGACATCGACGAGGCCGTGGAGCGCGTCCGAAAATCCGCCGCGACGGGCTGAGGGCGCGGCCTGTTGAGGACGGGCGGCCGGACGTTGTCCGGAGGGGCACCGCACACCATGTTGGAAGAAGCAACGGGCGACCCGCCCCTCCCTCCTCAGGACGCCGCCTGCCCAGGGCGCCGCCGCGAGCCCGCCTCTTGGCCAGACGTACCGCTTCCCCCACGGGGCCCGCCCCGCTTCCCACCCGCGAGCAGATCCTCGCCTTCATCGAGACGTCGACGGTCAAGGTCGGCAAGCGCGAGATCGCCCTGGCCTTCAACCTGAAGGGCCAGGACCGGGTCGCCCTGCGCAAATTGCTGCGCGAGATCGAGGAGGAGGGCGCGATCGAGCGCGGGCGCAGCGGCCTGTCCCCGGCCGGGCGCTTGCCGCCGGTGGTGCTCGCCGACATCCGCTCGCGCGATCGGGACGGCGAGTTCCTGGCTATCCCCGCCAATTGGGAGGCCGAGCACGGCAAGCCGCCGACGATCGTGCTGACGACGCCCCGCGGCAGCCGCAAGCCCACACGTCCGATGCCCGGCATCGGCGACCGCGCCCTGATCCGCGTCGAGCCGGAGCCCGGCGCACCGGGGCGCTACACCGGCCGTGTCATCAAGGTGGTCGGCAAGAACAAGGCCGAGGTCGTCGGCGTCTTCCGTGCGAGCGCGCAGGGCGGCCGGGTCGAGCCCGTCGAGAAGCGCGCGCAGGGGCGCGAGGTCCTGATCCCGCCGGGCGAGGAGGGAGAGGCGCGCGACGGCGATCTCGTCAGCGTCAGCGTCGAGCGCGAGACCCGTTTCGGTCCCCCCGCGGCCGGGTGCGCGAGCGCCTCGGCTCGCTCGGCTCCGAGAAGGCGGTGAGCCTCATCGCGCTCCACCTCCACAACATTCCCCACGTCTTCGCGGCCGAAACCCTGGCGGAGGCCGACGCGGTCAAGCCCGCCGCCCTGAAGGACCGCGAGGATTGGCGGACGCTGCCCCTCCTCACCATCGATCCGCCCGACGCGAAGGATCACGACGACGCCGTGTTCGCGGAAACCGATCCCGATCCCAGCAATCCGGGGGTTTTCGCATCACGGTCGCGATCGCGGATGTCGCGGCCTATGTCCGGCCCGGCAGCGCCCTTGACCGCGAGGCGCTCCTGCGCGGCAACTCGGTCTACTTTCCCGACCGGGTCGTCCCGATGCTGCCCGAGCGCATCTCGAACGACCTCTGCTCCCTGCGGCAGGACGAGGATCGCCCGGCATTGACCGTGCGCCTCGTCATCGGCGCGGACGGCGCCAAGCGGAGCCACAGCTTCCACCGGATCATGATGCGCTCGCGCGCCAAGCTCGCCTACGCCCAGGCGCAGGCCGCGATCGACGGCTATCCGGACGAGCGCACGGGCCCGCTCCTCGACGGCGTCCTGCGCCCGCTCTGGGCGGCCTACGGGGCCTTGAGGACGGCGCGCGACAAGCGGGGTCCGCTGGCCCTCGACCTGCCCGAGCGCAAGGTGCTGCTGACGCCGGACGGCGGGGTCGACCGGGTGATCATGCCCGAGCGCCTCGACGCCCACCGGCTGATCGAGGAATTCATGATCCAGGCGAACGTCGCCGCGGCCGAGACCCTGGAGAGTGCGCGCCAGCCCCTCGTCTACCGCGTCCACGACGAGCCGGCGCTTGAGAAGATGCGGGCGCTCGGTGAGGTGCTGGCCTCGGTCGGCATCAAGCTGCCGAAGGAGGGCGCGTTGCGCCCGGCCCTGTTCAACCGCATCCTCGGTGCCGTGGCCGAGACCGAGCACGCGACCTTCATCAACGAGGTGGTGCTGAGGAGCCAGGCGCAGGCCGTCTACGCGGCGGAAAACCTCGGTCATTTCGGGCTGAACCTGCGCCGCTACGCGCATTTCACCTCGCCGATCCGCCGCTACGCCGATCTCATCGTGCACCGGGCCCTGATCACCGCCTGCCGGCTGGGCAAGGACGGGATCTCGCCGGACGTCTCGGTCGGCGAACTCAACCAGATCGGCGAGCAGATCTCGGCCGCCGAGCGCCGGGCCATGGCGGCCGAGCGCGAGACGATCGACCGGCTCATCGCCCATCACCTCGCCGCGCATGTGGGCGCGAAATTCACGGGCCAGATCGCGGGCGTGACCCGCGCCGGCCTGTTCGTGAAGCTCGACGAGACGGGGGCCGACGGCTTCGTGCCGGTCTCGACCATCGGCGCCGATTATTACCGCCACGAGGAGGCCCGCCACGCTCTCGTCGGCGAGCGCTCGGGCGAGACCTACCGCCTCGGCGACCGCGTCGAGGTGAAGCTCGTGGAGGCGGCGGCCGTGGCCGGCGCCCTGCGCTTCGAACTGCTTTCGGAGGGGCGCAGCGCCGCCAAGGGCACCAAGGGCCCGATGCGCGGCCGCAGGCAAGGCCTGCGGGGACGCCCCGCCGGCATCAAGGCAGGTGGGACGCGGCACCGCGGCTCGCGGCGCTGACATCGCGGAACATGCGCCTCAGAGCCTCTTGCCGCACGTGCGACGATCACTCTTCGGAGGTGGGGACGAACCTGTGGTAGGGGTGCAGCACCAAGTCGGCCTGCAACAGCCCTCCGCCGGCTGAGGTTCTCAGTATGGATGATGCAACCCTGCACCCCCCGCCACGCGCACCGGCCTGATCCGCTCGATGGCCCGCGGCTTCCTCGGCCGCTGCCCGCATTGCGGCGAGGGCCGGATCTTCGGCCGCTACCTCAAGGTGCGGCCCGAATGCGCGCATTGCGGCCTGCAGATGCATCATCACCGCGCCGACGATCTGCCCCCCTACGTCGTGATCTTCGTGGTCGCCCACATCGTCGGCTACCTGATCCTGGAGCTGGAGATGGGCTACGACGTGCCGCTCTGGTTCCAGTTGACCTTCTGGCCGCTGGCGACGCTCGGGATGGCGCTCGCCCTGCTCCAGCCCGTCAAGGGCGCGGTCGTCGGGCTGCAATATGCCCTTGGCATGCACGGCTTCGCCACGCTACCGAGCGCGGGCAGCGAGGGGCCGGAGGAGTCGCGTTTTGGACCAGCGGACGAACGAGACCCCGACGCGCGAGCCGGTCTCCGCCGCGCCTGACCCGGCCCGCAAGGCGGCCGCGCTGCGCCCGCGCGACGCCGCGACGCTGATCGTCCTCGACCGGCGCGGGCGCACGCCGAAGGTCCTGATGGGACGGCGCAATCCCGGTCTCGTCTTCATGCCGGGCAAGTTCGTCTTTCCCGGAGGCCGCATCGAGGCCGGCGACCGGCACATGCCCGTCGCCGGCGCGCTCAGTGCCCGCGACGAGGCGGCGCTCGAAGCGCGCGTCACGCGGCCCCCCCGCCATCTCGGGCGCGTGCTGGCGCTCGCCGCGATCCGGGAGACCTACGAGGAGACGGGCCTTCTGCTTGGCACCCGTGAGTACGGGCCGCCCGAGCGGGTCCCCGAGGGGGCCTGGCAAGCCTTCGGACGCCAAGGTGTCCTGCCGGATCTTGAAACCCTGAACCTCGTCGCCCGGGCGATCACCCCGCCGGGACGCCCGCGCCGCTTCGACACGCGTTTCTTCGCAGTGGACCGGACGTCCGTGGCCGCGGAGCAGCCCGGCATCGTCGGCGAGGCGGCGGAGCTCGTGGAACTCGCCTGGGTGCGCCTGCCCGACGCGCGCAAGCTCGACCTGCCCTTCATCACCAACCTGATCCTCGACGAGTTGGAGGAGCAGTTGAAATCGGATTTCGCGCCCCATCGGCCGATTCCCTTCCACACGATGCAGCACGGAAAGCGGGTGCGAACGGTCCTCTGAGGCGCCGCGGGCAATTGTCCGCGCCACTCCTTCCTCCATCCGATCCGCCGCCCTCCCCTCAGGATTGACGCTCCGCCAAGGGGGCGCGCCGACGACACGATGCTCGATCAAACGCCCAGCCTCGCCGACGACCGCACCCGCTTCGCCGCCATCGGCGCGGCCATCACCTGCGTCGCGGTGGTCGGAATCGGCCTCAGCCTGTCGATCCCCCTCCTCTCGATCGAGATGGAGCGGATGGGCGCGTCGAGCACGCTGATCGGCGTGAACACCGCGGTCGCGGGGCTCGCGAGCATCGTGGTGGTGCCCTTCGTGCCGCGCCTCGCGAGGGATCTCGGCGTGGTCCGGCTCCTGATGATCGCGATCATCCTCGGCGCGGCGAGCCTCGTCGGCTTCCGGCTCCTGCCGGACATCGCGTGGTGGTTCCCCTTGCGCTTCGTGTTCTCCGCGAATCTCGGCATTCTCTTCGTGCTGTCCGAGTTCTGGATCAACGAGGCCGCCCCGCCGGCCCGGCGCGGCCTCGTGATGGGCGTCTACGCGACCGTGCTGGCGCTCGGCTTCGCGATCGGTCCGACGCTGCTCGCGTTCCTGGGTACGCAGGGATTCCGGCCCTACCTCACGGGCGCCGCCCTGTTCCTGACGGGCCTCGTCCCGCTCGCCCTCGCCCGCAACCTGTCGCCGCGCATCGACGCGACGCCGAGCCGACGCCTCCTCGGCTACGTGCGCCTCGCCCCCGCGGCGACCCTCGCCGCCCTCGTCTACGGCGCGGTTGAGACCGGCGGCTTCGCGATCCTGCCCCTCTACGGCCTGCGTCTCGGCCACGACGCGGAGATCGCGGCCGGCCTCGTCAGCGTGATCTCGCTCGGGAACGTGCTGTTCCAGATCCCCTTCGGCTGGCTCGCCGACCGGATGGACCGGCGCAAGGTCCTGCTGATCTCCGCCCTCGGCGGCGCGCTCGGGGCCGCCCTCATCCCGGCCTCCTCGGCGTCCTTCCCGGCGATGATCGCGCTGCTCTTCGTCTGGGGGGGCATCGCCGGCACGCTCTACACGGTCGGCCTCGCCCATCTCGGGGCGAGCGTCCGCGGCGCGGAGCTCGCGGGGGCCAACGCCGCCTTCGTCGTGCTCTACAATATCGGCCTGATGCTCGGCCCGCCGGTCATCGGCGGCAGCATGGATCTCGTGCCGCCCCAGGGCTTCGCATGGTCGCTCTGCGGGCTCTTCGTCGCCTACGCTCTGGTCGTGCTCTGGCGGCTCCGCCCGGCCGCCCGGCCTTGACGGGCGACGCCCGATCGGGCATTCACCCGCCGGTATTCGGCCGGGCCTCCCGGCCCTTTTGCGTTTCGCTCTCATGCGGAATGCCGCAATCCACAGGAGCGCCGCGCCATGGCCAAGGCCGTCACCGTCAAGATCAAGCTCGTCTCCACCGCCGACACCGGCTACTTCTACGTGACGAAGAAGAACTCGCGCACGCAGACCGAGAAGCTCTCGATGAAGAAGTACGACCCCGTGGCGCGCAAGCACGTCGAGTTCAAGGAAGCCAAGATCAAGTGATCCCGGCCGGCGCCCGGCGGCGCCTCCGGATCGATCCGGCACGAAGAAGGCCGCCCACCGGGGCGGCCTTTTTCATGGGCGCAAGCCGGGCCGGGGGGCCGGGACCGCGGCCGGCCGTTCAGGCCGCCTGCGCCTCGACGCGGTTCCGGCCCGCGGCCTTGGCGCGGTAGAGGGCAAGATCGGCGCGCTTGAGCATGTCGCCCGGCGCCGCATCCTCGGCCTCGCGCACGGCGACGCCGATCGAGACCGTGACGGAGACGCTGCGCGAGGCGCGCTGGATCGCGAAGGGCAGCGCCTCGACCCGCTCCCGGATGCGCTCGGCGATGGCCTGAGCCTCGGCGAGCCCCGCGTCGGGCAGGATGATCACCACCTCCTCGCCGCCATAGCGGGCGACGATGTCGATGTTGCGGGTGTGCGTCCGCAAGCGCTCCGCGAAGGTGCGCAGCACCTCGTCGCCGGCCTCGTGGCCGTAGGTGTCGTTGATACCCTTGAAGCGATCGATGTCGAGGATCAGCGCCGCCATCGGCCGCTGGCGGAACGCCGCATCGCCGAACAGGGTGCCGAGATGGCTGTCGAGGTAGCGCCGGTTGTGCAGGCCGGTCAGCCCGTCGGTGATGGCGAGTTCCATCGAGGCGTGGACCGCGCCGCGCAGCACGTCCGAGAATCGCTTGCGGCGCACCTGCGTGCGCAGTCGCGCCAGCAACTCGTTCCGGTCGACAGGACGCAGCAGGAAATCATGCACGCCGAAATCCAGCCCGCGCACGATGCGCGCCCGCTCGTGCGGCTCGGCCAGCATGATGAGCGGGACGTTGCGGGTCCGGTCGAGAGAGCGGAGCTGGCTGCATAGGCGCAGGCCGTCCGAGCCTTCGAGGTCGAGGCTGACGAGGATGGCGTCGTAGGTGCCTTCGGTGGCGAGCAGCAGGGCCCGGTGGGGGTCCGCCTCGACGGTCACGGCGTGGTGCTGGCCGAGCGCTGCGGCCATGCGCTCGGCGGCGCCCGGGCGGTCCTCCACGAGGAGTACGTTGGCGTCGAGCCCGGTCTCGGCGGTGGCGAGCGCCAGTGGGTCGCCGATGCCGAAATCGCGGGAGGCCATGGCGCGGCTGCGCAGCTCGTCCGTCACCGCCTTCAGCCGCACGAGGCTGCGCACCCGGGTGAACAGGGCGGTGTCGTCGATCGGCTTGGTCAGGAAGTCGTCGGCCCCCGCCTCGAGGCCCCGCAGCCGGTCCGAGGGCTGGTCGAGGGCCGTGACCATGACGACGGGGAGATGCGCGGTGACGGGGTTGTTCTTGAGATGCCGGCAGACCTCGAATCCGTCCATCCCCGGCATCATCACGTCGAGGAGGACGACGTCGCACAATCCCTGCTCGCAGATCGCGATCGCATCGGGACCGTTCATCGCGGCCAGAACGTCGAAATACTCCAGCGAGAGCTTCGTCTCGAGGAGCTTCACGTTCGGAAACAGGTCATCGACGATCAGGACCCGGGCCGACATCGATCCTCTCGCTGAAGTTGTGCAATCTTCGATCTGACACGCTTAGCGAGTACAGACTAGCCGCCGCGACTCAGCGGGTCTCGCCAAGATACGTCCGAACAGTTGCCAAAAACTTCGCGACGGAGATGGGCTTCGACAGGTAAGCCTCGCAGCCGCCCTCGCGGATGCGCTCCTCGTCCCCTTTCATGGCGAAGGCCGTGATGGCGATGACGGGGATGTCCTTGAGGTCGTCGTCCTCCTTGAGCCACTTGGTCACCTCCAGCCCCGACACCTCGGGCAGCTGGATGTCCATCAGGATCAGGTCGGGATGGTGCTTGCGGGCGAGTTCGATCGCCTCGATGCCGTTGGCCGTCTTCAGGGTGGCGTAGCCGTGCGCCTCCAGGAGATCGTTGAAGAGCTTCATGTTGAGCTCGTTGTCCTCAACGATGAGCACCGTCTTCGTCATGGCCCATTGTTCCCGGTGCGCTGGCGGCTCATTGTTGACGGACTCTTGGTCCGTCTGGTCCGTTTGTAAGTGACACATGTTGATGAAACGCAAATCCGTTCAAGTGGATGATTCTGCTGAAGTCGTGGCGGTGGAGATCCTGGGCTGGCTCGCGGGCGACGAGGAGCGGCTCTACCCGTTCCTGAACGCGAGCGGCCTCGCACCGGACAATCTGCGCGCGAGCGCGCAGGACCCAGGCCTCCTCGCGGGCGTGCTCGACCACGTGATGGGCGACGAGACCCTGTTGCTGGCCTGTTCCCGTGACCTGAACCGGAAGCCCGAGACGATCGCGGCCGCCTGGCACCGGCTGTCGCCCCGGGGCTCCGACGAATTCTGATGCGCCCGCTCTGCCGCGACTGCCTGGGCACGCAGGAGGCGGGCGCCCGCCGCTGCGCGGCCTGCGGCTCGCCGCGGCTCCTCGCGCACCCGGAGCGCGACCGGCTCACCATCGCGCACGTGGATTGCGACGCCTTCTACGCCGCTGTGGAAAAGCGGGACGACCCAGCCCTGCGTGACCGGCCGCTCATCATCGGCGGCGGACGGCGCGGGGTGGTCTCGACCGCCTGCTACATCGCGCGGATCTCGGGCGTGCGCTCGGCGATGCCGATGTTCCAGGCCCTGAAGGCCTGCCCGGACGCGGTGGTGCTGCGGCCCGACATGGAGAAGTACGCCCGGGTCGGCCGCGAGGTGCGGGCGATGATGCTGGCGCTGACGCCGGCGGTGGAGCCCGTCTCGATCGACGAGGCCTTCCTCGACCTGTCGGGGACCGAGCGGCTGCACGGGGCGAGCCCGGCCGTGACGCTCGCGCATTTCGCCGCGCGGGTCGAGCGCGAGGTCGGGATCACGGTCTCGATCGGGCTGTCGGACGCCAAGTTCCTCGCCAAGATCGCCTCGGACCTCGACAAGCCGCGGGGCTTCTCGATCCTCGGCCGGGCCGAGGCGGCGGCGTTCCTGGCGGACCGGCCGGTGACGATCCTGCCCGGCATCGGCCGCTCGGCCGCCGCGCGCCTCGCCGATCTCGGCGTTGCCCGCGTTGGCGATCTCCTCCGGGCCGACCCGCGGCGCCTCTACACGGCGATCGGCCGGGACGCGGAGCGCCTGCTGGCGCTGG
Organism: Methylobacterium durans; assembly: GCF_003173715.1. Classification (NCBI taxonomy): domain Bacteria; kingdom Pseudomonadati; phylum Pseudomonadota; class Alphaproteobacteria; order Hyphomicrobiales; family Methylobacteriaceae; genus Methylobacterium; species Methylobacterium durans. Next base: position 3,056,484 of record NZ_CP029550.1, on the reverse strand, counting down.
CCCGGGGCGAGGATTCGCGACCCGTGCGCAGCCAACGGGAGGCGAAGGGCGTCTCGGCGGAGACGACCTTCTCGGCCGACATCGCGGGCTTCGCGGAGCTGCGGCCGATCCTCTGGCGTCTCTGCGAGAAGGTGTCGGGCCGGCTCAAGCGCTCGGGGCTCGCGGGCGCGAGCGTGACGCTGAAATTGAAGGACCACAGCTTCGCGCTGCGCACCCGCACGCGCGGCGGCCTGCCGCCGACCCAACTCGCCGCGCGGCTCTTCGCGTCGGGCGAGGCGATGCTGCGCGAATCCTGCGACGGCACGCCGTTCCGCCTCATCGGCATCGGTGCAGGCGATCTCTGCGACGCGGCCCATGCGGACCGGGGCGACCTCGTCGACGGAACGGTCCGCGACACCGCGCGCCGCGAGGCGGCCCTCGACCGGGTGCGCGAGAAGTTCGGGGCGGGCGCGATCCAGCGCGGCCTCGCCTTCACCGCAGCGCCGCGGCCCGCGGCCAATCCCCCCGTCCCGGCGGGAACGAGCCCGGGCTCGCGACGCGACCGCGTCGGCTAGGGCGGGTCCCGCACCGGCCTCCGCCGGAGCGGGATCACGGCGTGCAGGGCGCGGGCTGCACCTTGTCGATGTCGAGGCGGGTCAGATCGCCCTTGATGGCGAAATCGCCGTAATCGAGCTTCAGCGCGCCGCTGACGCCGTTCTCGTAGAGGTCGAAGGTGAGCGTATAGATCGGCGTGCGCTCGCCCTCCCCTTGGGTGAAGTAGCTCAGGGTCACGGGCCAGTGGGCCATGGCGGCGATGGGGCCCTCGCGCAGGGGCTTGTCGCGCTCCGTGTCCGACGCGTTCGTCGGCGCCGTCACCTGCCGGCCGATCACCGCGAGGGTGTCGTAGACCTTGCGGCCGTCATCCGAGCCGTCGAACACCTTGGTCGAGAGCGTGGTCTGGCCGGCGCGCGCCGCCTCGATCAGCCGGCGCATGTGCAGGCTCGGGAACAGCACCGCGTCGCGGTCCTGGAACTGGTCGCGCTTCGGTTCCTTGAGGCGCACCTTGAGGCCATCCTTCACATCGGCGGTGCCGTCGATGGAGGAGCCGGGCGCGCCGTTGAGGACGGTCGTCGTCTTGAAGCGGAAATCCTGGCCGTCGCCGCTCTCGAAGGTGGTGTTGCGCAGATCCGAGGTGCGGCTTCCGGACTCGCCGCTCTCCAGCATCGTCACCTGCCGGGTCTGCATCGTGTAGCCGCGGCAGGCATCGCCCTTGAAGTCGATGACGATGCGGCCGCGGGCGCTCTCGACGGCGCGGGTGCCGCCGCTCGAGGCGAGCGTCAGATCGTAGACCGCGCGGTGGCTCGCGAGCGTCACGGCTGCGGCCTTGGCCGGCGGCTCCTGGCCGGCCGGAGCAGCGGGGGCGGCCCAGGCCGTGCCGGTCGCGAGAAGGACGAGGCAGGCGGGGGCGAGGCGCGGCGTCATGCGGACTCCTGAACTGGCGCGGGCCGGGATCGGGTGCGGCTGCGACCGCAAGTGCGGGGCAAGCGCGGGTGACAGATAGGTTGTCCCCCGATCGGGGCAAAGATCGGGCCGATCGCCGCGCCGTCCGGCGACAGGCCGCCCCGCACCGCAAATGCGCGGAGACCCGGGCGCCCGGAGAGGGTTTCGGCGCGGCCGCAGCCTTGCCGCAAAGATCGGCGACACGTCCGCCGAGGGGCGGCGCGAGGCGCCCGAACCGGTCCGGGACGATCCGCGAGCGCGGTGTGCCGGCGGGGGATGAGGTCAGGGCGGCGGATCGGATCCTCCAGGTGCTCGCCCGATGGCGGGCGGACGAGGATGCCGGCATGCCGCGGGGCGTTCCGGCACGGCGCCCGCCCGGATTTGCCCATGTCGAGAATATGCCTATGTTAATGAAAACAGAATTCCGCACAGTCGAAGGAGGACGGATGCTCAGCGGCTCGGCAGTCCTGAGGGTCTCGCTGCTGCTCATCGTCGCCGGCGCCCTCGCGGCCTTCGTGCAGCATTTCTGGCCCTATGGCGGGCCGGAACCGGTCGAAACGCCCCGGGCTCCCGTCTCCGCCCCGCGAAACCGGCGCCGCGCGCGGAGTTGCGCCGGGTGGATCCGGCACCGGCGCCACTACCCGCTCCCGCTCCCGCTCCGCAACTCGCCCCCGCGCCGAGCCCGACGCCACCGGCCGCGACGCCCGAGGCGCCCGCGCGTCCCGCGCCCGGACCGGTCGCGGGCCTGGACCCCGCGCCGCCCGCGCCGATGCCGGCTCCGGTGCCGCCCCCTGTGCCGGCGCCCCTCGCCCAGGAGCCGGCCGAAGCGCTCGCCCCGCAGGCCGAGGCCGACCCGGTCCCGGATTCCACCGCGCCGCGTGCCGTGAGCCTCGTCGATCTCAATACCGGGTCGCTTGCCGAGCTGAACCGCCTGCGCGGCGGCGGCACCATCGGCCGTGCCATCATCCAGAAGCGGCCCTACACCGCGATCGATCAGCTCCTCTCGAAGCGGGTGCTCACCCGCGCGACCTACGAGCGGATCAAGGATCAGGTGACGGTCCAGTAGTTCTGATGCCTGCGCTCTGGCGCGGAGAATCCGGGATGCCTATGGTGCGGCGGGCGTGATCACACTCGTCGACAGGCCAAGGACACCCGCATGTTCACCCCGACCGGCAGCACGATCCTGCGCGACGACCTCGGCGTTCAGGAGACCACCGAGACGGACAACGTCGTCCGCTGGGACGGCGAGCGGCTCTACGTGGAGCACGACGTCTACCACAACGGGCAGCTCGTCCACCGCAAGTACCGCCGCAACGTCACCGAACCCGTGGCCCGCGCCCTGCTCGCCGTGATCAACCGCAGCAAGCAGTGAGGCCCGCTCCCCTCGCGCTCGCGCTTCTGGCGGGGCTGTCGGGACCGGCCGCCGCCGGGGTCAGCGTCCGCTACGTCGCGCCCGAGCGCTTCACCGACGCCGAGAACCGGATCGGATCCGGCCTGCCCCTACGGGTCACCCTGGCGGAGATGACCCGCATCCTGCAGGAACTGGGAGACCGCCACCTGCCGCCGGGCGAGACCCTCGCCATCACGATCCTCGACATCGACCTCGCCGGCGTCGAGCAACTGGGCTTCGGCACCGCCCAGGCCCTGCGCGTGGTGCGCGACTCCTCGCCGCCCCGCATTCGCTTCGCCTACAGGTTGCAGCGCGGCGGCCGGACCCTGGCGCAGGGCGAGGAGACGCTGACCGACATCAACTTCCTCCTGACCAGCAACGCCCGCTTCTCCAGCGGGCCGCTCTTCTACGAGCGGGCGCTCCTGCGGGACTGGTTCAGGCGGCGCTTTCCGAGCGGCTAGCCGCTCAGCGGTAACACCAGCGTGAACGCGAGCGATCACCGCGCGTTGTCAGGGACGATGAGCGCGATCATCACCCTCGCGGCCTCGGCCGGCGGCCTCGAGCCTCTCCAACGCATCGTGGCCGCCGTGCCGATCCCATGCCGGGCGTCGATCTTCATCGTGATGCATGTCGGCGCGCATGACAGCGTGCTGCCGCTCATCCTTCAGGCGAGCACCCGACTTCCCGTCTCGCACGCGACGCACGACAGCCCGATCGAGCCCAGCCGCATCTACGTGGCGCCGCCCGACCGCCACATGCGGCTGAGGGACGGGCGCATCCACCTCGACCGCGGCCCAAAGGTCCACTTCGCCCGCCCGGCGGCCGATCCCCTCTTCATCTCGGCGGCCGAGGCCTACGGGACGCGCGTCGTCGGCGTCGTTCTGAGCGGCGGCGACGGGGACGGCGCGGAGGGCCTCCGGATCATCAAGGAGCACGGGGGCCTCTCGCTCGTGCAGCATCCCGTGGAGGCGTCGAGTCCCGGCATGCCGCTGGCGGCGTTCGGCGCGGACGATCCCGACGCCTGCCTGCCGGTCGCCCAGATCGCCGAGCGGGTCGCAGCGCTCTGCGCCGAGGATGCGAGCCTCGTGCCGGCGCCAGGGGCTTAGGCCGGACGTCGCGCCGGCCCGCGAGCCCGCCCCCCGATCGCATCCTCCGGCCCGCTCCCTCGTTATGGTCCCGCGCGGTCCCCGCGGAGGCCGGCGAGCGGGAGCCCCCATGAGACGCATCAGCCAGATCTCGGACCTTCATTTCGGCCGCACCGATCCGGCCGTCGTCGAGGGCCTCGTCGCCGAGCTGAACGCGGACCGGCCCGACCTCATCATCATCTCGGGCGATTTCACGATGGCGGGGCGGCGCCGGGAATACGCCGAGGCGCAGGCCTTCCTCGCCCGGCTGCCCGAACCCTGGATCGCGGTGCCGGGCAACCACGACATCTCGCCCTTCCATCTCGTGCAGCGCTTCTTCCGGCCGTTCTCGCGCTACAGGCGCTTCATCGCCTCCGAGACCGAGCCGGTCTTCCAGGACGAGGAGATCGGCATCGTCTGCCTCAACACGGTGCGGACCTGGGCGCCCGAGCGCGACTGGTCGCAGGGCAAGATCCACCGCTGGCAGATCCTCGCCGCGGAGGCGCGGCTGCGGCGGATGCCCGCGCACCTGTTCAAGATCGTGGTCGGCCACCACCCGTTCATGCCGCCGCCCTGGGACGAGGAGGCCCGCCTCGTCGGGCGCGCCGACAAGGCGCTCGCCGCCTTCCGGCGGTGCGGCGTCGGGCTGACGCTGGCCGGCCACCTGCACCGGCACTACGCCCGGTTCGCGATCGCCGACCGCGACGGCGCGGAGCACGAGGAACTCGACCGCGCCCGGATGCGCGGCGGGAACGGGCGGCTCCTCGCGGTCCAGGCGGGCTCCGCCACCTCGACGCGCCTGCGCGGCAACGAGCCGAACGCCTACAACCGCATCGCGATCGAGGACGGCCTCGCCACCGTCACCGTGCGCCTGTGGAACGGCAGCGCCTGGGAGGACGCGGCGGCGGCGCGGTAGGGTCATCGCGCGGGTGGCACGACGCGCCCCCTCTCCCGAACAGGAGAGGGGACCCGCACGCGAGATACCGATGTCGCGGACTGTCGGGACCGATGCGTGAAGGACGGAGTGCGTTCGGGTGAGGCGGATCGCGCGTGCCGATCTGCCGCCTCTTCAGCCTGCCCCGTAGCCGCCCTTCCGGTTGGCCGGCGCGTCGTCGCGCTGGCCGCTCTCGTAGCCGCCGCTCGGGCGGCCGTCGCGGCCTGTCCCGCCTTCGGGCGGCGGGGAATGCGGCCCCGGCTCCCCGTCCTGCGGGGATCGCGTCTTCGCGCGCTCCGCGCGCGGGTCCCGTGCCGGCTTGCCGTCGCTCTGCATGGATGCCTCCTTTGCAACTCCTAATTGAGGCAAGGCACCGCGCCGGACGCGGGTTCCGACGCGCAGGGTGGCCATCGCTCCGAGCTTCAAGCCGAGCCTTTCCGGCATTCCGCCCTATCTTCCCTGTCCCGCAACCGAACCGAGAGGAATCGTGATGGCGAACGACAGTGGCACCCGTGACCGCGCCGAGACCCGCGCTGCCAAGCAGCGCGAGCGCGAGGTCGCTGGCGCCGCCGCCTGGCAGGACCACGAGGCCGAGCAGCGCGCGATCGAGGAGAGGACGCAGAGATTGCGGGCGATGCGCCTCGCCCGGGAGGCCGAGAAGGTCTGAGCGCGTCGCCTCCACGACGTCATCCGCCCGTCATGGGTGCGAATGAGGCTGCGCGCCTCGCCTGAGGGAATGGCAGCCAGATGGACTTCCACCGCCGCTTCACCGTGCTGATGTGCGCGCCGGCCTTCGATCCGGACGATCTTGAGGGCGCGCGTGTGCAGCAGATCGTGGCGGCGGTGGAAGGGCGCGGCTTTGAGGTGGTGCGCGCCCGCCGCGTCGAGGACGCGGCCATCGCCGTGCAGACCGACGCCGCCATCGGCTGCATGGTCGTCGACTGGGGCAAGCGCGGCCTCGACGGCAAGGCCGCCGCGCTCATCAACATGATGCGCAAGCGCGGCCTCGAGATGCCGATCGTCATCATGGTCCGCAGGAAGCGCCTGGAAGACATCCCGGTCGAGCTCCTCGACTTCATCGACGGCTACATCTTCCTCGCCGAGGAGACTCCCGAATTCATCGCCCGCGGCCTCGTCTCGCGCGTGACGCAATACGCCGAGACCCTGAAGACGCCCTTCTTCGGGGCGCTCGTCGACTATGCCGAGAAGGGCAACCAGCTCTGGACCTGCCCCGGCCACAACGGCGGCATCTTCTACAACCGCTCGCCGATCGGGCGGATCTTCGTCGAGCATCTCGGCGAAGCGATCTTCCGGGACGACCTCGACAATTCCGTCCTCGACCTCGGCGACCTCCTCACCCACGAGGGCCCGGCGCTGAAGGCGCAGAAGGAGGCGGCGCAGATCTTCGGGGCCGAGAAGACCTACTTCGTCCTCAACGGCACCTCCGCCTCGAACAAGATCGTGCTCTCGGCCCTCGTGGCGGAAGGCGACCTCGTCCTGTTCGACCGCAACAACCACAAGGCGGCGCACCACGGCGCGCTCTTTCTCGGCGGCGGCATCCCGATCTTCCTCGAGACCGACCGCAACGCCTACGGGCTGATCGGCCCGATCTTCGCGGAAGCCCTCGACGAGCGGGCGATCCGCGAGAAGATCCGCACCAACCCGCTCGTCACCGACCGGGAGGCGTGGCGGCGCGAGCGGCCCTTCCGCGTCGCCGTGATCGAGCAATGCACCTACGACGGCACGATCTACGACGCGGAGAAGATCCTGGAGCGGATCGGCCACCTCTGCGACTACATCCTGTTCGACGAGGCCTGGGCGGGCTTCATGAAGTTCCACCCGCTCTTCGCGGGCCGCTTCGCGATGGGCCTGAAGGACCTCGGGCCGGATTCCCCCGGCATCATCGCCACGCAATCGACCCACAAGCAGCTCGCGAGCTTCAGCCAAGCCTCGCAGATCCACACCCGGGACAGCCACATCCGCGGTCAGGCCCGCCGGGTCGAGCACCGGCGCATGAACGAGAGCTTCCTCGTCCACGCCTCGACCTCGCCCTTCTACCCGCTCTTCGCCTCCCTCGACGTCGGCGCCCAGATGATGAAGGGCCGCTCGGGCGTGGTCCTCTGGGACGACACGATCCGCCTCGGCATCGAGTGGCGCAAGAAGGTGCGCGCCATCCGCCGCGAGTTCGAGGAGAAGCGGGACGGCGACCCGCGTGAGCGCTGGTTCTTCGACCCCTTTGTGCCGGACGTGGTGCGGGGTCCCGACGGGGCCGAGGTCGCCTGGGAGAGCCTCTCGACGGACGAGCTCGCGGGCGACCCGCGCCACTGGGAACTGACGCCCGGCGCTGCCTGGCACGGCTTCACGCATGTGAGCCCGGGCTACGCGATGACGGACCCGAACAAGCTCACGGTGCTCACCCCCGGCTTCGACCGCCGCACCGGCGCCTATTCCGAGCACGGCGTGCCCGCTCCCATCGTCGCGCAGTACCTGCGCGAGAATCGGATCGTGCCGGAGAAGAACGACCTCAACTCCCTCCTCTTCCTGCTGACGCCCGGCGTCGAATCCTCGAAGGCCGGCACGCTGATCTCGGGGCTCGTCGCCTTCAAGCGCCTGCACGACGACAACGTGGCCCTGGAGGAGGCCATGCCCGAATTCGTGCGCCGCCGGCCGAACCGCTACCGGGGCGTGCGCCTGCGCGACCTCTGCGCGGAGTTCCACGCCTTCCACCGCGAGGCCGGCACCTCGGCGCTCCAGCGCGCTCAGTTCGCGCCCGAGCACCTGCCCGAGATGGTGCTGCCCCCGAAGGCCGCCGCCCAGATGCTGACCCGCAACCAGGTCGATTACGTGCCGATCGGCGAGGCCGAGGGGCGGATCGCCACCACGCTGCTTCTCGTCTACCCGCCCGGCATCGGCACGGTGCTGCCCGGCGAGCGGCTCGACGCGCGGGCGAAGCCCATGCTCGACTATTTCAAGATGTTCGAGCGCTCGGCCAACCTGTTTCCGGGCTTCGAGGCCGAGATCCAGGGCGTCTACCGGGAGGTCGACCCGGACGGACGCATCCGCTTCCACACCTACGTGATGCGGGAGTGAGGCGACCCTTTCCGCGGATCCTCAGGGCCGGCGGGTCTTCTCCCGCCCCGTCTGCGCGAAGGGCGTCGTCTGCTCGGCCTCGCTGAGGAGCTGCTTCTTGGCGCAGATGGCGCGGGCGGTGATCGGGCCGGGCTTCGCGCCCATCGAGAGGCAGTAGATGCTGCTCTCGTCCATGCCCGGCCGGTCGCCGGCGCTGCAGGTGCCGTTGACCGCGAACTCGTCCGACGCGCAGGTGGCGACGCAGCGCCCGCCATCGGCGCAGTTCGTCATCTGCACCCGCAGGGCCGCGAAGGATGCGGCGCTGCGCCCGTCCGCGCCGGCGGCTCCGGCGGGGCCCGCAGGTCCGGCGGGCCCGACCGCCCCCGCCTCACCGCGGGGACCGGGTGGGCCGGCGGGACCGGCAGGACCGACCGCCCCCGCAGGGCCGGCGGGACCGGCCGGCCCGACCTCGCCCCGCGCCCCTTGCGGGCCTTCGGGCCCCTGCGGGCCGGCGACCCCTTGCGGGCCGCGCGGGCCGATCTGGGGCCCGATCTGGGGACCGCCCTGGCTCCCGATCTGCGGCGAGCCCTGCACCGCCGCCGGCACGACGGTGGGCACGGCCGCGCGCGCGTTCGGGTTGCCCTGCCCCTCCGGCCCGCGCTGACCGCAGAAGCCGATCACGGCTTGGCGCACGTCGGGGCCGGCCTTCAGCGTCACCATGCAGTTCGCCGGGTGGTAGGCGAGGCGGAACAGGAAGCGCCCCTCCTTGTCGGCCGTGATCTGGCTGCGGTCGTCGAGGACGACCGTCGCGGTCTGAGCCGGGTTGACCCGGCCGCTGACCCGCAACTCGCCCGCCGTGATCATCGCTTGGTCGATGATCATGTCGGCGAGCGCCGGACCTGGGATCATCAGCATCGAGGCCAAGAGGAACGCGGTACGAGACATCATCAAGCCTCTGAACGCTGACGATCAGGACTTGAACGCTACTGCGCCCCCCGGACAGCGTCCACGAAGCGTGCGGATTCATACGGAGCCCGGAGGGGACGGCGCGCCGACCTCCGGCGCGCCCTCGGCCTCGAAGGCGATGCCGATCTCGGGGCCCCGGCGCCAGACGAGGCGGACCGGCCGCGCGGCGAGCGCCCCGAGCCGCAGCGCGAAGCGCACCGGCAGGAGACCGATCTCGGCGAAGGCGAGGCGGGCGCCGGCGCCGGACAGGTCGGTGACGGCGCAAGCGAGCCGGCGCCCGTTCGCGAGGCCGACCGACCCCGGCAGATCGACCTCCTGCCGCTCCGTCCGCCGCCGGTCGATGCCGGGACATGCCATGCCGCGCCTCTCCTCCGAGACAGGCGCCGATGGTGGCGGGCGCCCGGTTGACGGACGGTCAACGGGGCCTGGCCCATCAACAGATGGGGCGGTCCCGTACCGGCCGTGTCCGGGGCGGGGTCAGTCGCGGGCCGAAGCGGACCGGGCCGTCTCCGCCGCGAGGCGAAGCCGCGGCTGCTCCGAAGCCGCCGCTCCGGCCGCGCCGCTCTCGGATCGGCGCAGGATGGCGCCCTCGCCCCGGAGATCGATCACGATCGCCGCGTCCCGCGCACCCGGGTCCAGCCCCAGGCTCGCCGTGAACAGGCCGTTGAGCTGGCCGGGCCGACTCGTGCCCGTCTGCGTCATCACGCGCCATGTCAGGGTCTCGGCCGGAAGCGCCGCGCCGCGCTCGAACATCGCCCGGTAGGGCTCGGCGGCGCCGCCGCCGGAGGGCGCGAAGGTGCAATCGGCCACGGGTGTGAGGCCGACGACGAGGCCGAGGTCCCCGTTGCGGATGCAGGTCAGCGTGCCGGCCTCCCGATCGGGCGCCTCGCTCAGGGTGCCGCGGGCGTAGGGCGCGGTGGCGATGAGGACCGCGCAGGTCGCGGCGATGGAGAAGGCGATGACTTCCGTACGCATGGGGTGCCCCGACGAGGTTCTGTCCGCTCGCTCCGGTCTCGAAGCGTTGCGTTAACCCTGTGGGGCAGGCCCGTTGCGCGCGTATTCCGTCCTCTGTTTCGTGGCGGCCGGATTGCGCAGCGTCCGAAGCAATACACTTCGCTCCGGGGCTACTGCGTCAGCTCGGCGACGCCGAGGATCGCCCCCATCACCGAGACGATCAGGCCGCCGATCAAGCCGCCGATCGCGATCGTGACGAGGGGCGTCAGCAGCGCGAGCAGCCGGTCGACGCGCTCGCGCGTCTGCGCCTCGTGCATCGCGGCGGCGTGGAGCAGCACGGTTCCGAGGCGGTTCACCTGCTCGCCGCTGGCGATGAGGCTGACCGCGGCGGAGGCGTTGAGCGCCAGAGCCGCATGACTGTGGAAGACCTGCCCTCGAATGGGTTCGTTTCGCCAAATTCGACGGATTGTCCTGTGGTCAAGCTTCACGAACGCGGCTTGGGCCTCGGGTGACCGACAGTGAGCGGATCGGCCTTCATATGCAGGTATCATCCTATTGAGGCATTGATAATGGCATTCTAGATCCTATTCACGATGTCGTATGCAATCGCACCCAGCAGGCCAGCGGTCCATTTCCTGCGCCTCAACCAAGATTTCTCGGCCGCCTCCGTTGGACCCGAGTCAACTTCCCTTTCCGCAACTCATACGGCGATGCCCTGTGATTGGATCCTGGCAGGCGGCCTCAGGACGTTCAGAGACGATTCACTCCACGCGGGCCGCTCCACTGCGGCCCTCAAAATCTTCCTCACCCTGGCGTGGGAGGTTCCGTCAAGCTCGCACCTCCAATCAGGGAGAGGCTCAGTGCTTCTCGCCTACGAAGAGTTGAGCGAGCTGACAGCTCTGTCCCACCAGCTCATCGCCGCCGGTAAGAAGCTGCTCATCGACCGCGGGCTAATCCGCACCCATCCGGAAGGGCAGGGCCGACGACTTAGATACTTCCTTGAGAACTATGATGGGTCACTCGCTCAGTACCGACTGCCGCATCGCAGGCTTTTGCCTAGACTAGGCGATTCCTCTCCTGCAGATCTGCGAAGTTTTTCAACCCGACATGTCGGCGACCTACACGCCTTAAAGGTCTATGCCTGCCTGTGCGCTCTCGGTCAGCCCGGCAAGAATAGAATTTCTTTCCGGCTTGATCGTCTCTCCTCGCTGACGAAAATCGCAAACGAGAAAACACTCGGCGCCCTGGATAAACTCGCTACCCACGGTCTCGCGTTGCCCCGCACACATTCAAGTGTCGCGAGCAGCGAGGCTAAAGAAGTTGAGATTGTTGGTTTTTCGCCCTTGCGACCTGTGGGGCTACGTGAGCCCCATCAGAACTGACAACAGGACCTCGCCACTAATCCAGAATAGATTTAAGACTATAATTGTTATCCTGCAATCTGATGGAAATCAGACAGTTGCAAGCTGACGCATAGTTTACTTATTAATTATTTTTACCCGGCCGTCCAGGAGAAGGTTTTTCAATAACGTGTTGTGACCAAATTACATTATTCTGCTTTGATTACGCGCGACGATCATATTAATCTGTGTTTCTGAAATATTAAATGAAATTCTGACTAGATGCAGCTCACGGATATCTTCTTGAGGTCCGCTTGCACTGCATTGAGTGGCGCCTCTTCTTCGACCATCATCCCTTTGACCGTATGGACGCGCAGGAGACGAACCCACGCTTCAGTGAGATCGCCGGCAGCTTCGCCGAAGGTGGGATCGCCTGCGTGCTCGACACACCCTTCGAGATCATCTGCAGACCTGGACGAAAGAGTCCGAGCGCTTCAGGCTCGATCCGTCTCACCAAATCCCGGGACCGAACATCTAGTACTACTGTGTCACAAACGAGCGATGGCAGCAGGGACATCGGTGAAGGGACAGGACCAGTGCACGCGCCAGTCTCAAGCGCAGGCTCTTGATGGAATCAGGCACGTGACGCTCTGGCCGGATCGGGGGCGCCGCGGGGTCTGTAACCGGCGGGTAGGACAGGGGTTTGGCGCCTGGTGATCTTCGGTCCTGAGGGGGGAAACCGGCCTCGCTCGGAGACCAAGAACCCGTACGCCGCGATGCACAAGCTGGCGTGATGATGGAAGCCGCGCCAGCTCCGCCCCTCGTAATGGCCGAGCCCGATCTCCTGCTTCAGCTCTTGATAGTCCCGCTCGATGCGCCAGCGCAGTTTGGTCTGGCTGACGAGCTCGGCCAGGGACGTCTCGGGCGGCAGGCTCGAGAGCCAATACTTCGTCGGCGCGGCCTCGCCCTGCGGCCACTCGATCAGGACCCACTCCTCGGCACGAGGCTCGTGTCGCAGCTCATCGCGATGCGCCGGGCGCGCCCGCACCGCCGCAAAGCGCGACGCCAACATCCCGTTCGGGCCCGCACGCCACCTGACCTGCTGCCAAGCCGCCTCCGGCAGAGACCGGGCCAGCTTCTCGGCCGAGAGCGGCTTTTGATCGGGGCTGCGCCGCACCCGGGTCGGTGGCCTGCCGCGCCCGCTCCACGCTTTGGGCGGCAAAGGAGCTGTTCCGGGTGGCCACAGGCTGGTCGAGGAGGAGATGCCGAGACTGTAGCGCAGACCCAACTCCGTCAGGGCCGTGCGGAAGGCTGTGTCGATCCCGTATCCGGCATCGGCCAGCACGAGACCGGGCGGCACCTGTTCGGCCTGGGCGGCACGGATCTGATCCAGCGCGATCTCCGGCTTGGTCTGGAAGAAGATCGCCTCGGGCACGCCAGCCTTCGTGCGCCGCTCGGGATCCTGGGCCCAGGCTTCGGGCAGGTAGAGGCGGTAGGCGATCGGCAGGCTGGCCTGCGCGTTGGCCAGCGAGAGCGTCACGGCGACTTGGCAGTTCTCCTGTTTGCCGATCTGCCCGCAGTATTGCCGCCACACCCCGACCGAGTGCCGGCCCTTCTTGGGAAAGCCCGTGTCATCGACGATCCAGGCCTGGATCGGGCCTTGGCTCTCGATCATCGGCAGCACCGCGGCGCGGACCCGGGCCAACAAAGCGGCGTCTGACCAGTCGCCCTTGGCCACGAAATGGTGCAGCGCCTGATGGGTGGCCTGAACCCGAGCCGGTGCGATCCGGGCCGCCATGGGCTCGATGCTCTTGCGCGCGCCCGGCAAGAGCAGACCGGTGCAGTAAGCCTTCAGCGGCGCGACCCGATCAGCATGGCCGAGGACGTCCGAGAGGGTGTCGACATAGGCCGCAAAGCGCGGCTGGTCGGCCAACGGAGTGTTCAGGGCATCCATGCCGCGCTCCTGCACGAGATCGGATCACCCCTCATACACCCCATTCTTGTGACACAGTAGTACTAGGAGCCTGTCCGAGTAACGGGGTTTGAAGCCGGGGGAGAGGGGGCGAGACCGGAGCCGATGAGGGCGGACAGCGGGCTCAACGGTCGGCCTGTGCCAGCTTCAGGAGGTTATGGGCCGTGCAGATCATCGCCCACTCGCCCCGGACCTGCTCAAGCCCTCTCATCAGGAACGGTCGGAAGCCTCGGGCCTGCTTGATCTGCCCGAACACCGGCTCAACCACCTGCTTCCTGAGGCGATAGCGACTGCGGCGGCCAGCCCGTTTTAGGCGGGCGGCCATCGCGCTCATCAACGGCATCTTGGTCAGCCTCCGGCGGCCGGCCGCATCCGCCTCGCCGTGTCGCGCCCGGCCCGGAGCGAGGTAGCCCGTAATGCCCCGCTCCCTGAGCGCGACGAGGTTCGCCTCGTTGGCAAACCCGGCATCGCCCGAGACCTCCCGCGGCTTGCGCCTGAGATGAGCGCGGACCCCGTCCACAAGCGGCACGAGGGCGCGGTAGTCGGCCGAGTTGGTCACGAGGCGGTGCGCGACGATCACCTGATGCGCGGCATCGACCGCGATCTGACCGTTGTAGCCCTGCACGAAGCCGTCGCGCATGGGCAGGATCCGGCTGTCCGGGTCGGTGAAGTTGCGCTGCGCCCGGTCGGGCGGACTGCCGTCGTCACCGCGCAGTGGCCGACCCTGCCAACGCATGCCCGACGAGGCACCCGGCCCGTTCTCGTCCTCCGGATCGGGCGGATCTGCGGCCTCCGCTTCCAGCGCGGCCTTGGCGGCGCGGATTGCTTCCAGCCGTCGCTGCTTGTCGGCCATCCAGTCCGGCGTTTCGTCGCCCCGACGGCCGGCACCGTGAGCCTGATCCTCCGCCGCGTCAGCCTCGCGCGCTCGCTCCAGCCAAGCGTCCACCTCGGCCGCCAGGGCCGGCTCGGCCGTCTTCATCCGCCCGTAGCTCATCGCTTTGTGGCGCGAGGCGTTGGCCTTCAGCTTAGTGCCATCCACCGCCACGTGAGCGAACTCGACGAGACCGGCTGCCCGACACAGGCGCAGCACCTGCACGAACAGGTCCGACAGGGCCACGAGGTGGCGCTTGCGGAAGTCGGCGATGGTTCGGAAGTCGGGCCGGTTCAGGCCGGTCACTGCCATGACATCGACCCGCTCCTCGCAGGCGCGGGCGAGCTGGCGCGAGGAGTACAGGCCTCGGCTGTAGCCGTAGAGCAGGAGCGCCACCATCATGCCCGGATGGTAGGGCGGGTAGCCGCGCTCTTCCGCGTAGGTGTCGAGAATGGCCGAGAGGTCGAGCGCCTCGCGCACCGTGTCGCGCACGAAGTGCGCCCTGTGCCCGGGTGGCACGAACTCGTGCAGCGAGGGCGGCAGCAGCCAGCCCTGATCGACGTCCCAGGAGCGAAACACCTTGGCCATGAGCCGAGTGAATCATCCCGCGGCCTCGTCGTCGAGACACTTACTCGGACGGGCTCCTAGTACTACTGTGTCACAAACGGAGAATAGCAGCAGGGACATCGCTGAAGCGATTGCAACAGGGCGCGCGTCAGTCCCAGGCGCAAGGTCGTAATGGAGTCAGGCACGTGACGCTCGGGCCGGATCGGGGGCGCCGCGGGGTCTGTAATCGGCGGGTAGGACAGGTGTTTGGAGCCTGACGAACTCGGATGCCGAGGGGGAATCCGGCCCCGCTCAGAGACCAGAAACCCGTAAGCAGCGATGCACAAGCTGGCGTGATGATGGAAGCCGCGCCAGCCCCGGCCCTCGTAGTGACCCAATCCGATCTCCTGCTTCAGCTCTTGATAGTCCCGCTCAATGCGCCAGCGCAGTTTGGTCTGGCTGACGAGCTCGGTCAGGGGCGTCTCGGGTGGCAGGCTCGAGAGCCAGTACTTGGTGGGCGCGGCCTCGCCCTGCGGCCACTCGATCAGGACCCATTCCTCGGGACGGGGCTCGTGTCGCAGCTCATCGCGATGAGCCGGACGCACCCGCTCTGCCGCAAAGCGCGACACCAACAGCCCGTTCGTGCCGGCACGCCATGTGACACACTGCCAAGCTTCCTCTGGCAGAGACCGGGCCAGCTTCTCAGCCGAGAGCGGCTTGTGATCGGGGCTGCGCCGCACCCGGGTCGGCGGCCGGCCGCGCCCGCTCCAGGGTTTGGGTGGCAGCGGTGTCGTTCCGGGTGACCACAGGCTGGTCGAAGACTGAATGCCGAGACTGTAGGGCAAGCCCAACTCCGTCAGGGCCGTGCGGAAGGCTGTGTCGATCCCGTATCCGGCATCCGCCAGCACGAGACCGGGCGGCAGCTTGTCGGCGTGAGCGGCACGGATCTGATCCAGCGCGATCTGCGGCTTGGTCTGGAAGCGGATCGCCGCGGGCACGCCAGCCTTCCTGCGCCGCTCGGGATCCAGGGCCCAGGCTTCCGGCAGGTAGAGGCGATAGGCGACCGGCAGGCTGGCCTGGGCATTAGCCAGCGAGAGCGTCACGGCCACTTGGCAATTGTCCTGCTTGCCGACCTGTCCGCAATACTGCCGCCCCACCCCGACCGAGTGTCGGCCCTTCTTGGGGAAGCTCGTGTCATCGACGATCCAGGCTTGGATTGGGCCTTGGCTCTCGATCATCGGCAGAACAGCGGCACGGACCCGGGCCAGCAAAGCAGTGTCTGACCATTCGCCCTTGGCCACAAAGTGGTGCAGGGACTGATGGGTGGCCTGAACACGCGCTGGCGCGATCCGCGCTGCCATGGGCTCGATGCTCTTGCGCGCGCCCGGCAGGAGGAGACCGGTGCAGTAAGCCTTCAGCGGCGCCACCCGATCCGCATGGCCAAGGGCGTCCGAGAGCGTGTCGACATAGGCCGCAAAGCGCGGCGGGTCGGCCAGCGGGGTGTTCCAGGGATCCATGTCGCGCTCCCGCACGAGGTCGGATCACCACTCATACACCGCAATCTTGTGACACAGTAGTACTAAGTACGTCCTTATAAGTTTCGTGGTATGCTGGGGCGCTAAGCCGGGAGGCGGCGATGCGCGCCCTGCGTTTGGACAGCCTGAACGTCGATCAGCTGCGCGAGCTTGATGATCTCTACCGAACGACGCGCGATGTCCGGGTTCGCACGCGTGCGCAGATGATCCTGCTCGCGGCCGAGCAGAGGCTCGCTGTCTCCGAAGTTGCCGCGATCGTGCGCGAGAGCGGCGAGACGGTCCGACGCTGGGTCCATCGCTACGAGGCCGAGGGCATCGACGGCCTCTCCGACGCGCCGCGCTCGGGCAAGCCGGCCAAAGCCGGTGCCGCCTACCGCGAGCGGCTGGTCGAGCTGGTGCGGCGACGGCCACGCGCCCTGGACCTGCCGTTCTCGATGTGGACCGCCGCCCGGCTGGCCGATCGCTTGGCGGAGGAGACGGGCTTGCGTATGAGCGTGGCCAGTATCCATCGGCTGTTGCGCTCGGCTGGTCTGGGGTTCGGTCGTCCCCAGCACACGATCAGCAGCCCGGATCCGGACTATGCTGTCAAAAAAAGGCGGTCGAACTCGCTCGCGACGGTCTGAAGCCAGGATCCGTCTTCTACTACGCCGACGAGTTCAACATCAGTTGGCACCCGACCTTGCGGCCGATGTGGGGCCGAAGGGACAGCAGGTGATGATCCCGACCCCGATGCAGCCGGCGCGGCGCTATGGGCTTGGGGCGGTCGATTGGCATAGCGGCCAGACGGTGGTCCTCACCCGCCCTCATAAGCGGCGACGCGAGGTCGCTGAACTACTCGGAACGCTCCTGACCAAGCACCCGACCGAGACCATCTACGTCGCCTGGGACAATGCCAGCACGCACGAGGACGACGAGGTCGAGGCGGTGCTGCGCGGCGCGGCCGGGCGCCTCGTCCTGCTTTACCTCCCGACCTACAGCCCATGGCTGAACCCGATCGAGATGCTCTGGCGCCAGTTCCGCCGCGAGGTCACACACTGTGAGTTGTTCGCCAGCATCGACGCCCTGGTTGAAGCCGCCCGGGCTTTCTTCGAGCGTTACAACCGCAAGCCAGGCGGTGTTTGCTCCATCATCGGAGCGCATCCCACATGACTTCCGCGGTTGTACTTAGCACCTGTCGCAGATTGGCTTTGCAGCCGCACCACCCTGCTTCACCAGACCGCCCATGGTCTTCTCGCGATCCTGAATAGCTGGGGCAGCCGAATTGGCAGCGCCTAGCCTCGAGCTCGGCACGCTCGCCGTCGAGCCGGGCTCGTCGAACGACTGCGCCCTCATGCTCTCGAACAAGGGCGGCTTCAGAAGATCGTTCGGCCGCAGCTCATTCCAGGCAAGGCGAGCCCGTGCCGATTGCTGGAGCGCTGCATGGGGTTCGACGGTGCTCCCGCGCCGCCCCCCCGGCGCAGCTAGGAGCTGACCAGGAATGACGACAGTCGGCAGAGAGGCATCCGGCAGTTCCGCAACCGAACCAACAATGGCTGGTGAGCCGCTACTCACCGGTAGCGCGGTGTACTGGGCCGGCGCATGCATTAAGTGTGAGCAGCCGCTCACGAGCAGAAGGGAGCTGCAAGCCGCAGCCAGACGTGTGAACACCATTTCAGGTCGCCCGGTTCAGGGGCGACGCCCCCCAATCTTAGCCGTTATCTCAGCATTAACTACTGAGCTGTCGTCGGGTTGCCAAGGCGCCAGCCGCCATGATCGTTCCCAGGGCAGCTCGTCCACCATTCCAGAAGGGCTTGCTCGGCCAGACCCAAGGCGCGGTGCGGCAAGCGGGCCGGGGTGTTATGGAGCCGATGGCCGCCACACCATCCGATATGAGGCAGATCGAATCAGGCCGCGCGATCGTTCCGGTCGTGCGGGGTGTTCGATGAGGCGACCGTTGGATCCCCCCACGCAGAGGGCGTGGCAACGGACGCGCACGAGAAGGGCGCGCAATTCACTTCACCCGCGTCGGCGAGCCTTCGGCGGGAGACGCCTTCTTCGGGACACTGCCCGTCACTGCACCCTTGGCTGCCCATTCCAGGTCGGAGCGTGGGCCGCCAGCAGCGTCGGTCGCGCCCTGCAATTGGCCGGGAGCAACGTCCGCGACGCGCTTCCAGACTTGCGAGGCGCAGAACACCAGCATGCAACCCTTCACGGTCAGGGCCGACGGCTGATCGCTCCAGACTGTCACGTCGTAGGATTTGCCGTCCTCCGCGTTGTAGATCTTGCCCTCGAAGCGCCCATCCGAGTTTGGCTTCAACCCGAGCAGAATCTGGTGGCCGAGCTGCAGTCGGCCCTGCTTAGCCGGGTTCGGGTTGTAGCGGTCGACCTTCGGCTTGCCGTTCTCGTCGAGGGGCTTGCTGCCCCAGACGATGAAGCCGCACAGGCGGGTGTCGTCAGAACCGCACGGCTCAGTCCGGACGCGGGCGCGGCCATCTTCCGTCAGCCACGTCCCAGCCGGGACGACCGCTTGCGCGGCGCGGGATTGGGAGCCTGCGAAAGCCGCTGCCGCGACCAGCGCGGCTGTAGCGAAGCGGATGAGGATTGGGGTCATTTCGGCAACCTCAGCCTGAGGAGCAGCAAGGAGGGCGAAGCCCCTACAGCGTCTTCGACGACGAGCATGTAAGGGCGGCCCAGGGCAATCCCCTGGGACAATTGTTGGGCCTGTCGCTCAAGCAGATGCCCGCGCTGAAGAAGGAGCCGGAGGCCGCCGGCCTCCCGCCTTCTATGTGAGACGGTTTGCGCATCGGGGGCGGCGAGACTGCTCAACGTTCGCAGTACTCCATGATGCTGCGCACGGGGTTTAGGGAATGCACCTTGACCCCATACTGATTGAGTAGCAGCGCCATGGTCATCGGGCGGATGTTCGGATTGCGGTCCATCGCTTTCCTGACGAAATCTGCGTGCGGCAGAAGCGCGAGGGGCCGTCCACGTCGGGGTGGTGGTCCCCGGCGCCGCTCCCTCTGCTGTTGTGCCGGTATGACTGTTTTAGGCAGCGCGCGAACGCTCTGCCCGGACGGCGGGGCACACTCGTCGAGGTCCGGAGGCTTAGACGGCGCACCGGTCATCTCCATGTAAAAGTTGACCACGTCCTCCTCAGTGAGCCCGCGGATGATCTCTTCACTGCCAGCGTAGAGGCTGTGGGAGCCTTGGTGATTTCGGCGCACGCGCTGTTCTGGGATCGGGTTCTGTCGCATCGGGGCCTCTTAACAGGCATGATGCGCTGCGGAATATCACATTTGCTGTACAGGAAAAGAGTATTTTATTAATTGTAAACTTCAGATGACGCAAAATAGTAGCGTTAGCCTGTGGATGTTAATTCCGCAAACCTTGTATACGATTCACAAAGACTGATGAGCTACTGAACTATATCTTTAACTTTCAAATAATTCCTGGATATGATGGCGACTCAACTGCGACCCAAGCGCTACGCAAGCAACAACGCTGTGTTACATGGCTCCTCGAACAGCATGGTGAGAACTCCAGGCTGAAACTGCGTGGAGCGAGAAACGGTTCAGTCTGCGGCATCATGTCAGGTCTGTGCAGACGGAAGAGTGGGGTGAGGCAGTACGGCGCTGAGGCAGAGCAGAGCCGAGCCACGGCCTACCGCATGGCCAACGCCAAGTTCCCCGTGATGAAGACGCTGAGCGCGTTCGACCTGGCGGCCACGCCGATCAATGCCGCGCTCGTGCGCGACCTGCATCAGGGCAACTTCCTGACCGACAGCCGCAACGCCGTGCTGATCGGCGGCATGGGCTCGGGCAAGACGCATCTGGCGATTGCCATCGGGGCGAACTGCGTGCGGGAGCGCGAGGCGCGGGTGCGCTTCTTCAACACGGTCGACCTCGTCAACCAACTCGAGGCAGAGGCGCGCGCCGGCAAGGCTGGTCGGCTGGCGTCGCAGCTCGCGCGCGCGGATCTCGTGATCCTGGATGAGCTGGGCTACCTGCCGTTTCCGCGGGCGGGCGGGCAGATGCTGTTCCACCTGGTCAGCCGGCTCTACGAGCACACCTCGATGATCGTGACCACCAACCTGCCCTTTGCCGAGTGGCCGAGTGTGTTCGGTGGAGTGGGCCCCTGTGGGTGGACGGATAGGGCGGGACTGATTGACCGGTTCGCTGGGTCTTCGGAGGATGAAGACCATGGCCCGACACCGATCCCACAGCGTCGCGTTCAAGCGTCAGGTCGCACAGGAGTTCCTGTCCGGCGAGACACTGCATGGCTTGGCCAAGCGCCATGACCTCTCGCGCAACCTCGTGCGCGTCTGGGTGCAGAAGTACGAGGCTGGCGCGCTCGACGACGATGCGGCAGCCGCCGACACGATCCAGGTCTACGAGGCACGCATCGCGGCACGCGAACGGCTTGTCGGCCGACAGGCGCTTGAGCTGGAGTTTCTAAAGGGGGCATCACGAAGCGCGCCGCCGCCGAGAAGCGGGCCTACGTCCGTGATCACCGGCCCGATGGCCTCTCCGTCGCGGCGGGATGCCGGCTGATGGGCCTCGCGCGCTCCAATGCGCGAGCATGACCTGCAACCGCGCGTCCAGCGCCGCTACATCACCACCACCGACAGCGATCACGGCGGCCCGATTTTCCCGAACCTTGCCAAGGACATCGTACCGGGCGGCCCCAATCAACTTTGGGTCGCGGACCTGACCTACGTCGCGGTAGCAGGCGGCTTCGTCTACGTCGCGATCATCCTGGATGCCTGGTCACGGCGGGTAGTGGGCTACGCGCTCAGCCGTTCCATCGACGCCCGCCTGACCATTGCGGCCCTGCGCGCGGCGATTGAGCGTCGTCGCCCACAGGCAGGACTGACCCACCACACAGACCGCGGCAGTCAGTACGCGGCGGAGGCGTATCGGAAGGTGTTGGCCGAGCACGGACTTGTCGGATCGATGGGGCGACGCGGCAATCCCTATGATAACGCCAAGGCTGAGAGCTTCATGAAGACGCTCAAGGTCGAAGGCGTATACCCCATGGCGTTCGAGACCTTCGCCGATGTTGCGGCCGAGCTGCCACGCTTCATCGAGGAGGTCTACAATGCGCGCCGCCTACACTCTGCACTCGGTTACCTGAGCCCCATGCAGTTCGAGGAGCAACACGCCCAGCACATGGTCAAAACCGCAGCCTGACCGCGCCCACCAGCAGGGTCCCACTCCAATCCCGGGTTCCCGTTTGGAAGCCGATTGACAGATGCCGCCCGGCGCGTGTGACCGGCAGGTTAGGGGAGCCGACCCTGTCGTCTGGCATCACTCGGAGCTCACGCAGGTCTCTGTCCCCTGCACCTCGGTTCTAACTAGACCTCGGTCATAGGCGCACAGTGCGTCCGGTCGGCGCGGCGGGAGCGGAACTGGAGGGGGCTGATCGCCAGAGTTTAGGCCACGATCCGGCTGGGCACCCAGCGGCAGCTCTGCCACCCTGATCGCAGGTGCGCGGTGGCGAATCTTAGACAGGCGAAGCGTGCGCCGCGCTTTCTGCGCTTGAAGCAGGGCGAGACGCTTCTGAGCTTGGACGAGGCGCTGCCGAGCATACCGGGCGTGTTTGCGCGTGCGGCTCGCCAGACGCGCGTAGCGGCGAACCTGCCGCTCCGCCCGCCTGCGCTCGGTCTTCTCTGGCTGAAGGGCAGCACTCTGGATCCGAGGCGCGGATGGAGGCTGTGTGGACTTTGTCTTCTCAGCCTGCTGTGTTTCGGCCTCAGCCACACGCAGAGCCTGCAGGTAGCGCGGTTCAGCGCGGGCGATCTCGAGTGGCGCTGGTGGCGCACCGCAGCCGGTGCAGATTGAGGCTGAGATGCGCCTCCAGTTCGTCCCATCGCGATCCGTGATCCGCTTGTAGCGCTCCGCAGAACTCTGCAGCGCTCCGCCACGTGTTTGCTCACTGGCCCCTGCGGTGACCAACGAGGCGGCTTGAGCTGCATCGGCCACGATCAGGGCAGCGGCCATCGCAACATGGATCAGACGACGCATGGACCCTCCTGCCCCAAAACCTCTCCGATGCGCACGGTTCGGCCGTGTGCTTGCGAGCAGGTGCGGGCCGGCGATACGGCCCAGGTCGGCAAAGGGTTCCGAGAAAACTGCTGTGCTCTGGCATGGCCGGACAGCACCAATGCGGGGGCCACGCTTCGCATCACACGGGATGAGCTAGCCGCGGCTGGCCAAGCTAAACTCGACCGGGTCGGAAGCGCGCCTGAAGCGCCTCCGAGTAGCCGCCGGGGGTGACGTAGCCGCCCTGTCACGGGTGTACCGTCGCCCTGCCGCTGGGGCGGAGACACTCAAGCTTCTGGAGGAGGGCTCCGGACGGATAGGCGGGGAGCGGACCGTCAGAGATCACGCAACCGTTCCCGGTCTCCATCTCTTCGCGAATCCACCGAGCCTTCACCGACATGATCCGCGCGAGGCTGACCTGCGCCTCGGCGAGGGTTCGGGCGGCGTCGGCAATCTCGGGGTCGCTGGCGTGCTCACTCGCGATCCGATTGAACAGGCGCGCGACCTCTGCGTCCGCGGTAGCATCGAGACGAGCCGCCGTCGGGCCGTGGCTTCGAGCGTTCTGGGACGCCCGCTGCTTGCCGGCCGCGGTGCGCGGGCCGTTGCTGGCCTGGGCGTTTTGGCGGTTTGCAGTCTTGACGCGCTCGGAGGTCATCTCAGCTGCTCAGCTGCGAGACGGACCGCGCGTCCGCGCTGTGCGGCTTGACGTCGATGATGTCATTGCTTGCCGCCCGCAGGCTCTGGCCGAGGCTCGCTCGTCTGCGCTCGATCCCGCGCAGGAGCGTGTCGCGACGGTTGTCAGCGTTCATCACCATGCGATCGACGCGCTCGAGGTCGGGCAGCCTGAGCTCGAAGGCCTTTGCAATCACGTCAGCCGTGGTGAGTCCCCTCCCCTGCAGCAAGGTCTCGACCGTAGCCGCCTCGGCCGCTTTGCCGTTGAGCCAACTGAGGGCGAGGTCACAGGCCTTCCGCTCGATCTCGGAGATGCCCTGGAAGGCGCTCTTGTCCTGCGCCTCCAGCACCGGCTTGATCAGCGCCTCAGCCGCCTGCAACCTCGCCTGATCAACGATTCTCTGGCGCCACAGGCGCAGGCGCTTGGCCTCCCAGACCAGACCGACGAGATCCTTGACCCATAAGGCCTCGACGACATCGCGGGGTTTCACCTGCTGGACGATGCTCGCGAGGACGGCCTCGTACTGCGATGGGTCCTCGCCGGGCAGCAGCGGGCAGTCCTCGAACAGGAAGGCGAGATGGATCGGAAGCGCCAGGAGAAGCTCGCCCGACATAGAGGCAGGCAGCGCAGCTGGCGAGGTCGTCGGCGAAGGGATGGCGTGCGGGGTCAAAGGAGTCTCGGTGGTTCGCGGTTTGTTCGAGTCGGGCCATTCTGAGGTCGATTCGATTGGTTTCGCTAGGGGTGGTCTGCAAACCAGCCCGTGATTCACACCTTGACCAGATTGATCCCACAATTTCGAAAACTTGACCGTGTTGCTCAGGGGCTGAGTTTCTCTTGGCACTACGGTACCGTTGAGCTTGCGCTTCAGCGGGCTTGTTCTCGAGCCGGGCAAGGGACGTTCGGGCGCCGCCGCGCCGATGTGGCGGAGCTTCTGCCGCTTGGCTTGGGCGGCGCGTGCGTGATCGTCCCGGGTCTTCTCGCGGCCGCAGGCCTCGTGGGCCGGCCCCATGTTGTCGAGCTCGTCCGCGCCGCCGAGCTCGAGCGCGCGGATGTGCTCGATGATCCAGCGATCGCGCGCGCCGTCGATGCG
The DNA here is from genome assembly GCF_003173715.1 of Methylobacterium durans. Classification (NCBI taxonomy): domain Bacteria; kingdom Pseudomonadati; phylum Pseudomonadota; class Alphaproteobacteria; order Hyphomicrobiales; family Methylobacteriaceae; genus Methylobacterium; species Methylobacterium durans. The sequence continues at coordinate 3,032,521 of NZ_CP029550.1, read as the reverse complement.
GTCGCCGCACACCACGCACTTGCCGTTGGTGCGCTCCCAGGCTTGGAGCCGGCGGCGCGGGGAGAGGCAGCTGCGCCGGGTCGTGCTGATATCCTCAGGGGTGATGAGGGGCATGGTGCTTGTCCGTGGGGGTGAGCGGCCAGAGAGGGCTTTGAGGGCGCGGTGGGAGAGGTCCTCCCAGTCGCAGAGGAGTTGCTCGTAGCGCTCGACCAGGGCTCGGAGCTCGGCGTCCTGCTCCTCGGTCACGAGCTTGGCGCGCAGACCTAAGGAGGCAACCGTTGGGCGTGCGGGATCGATCGCGCGCGAGCGCTGTCTCTTCCTGGGCATGGTGCCTCGCTGAATGTGAGTGAGAGGTGGTAAAGCAGCGCTGCCGGCAGCTCGGCCGGTCGCAGTCAACAGGCCCGGGCTCAATCCGACTTAGAGGCCGAGGGCTGGGACGCAGAGATGGGTGAGGCGCTCGATACCGTGACGCGTGGGATGGACTCGGATAGGGCGTGTTGCTTGGGAGTAGGCATCAGTGGCGGCTGCGGGCGGCGACCTGGTGCCAAATACCCCTCCCCTGCGGGTGAGCTCACCTGGTCCGGGTTGATGTGCGAATTTGCTCGCCGAGCGCGTTCGACGGCTCGCTGTGCCTGATGGGCTGCGAACGCGCGAGCTGCTTTCGCGACCTGCCAGGTTCCTTTGAGAGCGGCGGAGAGACAGATGTTCCAGGGCTCTCCTGTAACGGCGCGTCGAGCTGTTGCTGAAACGATCGCAGCCGACATGATGGCTCGTCGATTGTAGGCACCAGCCACAAACAGGGGATGGTCGCGAGCGAGTGTTTGAGCGCGAGCGGCTGCGAGTTTAGCAAAGCCATTCGCGGCAAGCATGGCTCGGCGTTCGGAGCGAGAAATCTGGGCGCGATCGGCGCGAAGGCTTTGAAGGGCAGACGACCAAGAGATAGAGCGGCGATAGGACATTGACGGCACCTCATTTCGATGCCTCAGGTATCATTATCCCGTCGTACGTTCAATACTTAAGGGATCATTTAATGCCTCAGGCATCGAAAAGAGTCTGAAATGCTCACAAGCGAAATCATACGCGCAGCTCGTGCTTTGGTTAGGTGGGAGCAGAAGGAGCTTGCCGAAGCCTCAGGTGTGTCCCTGCCAACCATCAAGCGGCTGGAGGCGAAGCCGGGTGATCTTGGTGCGCACGGACCAACCATTGCAGCTCTGCGGCTTGCACTTGAACGTGCCGGCATCGAATTCATCCCCGAGAACGGGGGAGGAGCTGGTGTCCGCTTTCGAGAGAAGCACTCGCACCCTTCAGAGTTACAAAAATAAGCAACGAGTAAGCGGCTCGTGCAGCTTAACAGTGTCGAACGACCGCACACCGTGTACGGGTGACCTAACCGAGCGGTTTGATCCGCACTTATTGAGAGCGAGGCAGCAGAGCGGACAGAAACTCGGCGTGTGCTCAGTGAAAATCTCATCTTGCGACCTGTTGCAAGGCACACAAAATGCTTCAGAGAACGCTCAATATGAAATATTATTTCATTATGGCTATCAAGAAGAGGCGGATTACCTAACCGTCCTTGGCACCAGCCGCGAGATCTGCGCGGCGCCGACCCGGCTTCAGCTGAGAAGCCACCCCTGCTCGACCACCGAGAGGAGGTGCTGTTGCGCCTCACCGCTCTGCACGAAGATCGCAGCGACGTCTGCTCGAGAGGCCCCGTGGGCGAATGCCGCTGTCCAATATGTAAGGCCGTCGGCATCCGCGGTTCGACCGAAGGCCCCCTCATACAGCATGTTGAGGAAGGTAGCGTCGGAAGGTGCGACGAAGCGATCGTGGAATTCGGCCGATTCCACGAAGGCATGCGCGACCTGCGCGCGGGTCAGCGTGTGGCCGTCTATCGCCGCCGTCCAACTCGCTAGGCCTGAGACGTCGCCCGCGCGTCCGAGCACCCCCTGGTAGAGGCCGGAAACGTAATCCGTGCTGGACGCGGTCGCGTAAGCCCCCTGGAATTCGAGTGAGTCCGTGAAGCTTTCGGCAATGGTCGTTCGTCCGGCACCGTGATCGAGGGCGCCCGTCCAAGCCTGCAATCCTGCCGTATCCGCGGCCCGCCCGAGAACAGAGTGGTAGAGCATCTCTACGAACTGGCGGTCGCTGAAGCCGGTCGCGGCGACCTCGTACTCGGCGCTGGCGATGAAGGCGCCGGCGACATTCGACATCTTCGCACCCGCATCGACCGCGCCGACCCATGCCTGTAGGCCCAGAGCGTCCGGCACGCGGGCGAGAACGGCGTGATACAGGCGCGCTACGTCCGCGGTTGCCTTGTCGGGAACGAAGATGCCCGCCTCAAAGATGGGGCCGAGGCGGGTCAGGTGCTCGTCCGAGAGCGCGAAACCGATCGCTACCTGCGCCGGGGTGGCATCAGAGGCGAGAGAGGCGGTCCAGGCGGCAAGACCGGAGGGGTCGGCACTTCGGTGCAGCACGGAGACGTAGAGACTCTGGATGAAGCTGCCGTGATCCGTCGCATCGAAGCGTGCCTGCCCCTCTGCGCTGGCGAGAAGCTCGGCAGCGAACGACGTAAGCGAGGTGCCGTGCTCCAGCCTGTGGGCCCACCCCTCGATCTCGAGGAGCCCCGGGATGCGCCCAAGCAGGCCACTGAACAGGACGTAGACCTGGGCGCCCACGTCCTGTGCGCTGTGCACCGTCTCACCGAACAGGCTCTTTCCAGGCGCCTCTTGCACGGGCGTGCCACGCACCGCGGTCGCGCCGTAGAGGCCGGGATCTCGCTCGTCCGGAGCGGAGGGCGTGTCCTGCGCTACGGCGACCGCGTCCGATGCATTGGAGAACGCACGGATGTAATCGATGTGCATCGATAACGGCACTCCAGCCGCGTCCGCGTCATTGTCGGGAACACCCTGCGTCGCAAGGTCCGCCAAGATGTACATCGGACCGTGCATGTCCGAGGGCGTCGCGCGCGAGCCCATGTAGATGCCATCGAAATAGAAATCGATAGTGTCGGCGTTCCAGTTCACGCCGTAGGTGTGATAGCCAGTCGTCAGCCCACCATGATAGCTGTAGAATTGGCGCTCGCCCGCGCCTCCATCATCAGTCGTATGTACGTAACCGTAGACGCCGCCCTCGTTGGCGCCATAATGCTCGACGATATCGATCTCCTGCCAGCCGGGCCGGTTGTCGGTATTTGCGGCGGGTGTGTCCGGCAGGAGCCAGAAGGCGTCCCAAGCGCCGATGCCGCCGGAGAGCTGGGCCCGCATCTCGAAATAGCCGTATGTCTGCGAGAAGTTGCCCTGCGTCGTGATGAGGCCGGATTCCCAGCTGCCCGGATGACCCGACGCGGTCCGGTCCGGAACGGCCGTGATGGCGAGGGCGCCGTTCTCCACCCGGAAGGGGTCATAGCCCGAGGACGGATCTACGAAGGAGGAATGGCCGAACCCGATATCGGAATTCGCGTCGTATCGCCATTCGCGCCGCGTATCGGCCCAAGTCGTGCCACGTCCATCCAGAGAAATACTGCGCCTGTTGAATTCTTCGTCGAAGGTCAGGCGGTAGCCGGTCAGGTCGAGCATGGCCGAGGATTTCGAGTTTCTCGCGGAGCAAGAACCCTTGGTCTGCAATCTTTAAGGTTTGGTTTACCTCCGGACAGGTGCCACATCTTGAGGCATCGATAAGAATTCGACCATACTGCTCTGCCGGTAGGCGAATAAGTCCCACACCTCGTGGTGCCGTACGGTCTGGTTTCCTTGCAGTGCACAATCTACAACCGTCGCGATCGGATCGATCTAACCGCCCGACGGGTGCCACCGCAGGAGTCCCGATGCCCAAAATCGTCATCAACGGGCGCTTCGGCACCCGCGCCCTGACGGGCGTTGATCGGGTGGCGCAGGAACTCAGCGTCGCTCTCGACCGGTTAGTGATCGAGGGTGCCCTGCCCGGCCTCGACATCGAGGTGGTGGCACCGCCGGGCAATTTGCGGCACCTCGGTCTCTCGGCCATTCCCGTGCGCCAGACTGGGCGGCTCACGGGACATGCCTGGGAGCAGCTCGAGCTGCCCCGCGCCTGCCGCGGCGCATGGTTGCTCAATCTCTGCAACACGGCGCCCCTCACCGTGCGGGACGCGCTCGTGATGCTGCACGACGCCCAGATCTATCAGACCCCGGATTCTTATTCCCGCGCCTTCCGGGCGGCCTATCGCGTCCTGTTGCCCGCCGCCGCGCGGCGATGCCGTGCAGTGACCACTGTCTCCGATTTTTCGAGAAGGGAGTTGGAGAGATTCAGCGTGGTGCCACAGGGCAAGGCCGTCGTGGTACCGAACGGCGGTGATCACATCGACCGAATCGAAGCTGATCCGACGACGCTCGATCGGCACGGTCTGTCGCCAGACTCCTACCTTCTGGCAATTGGGAGCCTCAGCCCGCACAAGAATCTCGCCACGATTCTGGAGGCGCAGGCGCGCCAGACCGGGCCGCTGCGGCGTCTCGTGATCGCGGGGGGCGCCAACCCGCGCATCTTCGCGGCCCACGGCCTGCCGGCCTGCCCTGCCGCACAGTTCATCGGGCGCGTCTCAGACGCGGAGTTGAAGGCGCTCTATGCGGGCGCTGCGGCGCTTCTGTTTCCGTCGCATTTCGAGGGATTTGGCCTGCCGCCGCTCGAAGCCATGCGCAGCGGAAGCCCAGTCATCGCCTCAACGGCTGCGGCGGTGCGGGAGGTCTGCGGCGAGGCAGTCGTCTACGCCGACCCCGCCCGCGCCGACGAATGGGTCACGCGCATCGAAGACATTGGCCGGGACGCAGGTTTGCGCGCACGTCTGCGTGAGGCGGGGCGGGCGCAGGCCGCACGCTTCACGTGGCGACACTCGGCCCTTGCTCTCATCGCGGCGATCGAGGCATCCGGTTACGCGCTACATTCCTGCTAAGACGCCCACTCAGGGGATTGCCGCGACGCAACGAGAATAGGCAAGCTGGCGTGATGGATTCACGTGAGGTTTGTAGCTTCGTTCACAGACCGGTTCGGAACCGGGCGGCCAATGACCTGCAGCACACGAGGCTGCTTGAAACTGGACATACTTTCCAGGGCGTGCATTGAACCGATGGTCTAAGCTATTTGCAGTGCTACGCTGAAGAGATATTTCAAATTAATCTGTCTCGATCTTCGTTTTTTGTTTTGATTAGATGCTTGTATCCCATTGCAACAGCTTGTCTTATTTATGAAATTGCTGTGGTCGCTCGATGCTGCCGAGCAAATCTCTCGCGCCACCTCCGCTTTTTTGCCGTGCAAAAAAGTTGCCCTTAAATCAAGTCTGGGATTCTTAGATAAATTTACTTGTTTTCCGCAAATTTGAGCATTTTTTGTGCATTCTGCACAGCATTAGGTCGACCCCGCTTTAAAATCGACCTTGAATGTTGCAGCGCGTCATGGGATTTTAACGAAAAGTTAAACAAGGGGGTTTTCTGAACTAGGAGACCTGTATGGCTTTGCTCCCACAGCTTGTGGCCAGCACGAAATACCGAACCACCGAAGCCGAGCAGCGGGTGTGGTTCACGTCCCAGAATCGACGGCTCGGCGCGAGCCTCAAACGCAGCTTCGACGTCACGGCCGCTCTCACGGCGCTCCTCCTCCTCCTCCCGCTCTTCATCCTCATCGCGATTCTCGTGCGGGCCTACGATGGCGGACCGGCCCTCTACCGCCACCGGCGGCTCGGGCGCGGTCAGACCAGCTTCGGCTGCCTCAAGTTCCGAACCATGCGCGAGGACAGCCATCAAGCGTTGCAGGACTACCTGAACAGGAACCCGACGGCACTCGCAGAGTGGGAGCAGACGCAGAAGCTGCGGAACGATCCGCGAATCACGCCGGTCGGCGCGATCCTGCGCAAAACGAGCCTCGACGAGCTGCCGCAGCTCTTCAACATCCTGCGCGGTGAGATGAGCGTGGTGGGCCCGCGGCCGATCGTGGAGGCCGAAGTTGAGAAGTACGGCCCCGACGCCGCCGCCTACTTCGCCGTGCGCCCCGGCCTCACCGGTGCTTGGCAGGTGAGCGGGCGATCCGACACGTCCTATGCCGAGCGCGTATGCCTCGACCGGACCTACGTCGAGTCTCAGTCTTTCGGGAAAGACATGGTCATCATCCTGCGGACGATCCCGGCCGTGTTCTTCACGCGGGGCTCGTACTGACGGGCCGCATCTGGCCAGATACTGAGATGCGCTCAGGACGCCTCCGAGCAGGCGGTTCGCAGCGCTTTAAATCCGGCCACTCCCGCAGCCCTCATTCGCGAACGGGCCTGCGACGCATCGTCCCTGCGCCGTCAGCGACATGCCGGCACTCACGCGTCAAATTCTCAGAGGTCATATTATGAGAGTCGCGATCGTCCATTACTGGCTCGTCGGCATGCGCGGCGGCGAGAAGGTCGTCGAGGCGCTGGCGCGGATGTACCCGGACGCGGACATCTTCACCCACGTCGTCGTTCCGGAGGCGATGTCGGACGGGATCCGCTCGCACCGCATCCGGACCTCCTTCATCGCGAAGCTGCCGCGGGCGAGCCGGCTGTACAAGTCCTACCTGCCCCTGATGCCGCTGGCGCTGGAGCAGCTCGACCTGCGCGGCTACGATCTCATCCTTTCGAGCGAGTCCGGACCCGCCAAGGGCATCGTCCCGCCGGAGGGCGCGGTGCATGTCTGCTACTGCCACTCGCCCATGCGGTACATCTGGAACATGTACCACGATTACCGGGGCTCGGCCGGACGGCTGGCCCGGTTCGCGATGCCGCTCGTTACCCACTACCTGCGGACGTGGGACGAGAGCTCCGCCGCGCGGGTCGATCATTTCGTCGCCAATTCGAGCACCGTCGCCTCGCGGATCCGCCGCTACTACCGGCGCGAGGCCAGCATCATCCACCCGCCCGTCGCGGTGGAAGATTTTGCGCCCGTCCCGGAAGCGGAGCGCGGCGACTACCACCTGATGGTGGGCGAACTCGTCCGCTACAAGCGGCCGGACATAGCGGTCGCGGCCTTCAACGCCATGCGCCGCCCGCTCGTGGTCATCGGTGGCGGGGAGATGCTGGGCGAGCTCAAGGCCCTGGCCGGCCCGACTGTGCGCGTGCTCGGCTCGCAGCCTTTCGACCAGCTCCAACACCATTACGCGCGCTGCCGCGGCCTGATCTTCCCGGGTGAGGAAGATTTCGGGATCGTGCCGGTCGAGGCGATGGCGAGTGGCCGCCCGGTCGTTGCCTACGGCCGCGGCGGAGCCACGGAGACGGTGGTCGATGGTCGTACCGGCGTTTTCTTCGAGACGCAGAGCGTCGAGGCGCTGATCGACGCCGTCGATCGGCTCGACCGGCTCGCTCTCGACCCGGCCGCCATCGTCGCGCACGCCCAGCGCTTCAACGGGACCCGATTCGAGGAGCAGATGTCGGCGGCGATCGCGATGGCTTGCGCCGGCGCCGGTATATCCCTGGGCGCCGAAGCGGCACGTGGGTCGGGGGGGCCCCTATTCCCTTAGCTCTGCGTCGGCGACAGGCTTTCGCCTAGTACTACTGTGTCACAAGATTGCGGTGTATGAGTGGTGATCCGACCTCGTGCGGGAGCGCGACATGGATCCCTGGAACACCCCGCTGGCCGACCCGCCGCGCTTTGCGGCCTATGTCGACACGCTCTCGGACGCCCTTGGCCATGCGGATCGGGTGGCGCCGCTGAAGGCTTACTGCACCGGTCTCCTCCTGCCGGGCGCGCGCAAGAGCATCGAGCCCATGGCAGCGCGGATCGCGCCAGCGCGTGTTCAGGCCACCCATCAGTCCCTGCACCACTTTGTGGCCAAGGGCGAATGGTCAGACACTGCTTTGCTGGCCCGGGTCCGTGCCGCTGTTCTGCCGATGATCGAGAGCCAAGGCCCAATCCAAGCCTGGATCGTCGATGACACGAGCTTCCCCAAGAAGGGCCGACACTCGGTCGGGGTGGGGCGGCAGTATTGCGGACAGGTCGGCAAGCAGGACAATTGCCAAGTGGCCGTGACGCTCTCGCTGGCTAATGCCCAGGCCAGCCTGCCGGTCGCCTATCGCCTCTACCTGCCGGAAGCCTGGGCCCTGGATCCCGAGCGGCGCAGGAAGGCTGGCGTGCCCGCGGCGATCCGCTTCCAGACCAAGCCGCAGATCGCGCTGGATCAGATCCGTGCCGCTCACGCCGACAAGCTGCCGCCCGGTCTCGTGCTGGCGGATGCCGGATACGGGATCGACACAGCCTTCCGCACGGCCCTGACGGAGTTGGGCTTGCCCTACAGTCTCGGCATTCAGTCTTCGACCAGCCTGTGGTCACCCGGAACGACACCGCTGCCACCCAAACCCTGGAGCGGGCGCGGCCGGCCGCCGACCCGGGTGCGGCGCAGCCCCGATCACAAGCCGCTCTCGGCTGAGAAGCTGGCCCGGTCTCTGCCAGAGGAAGCTTGGCAGTGTGTCACATGGCGTGCCGGCACGAACGGGCTGTTGGTGTCGCGCTTTGCGGCAGAGCGGGTGCGTCCGGCTCATCGCGATGAGCTGCGACACGAGCCCCGTCCCGAGGAATGGGTCCTGATCGAGTGGCCGCAGGGCGAGGCCGCGCCCACCAAGTACTGGCTCTCGAGCCTGCCACCCGAGACGCCCCTGACCGAGCTCGTCAGCCAGACCAAACTGCGCTGGCGCATTGAGCGGGACTATCAAGAGCTGAAGCAGGAGATCGGATTGGGTCACTACGAGGGCCGGGGCTGGCGCGGCTTCCATCATCACGCCAGCTTGTGCATCGCTGCTTACGGGTTTCTGGTCTCTGAGCGGGGCCGGATTCCCCCCTCGGCATCCGAGTTCGTCAGGCTCCAAACACCTGTCCTACCCGCCGATTACAGACCCCGCGGCGCCCCCGATCCGGCCCGAGCGTCACGTGCCTGACTCCATTACGACCTTGCGCCTGGGACTGACGCGCGCCCTGTTGCAATCGCTTCAGCGATGTCCCTGCTGCTATTCTCCGTTTGTGACACAGTAGTACTAGGAGCCCGTCCGAGTAAGTGTCTCGACGACGAGGCCGCGGGATGATTCACTCGGCTCATGGCCAAGGTGTTTCGCTCCTGGGACGTCGATCAGGGCTGGCTGCTGCCGCCCTCGCTGCACGAGTTCGTGCCACCCGGGCACAGGGCGCACTTCGTGCGCGACACGGTGCGCGAGGCGCTCGACCTCTCGGCCATTCTCGACACCTACACCGAGGAGCGCGGCTACCCGCCCTACCATCCGGGCATGATGGTGGCGCTCCTGCTCTACGGCTACAGCCGAGGCCTGTACTCCTCGCGCCAGCTCGCCCGCGCCTGCGAGGAGCGGGTCGATGTCATGGCGGTGACCGGCCTGAACCGGCCCGACTTCCGAACCATCGCCGAGTTCCGCAAGCGCCACCTCGTGGCCCTGTCGGACCTGTTCGTGCAGGTGCTGCGCCTGTGTCGGGCGGCCGGTCTCGTCGAGTTCGCTCACGTGGCGGTGGATGGCACCAAGCTGAAGGCAAACGCCTCACGCCACAAAGCGATGAGCTACGGGCGGATGAAGACGGCCGAGCCGGCCCTGGCGGCCGAGGTGGACGCTTGGCTGGAGCGAGCGCGCGAGGCTGACGCGGCGGAGGATCAGGCTCATGGTGCCGGCCGTCGGGGCGACGAAACGCCGGACTGGATGGCCGACAAGCAGCGACGGCTGGAAGCCATCCGCGCCGCCAAGGCCGCGCTGGAAGCGGAGGCCGCAGATCCGCCCGATCCGGAGGACGAGAACGGGCCGGGTGCCTCGTCGGGCATGCGCTGGCAGGGTCGGCCACTGCGCGGTGACGACGGCAGTCCGCCCGACCGGGCGCAGCGCAACTTCACCGACCCGGACAGCCGGATCCTGCCCACGCGCGACGGCTTCGTGCAGGGCTACAACGGTCAGATCGCGGTCGACGCCGCGCATCAGGTGATCGTCGCGCACCGCCTCGTGACCAACTCGGCCGACTACCGCGCCCTCGTGCCGCTTGTAGACGGGGTCCGCGCTCATCTCAGGCGCAAGCCGCGGGAGGTCTCGGGCGATGCCGGGTTTGCCAACGAGGCGAACCTCGTCGCGCTCAGGGAGCGGGGCATTACGGGCTACCTCGCTCCGGGCCGGGCGCGACACGGCGAGGCGGATGCGGCCGGCCGCCGGAGGCTGACCAAGATGCCGTTGATGAGCGCGATGGCCGCCCGCCTAAAACGGGCTGGCCGCCGCAGTCGCTATCGCCTCAGGAAGCAGGTGGTTGAGCCGGTGTTCGGGCAGATCAAGCAGGCCCGAGGCTTCCGACCGTTCCTGATGAGAGGGCTTGAGCAGGTCCGGGGCGAGTGGGCGATGATCTGCACGGCCCATAACCTCCTGAAGCTGGCACAGGCCGACCGTTGAGCCCGCTGTCCGCCCTCATCGGCTCCGGTCTCGCCCCCTCTCCCCCGGCTTCAAACCCCGTTACTCGGACAGGCTCCTAGATGTTCGGTCCCGGGATTTGGTGGTGCGGGTTCTGGGTGAACCTAGAGGGCTCCTCCGTCCAGGCATTGCAGATAGCTTCGTAGGGCGTGAGGCCGCGTAGGGTCTTGAGGCGGCGGGCGAAGTTGTAGGCGGCCACGAAGTCGGCGAGGTGTTGCCGAAGCTGACTGCCGCTGTCGTCGTGGCGCTCCCGTGCTGAACCTGGCCCATAGCGCGTCCTTCCACACTCGTGAGAAAACTGCACCATCAAACCCTGGGATCAAACATCTAGATCCGAAGGCGAACACGCCTTCTCGCCTGTAGCACTTGCCGACCGGCTGCGCCGCGCCACCCGAAGGTTCCTGCAGTGCAGCCCGGGCACTTTGCCCCGCTCTGACTCCTATACAATCCGCGGCGATCGCTGTCTCTGCGCTCCAGACCCGCGTCAGCGAAGTGCCAGAATGGACGCTAGGCCGCGGCGCTCCGCCCAGTCGTAGAAGAGATAGGGCAACCCCAGTCCCGCGATCGTCGCGGCGAGCAGGATCGGCAGCGGATTGTGAACGCCTAGAATCAGAGTGAAGGCAATGCGGGTGCCGGCAACGATCAGGACGTGCGTGACGAAGATCGGCATCGAGCGGCGGCCGAGTTCGGCCAGGACATCTTGAAAGGGTAGCCGCGCCGCCTGAGAAATGCTGAGCACCAGGAGCGTTCCAAGGGTAGCGGCCGGCAGATCCCAAACAGAGAGATAGCCGCCCCCCCAGTACGTGACGGCGTAGGCCGCCGCGGCCCAGGCGACGACGAGCCCGGCGAAGCGAGTTCCGCTGATCCACCGCGTGACGAGACCACTCCTTAGGGCGGAGGCAAGGGCGGCTGCAGCCGCGTAAAAAATCCAATAGCGGGCCGAGAAATCCAGGGCCTTAGGCAGTTCGACGAACTCAGGGATGATGCGCACTGCGAGGGCGAGCCACACCATGAGGCTGAGCGAGGCGTAGCGCCCGAATATCATGGCCGCGATCTGGAACAAGGCAAGAGAGTAAAGGAACCAGAACTGCGACGGCGGCTCCCAGAGCACCCGTAGGAATAGGGACGGATCCGGCGGGACCGGCGTGTTCACGAAGCGGGCCATCGTCATGATGGCAGCCGTCTGGAGCAGGCCCCAAAAGAAGTACGGATAGGCAATCCGCGTCAGCATGCCACCGACCAGCTCGCGCGTGGGTCGGGCGAGCCGTCCTGGCATAAACATGCCACTGAGCACGAAGAACAGCGGCATGTGAAACGTATAGATGAACAGGAACACCCGCGCGAGCAGGCCCGACCGATCGACCTGACCACTGGTCATCATCCCGCCGATAGAGTGACCGAGGACGACTAGAATGATGCCGATGCCGCGAGCAATGTCGGGCCACGCAAGTCGGTCCGACCCCGCGAGAGACTGCGTGCTCTCGTCTACTCGCGCGGTGCTGCGGCCCTCTGGGTCGAGAGGAGGCGGCCGGTCGACTAGGTCGGGCCTACCGAACGACGATGAGTAATCAGTCAATGCAACCGAGCTCCAGAAATAATATCCGCGCGATAACTTCTATAATTTGTATGATTTCTGCAATCTGTTGAATATTATCGAAATAATATTAGATCAATGATCGCGTATTACACATTTCATTTGCTGCGGAAATAGAGTTGTGATCGTTAGCTAACCTTATCATGGCGCCACTATCACGGTTCTCTACTGTTCGCATAAGCGTCGAGACTGGTGGTAACGTCACGGAATAGTGCGGACGTTGTCGAATTCGCGAAGCCCGGCAAGCTTCGGCCCCTGCTTCTGGACGGCGGCTCTCAGGCACAGGAGGTTCCCCCCGTTGGCGCCCGCCCCCGAGAATCGATGATGCCAAGAGATTCCATCCTGGCCCGGTTGGGAACGAGCGTCAGCGCCTGCGTTCCCGGATCAGCGCAAGCGAGGCCCCCGAGCGCGCAGAACTGAAGGCCAAGATCGATCGACCCACCCGATAGCGCGGCCGCGACGAGCAGAGCTATGCAGCCCGATGCGGCTGCTTCGCGCAAGGGTGCGATGCGAGGGTCGATCTGTCCGGAGCCTGCTCGACGCAGCATCGCGGCAAAAAAGGCCGTAAACGCAATCAAGCCCACAAGGCCGACATTTCCGAGGGCGGATGTGAGGAAGCTTGACGACTTCACGCTGCCGAGCCCTGTTCCGAGGCCGTAGGTGTCGATGAAGTTGACGATAGCCTGCTGGTTCCAGCGCGCGCGCTCGACGCCCGAGGCTGAGGCGAGTTTGTTGAACAGAAACGAATCAAGAACCTCCGATACCGTCCGCCACGCAGCGTCGCTGAATTGCAGCAGGATGAAGAGAAAAACAGCGGCGAGCGGTGCCACGAATACGAAGCGCGACATGTTCAAGGTCGCACTTCCCTGTCCCATCCGGAGCAAACATCCAACATAAACCAGGGTGAGATAGATGATTGTGCCGGCATACGCCGTGCTTGAGGTTGAGAGCATCAGGCTGACAAGCAAGGACGTCGCGAGGAGCCCCGACAGTCGGCTACGGTGATGACGCAGCCACAAGCTGAAGCTAAACCCGAAAAGGCCGAGGGTGGTGGAGGCATAGGCAGACGCCTCGGGGAAGGATCCGACGAGGCGCTTGAGGCCCATCACCTGACCCTCGTCGAGCATTCGGTAGCTCGCGTTTCGCAGCGGTTGCATAAGTTCAGTCGTGTTGGTCAAGGCCGTGAGCTGGTCGAGAGCGGCAAAGATGAGGTTCGCGCCGCAGCAGAACAGCACCGCGTTGGCGACGGCGTTGGCCCGCCGCGCCCCGCGGGCATAGGCGGCGACCACGAGGAAGCAGACGACGTTACCGGCAAAATAAACTGGTTGCGTGATGTTGCCCGAGTTCGGCGCGAGCGGCAGCAGCGGCGTATCCGTGCCGCCGCCCTCGCGGCTGTTGCCGAAGGCGTAGGTCATGCCCTCGAACAGGCGCGGCAGGAAGGCTGCCGAGATTAGGGCGTAGATCAGCAGCACCACGAGCCAGAAGCCGGGATTGGGCGGGCGCGCTGCCTCGATCATGCCGCGGAATGTCGTCGCGTAGCGCAGCATGCCCACGAGAAAGAACAGAAGCAGCAAGTGGGCAGGCTGGATGCTTGCGCCGCCAAGGCTCGTAAGCACGATCGCCGCGGCGGACTGGAGCAGCGCCGCTACGAGCAGTGCGTAAACCGAGAAGGCTGGTCCCGCGAGGAGGCAGACAAATCCTGCCAAGAGTACGGCGAGACCGATCGGTTCGAGGCTCATGAAGCAGCTCCGCGGGCGGAGTGGCGCGACAGGAGAGCGAGGGCACGGTCGAAGGGGGTCACCACGAGGTTCGGGAGCCGTTGCAGAAGGTCGCGCAGGCGCTTGATGTCGTCCGCCGGCATCGCGTTGAGCAGCCGCACGGCGACGCAGTAGGTCACGATTCCCGCCGGGATCGCCCCCAAAAGGCTGACGGGTCCGGGGATCCAGTGGGTCACGGCCGCGGCGCTCGCGCCGCAGATCGTCGCCGCGATCAGGATCCGCAGCATATCCCCGATCGGCGCCCGATAGCCGAGGCGGCTCCGAATGAGCCACAGGCTAGCGCCGACGAGGAAGAGCTGCACCGCGACCCGCACGAGGGCGGCTCCCATAATGCCGTAGGAGGGAACGACGACCGCGCAGCCGGCAACAAGAAGGACGGCACCAGCGAGCGTGCTCGCGAAGCCGAGATCGCTGCGGTCACAGCCCAGCGTGAGCTGATTGCCGACGTAGATGACACCGCTCGCCGAGCTGAGTGCGAGGATCATCGAGGCGGTGATCGCGCCGTCGAACTGGGCGCCGTAGACGAGCGGGATTACCGAGGGCAGGATCGCCGCGAGCCCGCAGCAAGCGGGGAGAACCAGGAACGACATGACCCGCGTGCCGGAGGCGTAGAGCCGCTGGATGCTGTCGCGGTCGCCCCGTCCGTAGCTCGCGGAAAAATGTGGAAGGAACCCGCTCGTCAGAAGCATAGGTCCCTGCGCCGCGATGTTGGCGAGGGTGACGCCGACAGCGAACAGGCCGACCGCCTCCGTGCCCCAGCTCCGCTCGAGGAAGAAGATCTCGATGCGTGAGTAGAGCAGCACCGTGGCGAGATTACCGGCCCAGGCAAACAGCGCGTAGCGGCGAACCCGGCGCGCGAGTTCAGGCGGCAGCGGCTTCGATCCGCGAAGATGGCGAAAGGGTTTTAGGGCGGGGAGAAGGAAGCCGGCGCAATATCCGGCGAGTGCCCCAAGCGGACCGTAGGCGAGGCTGCCCGCCGCCACGGCGGCGAGCTGGATCGCGAGACAGATCAAGGTAAGCTTGGCGACGTCCCCAAACCTCTGGAGCCCGCGCAGGTAGCCGTAATGGAACAGCGAGAGCGCCTGGAGCGCGAGGGCTGTCGCCGCGGCGAGCCAGAACAGGAGGTTCTCTCGCGGCCGGACTGCATCGAGATGCAGAAGCGGAGCGCCGGCTTGGTGCCATCGCCAGATTCCGAAGCTCGCCAGGCACGCGCAGATCAGGATGACGGCCAGGGCGAAGGTCCGGAACAGGCGGCTCGCCAGCTGTTCGACGAGCGCATCCTCGCGGCGTCCCTGCAGCTCGGGCAGGTAGCGTGAGAGCGAGGTCGCGGAGCCGAGATCCGCAATGGCGGCCCCCAGCACCACGATCCACAGAGCGAACATGACCGTGCCGAAGCCCTCGACGCCGAGGATGCGGGCGAGGATGACGCTGCTGCCGAAATTGCTGAGCGCCGTCGCGAGGCCCGCGACCACGCCGAGCAGTGAGTTCCTGGCGAAGCTTCCTGACATCGAACCTCCTTGGCTCAGCGCCTCAGTCGCGGCAGGCCGGATCGGCCGCGTCCTTCGGCGCGTAGGCGCGGACATAGTCGACGAGGAGATGGGAGGGGTTCGGCGTGCGGTCGATCGGCCAGCCGGCACCGAGAGCGAGGTTGACGAGCAGCATCAGCGGCTTGTCGTGCTCGGGCGGGGTCGGGACGCGGCTGACCTCGCGCCGGTCGAGGTAGAACACGATCGCCTCCCGCGTCACCTCAGCCCCGTAGGTGTGAAAGTTCGCGGTGAGGGAGCCGCTCGGCACCTTCGTCAACCTGTCCGTCTCTTGGTGGCCGGGCTTGTCGCCCTTGCCCCAAACATGGACGACGGAGTGGAAGGCGTCGGGAAACTGACCGTAATACTCGATCACGTCGATCTCTACGGCCGGGGTCTGGTCGTCCTTGCGGGCGCTCGCGGCCAGCCAGAAGGCGGGCCAGACGCCCGGCCCGGGCGGCAATTTCATGCGCGCTTCGAAGTAGCCGTAGGTCTGCGAGAAGCCGGCGGTGGTGGGATCGGCCGAGGCGAGGAGTCCTGAGGTCCACTTGTCGCCGGGATGCTTGCGCGCCTCGATCGTCAGCATGCCGTCCTTTACGAAGAACGGCCCGTTCTCCCCCGGATCGAGAAAGCGGGCGTCGCCGAAATCCCCGTTCCAGGGCGTGTGGGCGATCCAGCGCGCCTTCTCCGCGTTCCAGGGCGAGACGCTGAGGCTGTTGAAATCCTCGCTGTAGGTCCGCGTGAAACGGCACAATTGCAGCGTGTTGTCGCCGGCCCGGGACGGGCTCGCGGCGGCGCAGAGGAGCAGGAGGGCAATCAGGCGAGCGAACATCTCTCCTCCTTTCAGGGGCGGGCGACGGCGTGGTCTCGGCTGTCGCGGGGGCGAGGAGATCGAGCGACAGCTCGATGTGGCGGTGGACATAGCTCTCCGCGCCGAGGCCGTTGGGGCCCATCCGGGCCGCGGCCGCTTGCGTCAGGCGCTGTTGCGCGCCGGGATCGGCGGCCAGATCTAGGACGGCCTGGCGCAGCGCCGGAGCCGCCCCGGCCGGGACGTAGCGGATGGCCGCATCGGTGAAATAGGCCCGCAGGCCACCGACGTCGGAGGCGACGATCGGCAGGCCCGAGAGAGCGGCCTCCTGGATCACGGTGATGCCCGAGGCGTGCAGGTTCGGCTTGAGCGGCACCACCATCAGGTCCGCCGCCCGGTAGACGGCGCGCAACTCATCGTTCCGGGTGACCCGGCCGATCCGCACGTTGGGGAAAGCGGCCGCCCGCTCGGGCCGCAGGGCCGTCGTGACGATGCGCAGGTCGCAGGCCTCGCAGCCGCCAAGAGCCTCAAGCAGCGTGTCCCAGTCCCGGTGCTCGTCGTTACCGACCGCCACGACCTGGAGGCGCTCCGACCGCGCCGGAGGCCGCGCGGAGATCCGCTCGTCGGTGGGAATGCCGAACAGCACGAGATCGCAGCGCGTCGACGGGAAGAGGGCGCGGGCGCGCTCGAGATTGAGGGGCGAGAGGACCGTGAGCACGTCGACATGGCGCAGGAGGACGCGGAAGAGGGCCCGGCGGACGGGCCCGTAACGATCCCAGCGGTCGATCATCCAGACGGCCTGGCCGAGGAGCTTCGGTCGCCGCACTTCCCGGGATAGCGCGCGGATCAGGGCGAAGGCCAGGAATTGCGATTCGGTGTGCGTCCAGATGACGTCGGCCTCGGCGGCCGCACGCCGGTTGCGCCAGGCATGGACGAGGTCGAAGCCAAGAAGGGCGCGCACGCCCAGGCGCACGAGGCGCCGGAGGCGACCCTCCGGCCGGTCCTGGGAGAAAGCCACGCGACAGCCGGCGCCCTCCGCCAGATGGTAGCCGTAGGGCGTCCGGGTGTTGAACCCGATCAGGCGGCCCTCGCGCCACGCCCGCTCCCAAGCGCGAGCCTCGAAGCCGTAGGCGAGGTGCACGAAGACCCGGATCGCATGCCGGTCTCCCGAGTCGGTCGGCAACGTCTTCATCGTTCGTCGATCTCCGAGACGCCCCGTCACTCGGCGGAGGACCGTCGATCCGATGCCCGGACGGTTCGTTCCTCCATCTCCCCGGCCTGGGGAAGCGGAACTTCCACGCGCAGGACATCGCCGGGCTCCAGCGTGGTCGCCTCGGTGACGACCGTGGTCGAGGCGGTCTCCGTGGCGGGGTCGCGGCGCGTCAGGACGAAGATCGGCTTGCGCTTCTCGGAGGCTTGGTCGCGGGCGAGCACGAGGGCCGGGGCCGTCACAGTCGCCTCCCGGACCAGCCCCTCCTGCGCGGCGACCTTGGCGCGGGCCAGCTCGATGCCCGCCCGGGTATCGCTGAGCTCCGCCGCGAGCTTCGTCTGCCGCTCGCCCTGGATCGTCATCTGGGCCTGCTCGGCCTTGCGGCGATCCTGTCGCGCGGTGAGCGCCGCCATCTCGTAGTCGATCTTGCGGCCCTCCGCCTCGGCCACGGTCCGCTCCAGGCTGAACTGCCGCGAGGTGATGGCGAGCCCCTGGCTGGTGAGGGCGGAGTAGGATTGCAGCTCGCGTCGGCTGATATCGACCTGCTTGGCCTGCGAGGCGATCTTGGCGTCGAGGGTCTTGATCTGCTCGTCGAGGAGTGCCTTCAGGCTCTCGCTTGAGCGCATCTGCGCGTTGAAGGCATCGATCCGGCTGCGAGCGATCGCCTCCTCGTCGGCCACCAGGGAGCCGAGATCGCGGCCGCCGAGGTCCGGCGGGAGCTTGACCTCCACTCGATTGGCCGTCTCGCCCTGCAGGCGCGCCTCGCGCACCCGGCCGCGCAGGAGTTCCAGTTTGTTCTGCTCGATCAGGCCCTGAGCCGTGATGCGGTCGCGTTCGATCCGCAGGAGCCCCGCATCCGTGGGCCGATAGAACCCACCGGCGATGCCGACGGCCTGAAGGGGTGTGATGCCCGGCCGGAAGGCGTAGTCGCCCGGCTTCGTCACGGACCCGAGGATGTAGAATGGGCGGTAGGTATCGATCTCGACCGAGACCTCTGGGCGGGTCGGCATGCCGACCCGCTTCTGCATCTCGGCGCCGATGGCATCCGCCAGCGTCGCCGTCGTCTTGCCGCCAGCGACGAACTCGCCGAGCATCGGCATCGAGAGCCGTCCGGAGGCATTCACGCTGTAGAAGTCCGACAGCGCCTCCCACTCCACGGCCTGCCCCGCGCCGGGCCGCCACTCGACGATCTTGATGCGCAGCCGGTCTTGCGGGCCGAGCCGGTAACCCTCGTCGACGGCCGCCGCGGGCCCCGCCTGCACGGCGAGCAGTAGGGCGGCCAGGAGAGCCAGGAAGGCCGGCGGGCGAGCGGCTCGGCGAAGCGAGGGTCGCGGATGCGTCACGCGTTCATCTCCCGGGAGGGAACCTTGTTGACGACGAGGCCCAGAACCTCCGCCCGGCTGCCGCGAAGGCTCGCGACGGTGTCGGCGAGAGCGTCCATGGAGGTGCCCCGGAACTCAGCGACGACGACGATGGCGTCGAGAAGAGAGGCCAGGACCAGGGCTTCGGGCGCATGGTCGATGTCGGGCATGTCGAAGATCACGATGTCGAAGACCTGACCCAGCGCCTCGAGATTCGGCCGGTGGCGGGCGGCCGCGAGGATCTCAGCGGGAGAGCCCTGTATCGGCGCGGAGCCGAGCGGCAGGACGAACAGCCCCTCGACCTTCGGATGGCGGACCACGACCTTAGGCAGCGCCTGGGGATCGGCGAGGTAATCGATCAGGCCGATCGTGCGGTCGGATGTGAGGGTGCGGCTGAGGGTGCGGTCGTCACTGCATAGGTCGACGAGCAGCACGCGGCTCTCAGGGTTCGCCAGGACCGTAGCGAGATTTGCCGCGACGGTGGTCTTCCCCTCACCGCGGCCCGGAGAGGTAATGCCGAGCCGCTTGATCGGCTGGGCGAGCTGTGCGGCGCTGAATGCGACCTTGAGCGCTCGGAAGTCGCTGTCGGCCCTTCGGCCGAGCCCGCGTGCCCAGACAGTTCGCAGAACGGGCAGCGCGCTGGCCGCCCGCGCGGCGGCTCCTTTGCGAGCCGCTTCCCCGCGGAGCACGAGCCTGTCCTTCGGGATGGTAGCGATCATGCCGAGCACGCTGCAATTCGCGGCCGTTGCGGCCGCTTTCACCGAGCGGATACGCCGATCCGCGCCGTTCCGGGCCATCGCGATGCCGGTGCCTAGCGCAGCACCGACGAGGCCCGTGAAGGCGATGACAAGGGTGGTCTTGGGGAAGCTCTTGGCCTGCGGCTTTACCGAGGAGGCGATGATGCGCGCATCGGGCACCGGATAGGTGATGTTCTGAACGGTCTCGAGCGAGCGCTGCAAGAAGGCGTCGTAGAGCCTGCTCTGCGTCTGCGTCACGCTCTCGAGCTGGGCGAGCTTCACGGTGCGGTCGCTGGCGCTCTGAACGTCGCTCGAGGCCTTGAACCGCTCTAGCGCACCGCGGGACTCGGCCACCTGGTCGCGCAGTTCGTTGAGCCGCTCCGTCAGCCATGCGCTGCCGCGCCGAGCGCTGTCAGCCTTGGCCGCGACATCGGCCTTGATGTAGGCGTCAAGGATCGCGTTGGTGATCGTGCTAGCCTTGGAGGCCTCCTCCGCGGAGAACTGGACTTCGGCCACGAAGGACTGGCCGATGCGGCGCACGGTCAGCCGGCTGTTGAAGGCGTCGACCGCATGTGTCAGCCGGGCGGCCTCGACGTCTGAGGGTTCCTGCGGCGCCTCATCCTGGAATGACCCGAGAAGCCTCGTCAGCAGCGACGGCCTGGGCTCGGGCAGCTTGAACTCCGGATCATCAAGGAGATTGTGCTGGCGGATCACCTCGCGGGCGATCTGCGCCGACTTGATCACCTGGATCTGGCTCTCGATGCGCCCCGTCTCCGTCTCCAGCGTCGCAGAGGCGCGGCTGGGCTCCTGGAGCAGGGCTGGCGTCCGCGCGGGCTCGATCAGGATCTGCGCATTCGCGGTGTAGCGCGGTTTGACCACTGCACAGAACACGGCGCCCAGCGCGGCGCACACGAGTGCGGCGACGAGGATGGTCGCGAAAGACTCGCGCACGAAGCGAACGACGTCGCGGATGCTGATGGCCTCCGCCTTCTCCTGATCGGTGAACGACGTAGGGACACCCGGTCGGAGAACTGGGTTGTACATCCTATCTCCCAATCTATGGCGGATCGCTCATCCATCCGCTCCGCCCTGCGCGGGTCACGCGCCTTTCTCTGTATAGGTTGTGCTAGAATCCCTCTCGGATGCCGCCTCCCACGCGCCCGGGCGAGATCGAGCGGCGTGGACGGTGAGCGCACACCTGTTCCGCAGCACGGCACGACGACGTCTCCGGCTTGGCGAGCCTCCGACATACCTGCGCATCGGCGGCCGATGACCGCGGAACGGAGCCGGCGATCGCCGACGACACTAGCGGGAGCCGCTTTGGAATAAGACGTTACGGAAAGGACCACAACCCATTCCGCAAAGCAACATGCGCACTGCACCGTGACCACAAAAGGAAACAAAAAAATTTGAATTCTCGTGGAACCAAAGTGGCCCCGTCCGCATTTAGCCAGTCTTTTTTATAGAACTGCCTATAAAATATGCAATACGCGTAAATGTGCCGGCTCCAGACGCAATTCGACGCAATTAATACGCGGAAGAGCAGCGAGGACCGCAGTTTGAGCAGGAAATACGCTGCCCACGCGAGTTAAAATGCCGCGCTCGACGGACACCGAGAACCAATATTTGTAGTTGCGTGTGTGCGTTGCCGAACGCAGGATCCGCGCGCCCTGAGGATCGAAGGACGCTTTGATGCGGCGCAACAAAGACTGTGCCTGCTAGATCGGCCGAGGAGATCGCGCCCTGCCCCCACGATTTGCGGCTTCACAACTTGCACGAGAGCCGGATCGCGTCCGATCCTGATCGCATCAGCGCGTCGCGCGCTTCTTACCTCTCCGCGCGCATTCGAGCGCCGTCGACCCGCCCCGGAAACGCTCGTCACCCCGGCACACCGGGGTCGCGCAGAACTCGGCCGCACCTCTGACGAGCGCCGCCTCCTACCGGAGACTGTATGACCATGAAGATGTTTGTCGGAATCGCGAGCACCGGCCGCAGCACGATCATCGAAGCTGCGCTTCAGCGAATCGCGGGACAGACCCGGCCGGCCGACCGCGTGCTCGTCTGCACGCCCGACAACGAGGAGTATGCCGTCGACGAAGCGGCCTTCGGCCTACCGATCACGCACATGAAGTACCGCAAGGGCTCGTGCTCGCAGCGCAACGCGATCCTCGACACGCTCGCGAGCGAGAGCGGGATCCTGCTGATCATCGACGACGATTTCCTCCTCCATCCGTCCTACCTCGCTCGCTTGGAGGAACTCGCAACCCGGCATGCCGACGTGGCCCTGTTCAACGGGACGATCCTCAAGGACGGCATCATCGGGCCTGGGCTCTCAGTCGGCGAGGCGGATGCGATCCTGTCGGGACATCGGATGGACACCGGCGCCCCACCCCGCATCGCGGATCGGGCCTCCGCCTACGGCTGCAACATGGCGATCCGCTTGGAACACAGCCGCTCAGTCCGCTTCGACGAGAACCTGCCCCTCTACGGTTGGCAGGAGGATGTCGATTTCTCCTGCCGCTTGAGCAGGTTCGGGCGCATCGTCGAGACGAGCGCGGTCTCCGGCGTCCATCTCGGGGTGAAGCACGGCCGGACCTCCGGCGTGCGCTTCGGGTACTCGCAGGTGATCAACCCGATCTACCTTGCCCGGAAGCGGACGATGCGGCTCGGGCATGTCCTGAACATTGTTGCCCGGAACGTGCTGATGAATACGCTCCGGTCAACGCGGCCTGAACCGTACATCGACCGGCGCGGGCGGCTGAAGGGCAACATCCTCGCCGCGCGGGATTTCATTCGGGGCCGGATCGATCCGCTTCGGGTATTGCAGATCGAGTAGGCTGCCCCGCCTTGGCCGCAAAGCCGGCAGACAGACCGTGACCGAAGCGGATCTCGGCGGCGCCGGGATCAAGGCGCACAAGGCAGTACGCGCCGGCCGCCTTCCTTGCCGAGGCGCTTCCACGAGCCCGGGGACCAGATGCCAACTCTCGGATGGAACCGTCTCGCCCGGCTTCTCGGGCTCGCCCTCCCGCTGGCTTTCGGCGGCCCTGGGAAGGCGGATACGGACATCTTGATCGCCAGCATCACGGCCGGGCGTCTCTATGTCGTCGGAACCTCCGATCACCCGCGAACGCCGGTGCTGCTGGAGGGGCGGTTCCCCACGGAGTCGGACGAAGTGGGCAAGTTCCAGTTCGAGGCGGTCTACCACCCGGCCCGCTGCATCGTCTCAGTCGAGATCGAGGGGCGGACCTACGAGGCAGTGGTGAGCAATTGCGGCCAGCAGGGACCATCCGGCGCAGCAGCGGGCGCGGGGCGGCCTGCCTCCGTCCAGGCTGGGCTGCAAGGCCCTCCCGGCCGGCCGGACCCGCGGGGCCACCCGGACCGGCCGGGCCACCCGGGCCCCCGGGCGCACCCGGAGGGACGCAAACCGCCCGCCTCCCCCTGCAGACGCAGGCCAGCGCGAGCGAGGCACTTCCTGATTCCGGCGCGAGAGCGGTCGGCCTCGCATCCCGGCCCGGCGCAACGATCAAGCACCCGCCGCAACCTCCGCGGCGTCCGCAGCCGGCGGAATTGGCGCGCGTCGGCGGAGCGCGCTAGCAGGACGGGCAAGCACGCGTGCCGGCGCGGGGTGCCTCAGCCCGCCGCGCGCGCGATCTGCTTCGGCAGTTGGATCGTACGATCACGCAGCGCGTCCCGCTCGGCACGCGCCATGTCCCTCTCACGCTCCGTGGCGAGAAGGCGGCCTTGGAGCGCCTCATACTCGGAGACCAGCGCGTCGAAGGGGTCGCTGTGGCCGGACAAGCTCAGGCGTGTGTTCACGCCGGCGATCTGGGCGGCCTGCAACCGCAAACGCTCGTTCTCGTCGTGCAACAGGGTGACCAGGACGGCCGCCTGGGCGATCGCGTGGCTGGTGATGGTGTCTTCACCCGTCGCTGACCTGTGGCGGCAGGCCAGCTGTTCGAGACATTGCGCCAAGCTTTTCGCGGTCGACATGGCGATCTCTCTGCACCTCAACTTGCTTGTCAGCCAGATCTAGAAAGCAAAGCACCGCACGTATCAAACTGCGGCAAGGACGCACGAAGCAACTCTCAAGAACAGTCCCACAGCGTGCTTCCGCGGGTCGATCTGACGGACAACCCGGGTGCCATTTAGCCGAGCGGCTCACCCCAACCAAGCCACATTGGGGCATGGAGGCTTGGCCGGTCCAGATCCGAGACCCGGCCCTCCTGCCTGGGTACGTTCGGTGACGGGCTCCCGGTCGGCCATCGCGGCAACGCTGCGTTGATGTCTTCTTCACGCGAGTTCGTGTGGAGCGATCAACACGCCTCGATTGCATAGATCTCGCTCGCCTGTTCGATCGCATGATGTTCAGCAGCACATCCGTTGGTTGTTAGCTTGGATCCGCGTCACGGTAGAAGACGTACAGAGCCTGTCGTCCACGGCTCAGTTTGGCAGAATGCCGCAGTGCAGCAGGAAAGCCCTCGCGAACGCGCCGCAACATTCCCGCGCACAGGGTCGTCTGTGCTTCTTGGCAGCTTTGTCCTGATGAGGTGATCACCGATGGCGGCCGGCAACCTCGGCACCTCCCTCTCCCGAACGAGCCCGGTGGCGGATGAGGAGGCGACATTCGCGCCGGCACCGCGTCGTGAATGTCCTCCTGCCACTCAGGCCGCGCGCCTGCGGCTCGCCGTGGGCATCGCCACGGCCGGAAGACCTGGCATCCTGGCGAGGACGATCGCGGAGATCCGGAAGCAGGATCGCGCACCCGACCGGATCGTCGTATGCACCCCGACGCGCGAGGATGCCGGGCCCGTCATCGAATGCGAAGGCGTGACGGTGGTGAGTGGACCGCGCGGCCTGACCTTGCAGCGCAACGCGATCCTCGACGGCCTCGACGATTGCGACGCGGTCGTCTTCTTCGACGACGACTTCGTCCCCTGCGCCGACTACCTGCGCGAGGTCGAGGCGCTGCTCCTCGCTCACCCGGACATCGTGATGACGACCGGCCACGTGATTCGTGACGGCATCATCGGCCCGGGACTGAGTTTCGACGAGGCGCGGGCGGCGATCGCCGCGGACTTGGGCGCCGGCGCGCATCCTGCCGGGCTCAGGCCGGTCTATAACGGTTACGGGTGCAACATGAGCGTGCGCCTCGCTCCCGTTCGCCAGCATCGGCTGCGGTTCGACGAGTCGCTCGGATCTTACGCCTGGCTCGAGGACGTCGATTTCAGCCGGCAGATCGCTCCGCACGGCGCCATCGTGCACGCGAGCAGCACCCGTGGTGTTCATCTCGGTGTGAAGCTCGGCCGTCAATCGGGCCTGCGCTTCGGCTACTCGCAGATCGCGAATCCGCTTTATCTCGTCCGGAAGGGCAGCTGTTCCTGGGGCAAGGCCCTCCACCAGATGTCGCGCAATATCGCGATGAACGTGGCCCGCTGTGCGTGGCCCGAACCGTATGTCGACCGGGTGGGCCGTCTCCGCGGCAACCTCCTGGCCGCTCTCGACCTGTTGCGGGGGCGGCTCGAGCCCGCGCGCATCCTCAGCCTCGGCAGCTGAACCGCGATCCCAGAAAACATTTGCCAAGTCCTGCCAGCCCATCGGCCGGGCGCATGCCTTCGCGGCGGCTGGATGTCCTGCGACCGATCGACGGTGCGAACACTTTTGCGTATTGCCATCGCGACTGGCGATCACCAGACACATTGAACGCGCCGGCGCGACCAGTTCGGCACCATCCTTGCCACTCCCGGATGAGCTTGGCTCCGTCGCGCACGTAAACGGAGAGTGGAATGGATGGAGAAGTGATGTCTCTCGTCGTACCAGTGATCCTGTGCGGCGGCTCGGGCACGCGGCTGTGGCCGGCCTCCCGCGAGAGCATGCCCAAGCAGTTCTCGCGCCTCGTCAGCGAGCATTCCTCCACCTTCCAGGACACCGCCCGGCGGGTCACCGACGAGACCACGTTCGGCCGCCTCAGCGTGCTCACCCACACGGAGGCCCGCTTCATCGTCGCCGAGCAGCTCGCCGAGGCCCGCATCCCCGCCGACATCCTGCTCGAGCCCGAGCGGCGCGACTCCGCCGCCGCGGTCGCCGTCGCGGCGCTCCATGCCGCCCGCACCGACCCGCAGGCCGTCGTCCTGATCCTGGCCGCCGACCACGTCATCGGGGACACCCGGGCGTTCGTCGCCGCCGTCGAGGCCGCCGCGGTCGGCGCGCGCGCCGGCCACATCATGACGCTCGGCATCGAGCCGACGCAGCCGGCGACCGCCTACGGCTACATCCACCCGGGCGAGCCGCTCCCCGCGAGCCCCGGCACCTACAAGATCGCCCGCTTCGTCGAGAAGCCGGACCGGGCCGGCGCCGAGCGCCTGATCGCGGAGGGCGCGGTCTGGAACTCGGGCTACTTCCTGTTCCGCGCCGACGTGATGCTCGACGAGCTGGAGGCGCACGCGCCCGCCGTGCTCTCGGCCGCCCGGGCCGCCCTGGAGAACGCGGCGCGGGACCTCGACTTCGTGCGCCTCGACGCGGACGCCTTCGCGCAGGCCCCCAAGACCTCGATCGACTACGCGGTGATGGAGCGGACGCGCCACGCGGGCGTGCTGCCGGTCTCCTTCGCGTGGTCGGATGTCGGCACCTGGGACGCGGTCTGGAGCGTGCTGGCGCAGGACGAGAGCGGGAACGCGGTGCGCGGCCGCGTCGAGCTGATCGAGACCCGCGGCAGCTTGGTCCACAGCGAGGGCGAGCAGGTCACCGCGGTGGTGGGGCTCGAGGACGTCGTGGTGGTCTCGACGCCCGACGCGGTTCTGGTCAGTTCCAAGGCGCGCTCGGGCGAGGTGAAGACGCTGGTGGAGCGGCTGCGCGCGAAGGCCTATCCGGAGGCGGACGCGCACCGGCGGATGTACCGGCCCTGGGGCTGGTACCAGCGCATCGACATCGGCGAGCGCTTCCAGGTGAAGCGGATCATGGTGACGCCGGGCGGGCGCCTCTCCCTGCAGAAGCACTATCACCGGGCGGAGCATTGGGTGGTGGTGAAGGGCACGGCCGAGGTGACGCTGAACGAGCGGGTCGTGCTGGTCCACGAGAACGAGGCGATCTACCTGCCGATCGGCTCGATGCACCGCCTGTCGAACCCGGGCAAGATCCCGCTGGAGCTGATCGAGGTCCAGGTCGGGTCCTACACCGGCGAGGACGACATCATCCGCGTCGAGGACGTGTACGGACGCTGACGCGGGGCGCTCCGTCCCCCCGGATGATTGCGCAGGCGCCGCGGATCTCCGCTCGCGGCGGCGAAGACGCCGGAAAATTCAGCTTTCGCTAACCAAAGCCACCTGATAACGAAAAAAGCCCAAAATCGACACGAATCCCGTGGACTTGAGGGTCCGACCGACGTGGTGACGGGCCGTCTCGGCTGCTCCACACCGTCGATGTCGATCTTGGTGAAACCTGGACGTGAGCGCTGCATCCCGTTCGAGGTTGGTGGGTGGTGCATGATGCTGGTCGCGTCGCTGTTCGCAATCTTCGGTGCGCTCTGTGGCCTCTGGCTCACGGTCGTCGGCATTGCGGTCACCACGGTCGGGCTGATCGCGATCTGCGGCTTGGCGAGCTACCTCCTCGGCGGCCCCCTGACGCCGATGCTCCTGCTCTGGTGCGCAATCGCCTTGCAGGCCGGCTACTTCGTGACGCTGGCGTGCAAGACGATCATCCTGCATGTCCGCCGGATGCGCGGCGCGGGCAAGACGATCCGCGAGGACCAGACCCCGGCCGAGATCCGGCGCAACCAGAACTGAGCTTCGGCTCGGGTTCGGAAGCCGGGCCCGGTACCTCGCGCAACCGTGCCCTCTCTCCCGAGCGACGATCTCAGCCGGCGAACCGAACGGTGAGCTTGCGGCCCTCGCGGTGGGTCACCCGGCAGGTCTCGTCGAGGGCGAGGGCGGGCGATTGCAGGCGGAACAGGTTCGGCGCGACGGCCTGCGGCTCGATCTCGATGATCGCCCCATCGACGGTGAGTTCCCAGACGAGGCATTCGAGTCCGTCCGCCCCGGTCGCGCACTGAATCAACCCGAAGCGGAACGCGTTTTTTCGCAGCAGCGCCGAGTCCTGGCCGGTCAGCGCAGGACCTCCCGGACCGATCCTGGGCTCATGACCCCGGACCCGAAGCTGGCAAGCACAGATCTTTCCGCCACGAGACCGGCCTCGATATTGATGAGATCTTCACGCTCGGTGGAGATAAGCTTGTCGCCGCAGGCGATCCAGCGATGCGGAGCCTCGCCCCTGGAAATCAGCTTTCCACCGCCGGACCGTCCGACAGCGAAGCCGCGGCCGCGCGGCCGGGGCCAACGTCTCAGACCATCGTCGGGCCGGTGCTCCCACCTTCTGCCGTTTCGCGGCCGCGACCCACGTGAGAGCCTGTGCGGGTCTCGCAAGGCGTCGGGCGTGCGAGGAACGAATGGTACCGCCCATGTCGAATCCTCAGCGCGTCGTGCTCGTCGCCAAAGCGGGCGACGCGCGGTCATCGGTGGCCGATCGCGTGCGCGCGGCGGGCATCGCCACTGCGGTGATCGAGAGCCGTGGCCTCGCCGAGGCGCGGCGCGCGCTCACCGAGCGGCCGGACATCGCCTTCGCCTTCATCGATTTCGGGGACACGGCCGCCGGCCGGGCGGCCGCCCTGCTCGACCTTCGCCTGGTCTTCGCGGGTCTGCGCGTGGTGGCCCTCGCCAAGTCCGACGCGCGCGGCGACGTGCTGGCCTGCCTGGAGGCGGGCGCCTCCGGCTTCATCCCGACCAGCCTGGAGCCGGGCGCCTTCGCGGAGGCGGTCGCGAGCGTCTGCGCGGGCCGCGTCTTCGTTCCCGCCTCCCTCAGCGCGCTTCCCACAGGCGCGGCCAGCGCACCCGCGCAAGCCCCGCAACACCGCCGGGAGAGCGGCCTGACGGCCCGGCAGGCCGACGTGCTCGGGCACCTGCGCGCGGGCCGCAGCAACCGCGACATCGCGCGCCGGATGCACGTCGCCGAGAACACGGTGAAGGTTCACATCCACACGATCTTCCGCAAGCTCGGCATCTCGCGCCGGCAGCAACTGATCAACCTTCCCTGATCAGGGCGCGCGGGTCCCGGGGCGAAATCCCAACCCGCGGCCGGAACGATTCTTTCCGGGCGCCGTCATGCCTACAGAACCGGTGAAGTCGCGGACGAGGCGGCAGCCGGCCCCCGGAGGAACGCGCAGATGCTGGTCCACGAAGTGACCGACGCCCTCGGCGGCAGCAAGATCGTCTTCGACGTCACCCGCCAGGCCTCGGCTCTGATCGGCTCGGAGGAGCCGGAGGAAGAGCGCGCGGCCTGGGCGGCGGACGGACGGGACACGCCCAGCGAACTCTGCGACCAGACCGGCCGGCGCACCTGCGGCCGGCGCTCGCCCGAGTCGATCTCCGCACGCCGATGAGCGCGACGATCCGATCGACGGGCGCCGTCTGACGAACATCCTGAGCGTGCCGGCGCCGGCTCGCCCACGTGCCGGATCAGGCCGTCCCGCACTCGGCCGCACTCCGGGGCAGGAAGCTCAGGTCGGCGATCGCGAGCGCGGCCCGGATCGCCTTCAGGGTCCTGTCGTCGGCTCCGGTCTGCAGGGCTTCGGCAAGCAGCGCCGAGATCGCGAAAAACAGGTCGTCGCGCCTGGGATCCCCCTTAGGAGGTGCTCATCCTGCAAGAGGGCCGCCAGGCGGATCATCATCGGACAAGACGTGTCGAGCGGCATCTGTGTTTGCCCGATGCTTTCTGGTTCCTGAAGCAGGCTATCAGTATTGTCGAGTTCGAAAACCTACACTTGCGTACTAATTATGCCCTAGGGCGACACCTGTCCCAGATTTCTTCGCGGTCAACTGAACGAGGCTCGACCGCGTGTCCCGTCCGCACCGTGCCGGGCTCGGGAACCAGCGGGTCCACCGCAGCGTCGTCACACGGATCACCGATCCGTCGATGAATGAGGCCTGCCATGCGCGCGTCGATCCCCAGCCTCCTCGCCCTTCTCGCCCTCGCGACGTCCCTGCCCGCCCACGCCCAGGGATTGCCGAGCTCGAACCTCAACAGCATCAACGACGCCCTCGCAGGGCAGGCCCAGATCCGCTCCCTGCAACAGCAGCAGCAATCGGACGCCAGCGCCCTGCGCATGGATCTGCAGCGCAACGTGCAGTTCCGGCCCGGCGCGAGCTACGCGGCGCCGGTCATCCTGCGCCGCGGCCACGGCTTCGGGCCGTCGGGACCCCATCACACCGGAGGCATCCGAACCGGCCGCACCCGCCTCGATCGCAGCCTCGACGCGGGCATCTGCGTCGGCTGCTGACCGGCACGGGCCTGTGAAGCACCGTGGATTGTCGGTACGGCGTTAGGGAAGCTGCGCCGTACCGCTTGCCAGAGCGAGAGGATTAACACACCGTTAAGGCCACGCTTCTGGACCGACGATGCCGCCGACCACCGACCTGCACCACCTCCGCCCGACCCACGAGCGGATCCTCGACGTCCTGCTGTTCCTGCTGTCGCAGAGCGCCTCGCCCAGCCGCCGCGACTGGTTCGAGGCGGTCGATGACATGTTCGCCGAACTCACCGAGGCCGAGAAGCACCGCATGGTCGAGGCCGGGCTGATCCTCCTCGAGCGGAGCCTGAATCCAGCGCCGCGCCTGCGCGCCGCCTGACATGGGCGGCCGGCCGGCGGCTCCGGGGGTGAGGCTTCAAACGACGCCCTCGTCCGCCGCCCCGGTGCCCCGTGAGACCGGCGGGCAGAGACCCGCGGCAATCTCGGCGAAGCCGCCGCCGTAATATTTCGAGACCGCCGTCCAGAAGCCGGCTCCGCCGTCTTCTGGGAGCAGGCTCAGGCGAAGGTTGATCGCGTCCCGCGCGGCCTCGGCCATGGCCTCGACCTCGTCGGCTGCGATTCCCACGATCGTCTGCATCGTCGGTCCCCATCAAGCGTCGCAGCCAGAGGAACGCCCCGTCACCGGAAACCGATCCGGCTCCCGCCGCCGACGAAGCCGGCGTCCCGTACCGCTCCGTGCCTCGGTCGCCGGCGGCGCGGTGAAGCGCGCCTGCGGGCGGAATTCGCACACCGCGGTATTCTGCGGCGTCATTCCAACGTCAGGTAGAAATTAACGAAGGCCCTGCATTCTTTCCGAAAGAAACCAATCGGGGAAACAAGAATGTTGCGGTCGGCTCTCGGCAACTTCCGCGCGGCGCAAGCGCCCTCGGTCGCAGCGCCGCCGGCGCCTCGCGATGACGAGCGCCTGCTCTCCGCGATGGAGCGGCTGATCGCGAGCCAGCGGCTCGCCGTTGCCGATCTTCCGCCGGGTCCGGTCGCCGACGCCCTGCAGCGGCTCGAAGCGAGCCGTGGCGAGAGCCGCCTGCGCGATCTCGCCGATCTCGCGCGGCTCGCCAAGGAAGCCTCCGAGGCGGCCATCAACGTCGGCTGGACCACCTACGACGTCGGCCAGATCGCGAATTCCTCCCAGACCATCGCCAGTGCGACCGAGGAGATGGTCGCCTCGATCGCGCAGGTTGCCGAGACTTCGGAGAGCGCCGGCCTCCGCGCCCACGCCGCGCAGGCCGCCATGACGATCTGCCTGCGCGACGTCCATCAGACCCGCGAGGCGATGCAGGCGATCCATGATCGCACCATGCAGATCGACGAGCGCATGAAGGTGCTCCAAGGCGCCGTCGCCCAGATCGGCACCATGGCGGCGACGATCGCCGGCATCTCCGGCCAGACCAACCTCCTGGCGCTCAACGCGACGATCGAGGCGGCCCGGGCCGGCGAGGCGGGGCGCGGGTTCGCCGTCGTCGCCGCCGAGGTCAAGGCCCTCTCCGGCCAGACGGCGAAATCCACGGAGGAGATCCGCTCCTGGCTCGGCACCCTGCAGGCTGAGATGAGCCTGATCGCCGATGCCGTGAACGAGAGCCGGGACGCGGTCGCGGGCGGCAGCGCCATCGTGGCCGAGCTCGGCACGCGGATCGCGGAAGCCGAGACCGGCATCACCGAGACGAGCAGCCTCACCCAAGCCCTCGCCCAGACGCTGGGCCAGCAGCGCACGGCGACGGAGGAGATCGCCCGGAACGTCCAAGACATCGCCGAGAAATCGGCCAAGACCCGGACCGAGATCGACAGCATCACCGAGCGCCTCGTGAAGACCGAGAGCTCCGCCCAGATGACGCTCGACGCCGTCGAGGAGGCCGCGCCCGTCTACCCGCTGGTGCGGCTGCCGGCCGATATCGGCACCTGGAAGCGTCGCCTCGCGCGCATCCTCGCCGGATTCGCGCCGGCAGAGGCGGCTGCCGCTGCGATGCGGGTCGGCGAGACGGTGCGGCTGAGCCAGATCCTCGCCCAGGGACCGGAGAGTGGTCACCCCGCCTTCTCCGCCTTCAGCCGGGCCGAGGAGACAGCCCTGCGCGAGGCCGAGCAGATGGTGCGGGCCATCGCGCGCTCCGACTGGGATGCCGGAACCCCGGCCTTCCGCGCGGCGTCGAAGGCGATGAAGGACATGCTCGACGCCGCCGACCAGATCGCGCGAACCGGCCGCTAGCCGGGTCCGGCACAGCCCCGTCGCGGTCTGCCGCGGCGGGCGCGGCGGACAGGTTTCGCACCGCCGGCAAAATATCGCATTTTCTCCCGAAAAAATGTTGTATACTGCATGCAACCGCCGGCCGCAGCGGACGTTGCATGCTGCGGCCAACTGGGAGCAGCGGCGCGTGACGAGAACCGCACTGGCAATCGCGACCTTCCTGATCGGCACCGGGAGCCCGCTCGCCGATGAAGTGCGGTACTTCTGCGCCGAGGACGCCAAGGTGGCTCTGACGAGCCAGGTGTCGAGCGGCGCCGCGCAGCCGGAATCGCTCCGCTTCGATGTCGAGCTCTCCGACGAGACCATGTACGTGAAGGGCGGCTATCCCGGGATCTATCGCTGCACCACGGCGGACGAGGGCAAGTCGAAGACCACCTATTGCCGCTCGCCGGACCGCAAGGTGGTCTTCGCGATCAACACGGCGAGCCGGCGCTTCTCCCTCGCGCGCGTCAGCACGGAAGATTCCGCGGCGCCCTTCGTCTCAACCGGGAAATGCGTCGACTGAGCGCCGCTCGCGGGTAACGAATCGCTCACCCTGTTCGCAGGAAGCGTCCCCACGGATTCACGAAGCGTGCATGATGCGCCATCTGGAGGTGGCGATGTTCGTGCTGATGGCGATGGCGATGCTCGGCGGCCTGCTGACCGGCGCGGTCCTGGCGCCGCAGGGATTTCTCGTCGCGCTCGTCGGCGCCCCGCTCGGCGGCAGCCTGTGCGCGGCGCTGGGCGGCCTCCTGCTGATGCAGCGGAGCGGCGCGGGCCGGCTGTCGGACCCCGACCTCGACGCGCAGGCCGACGCGATGGTGGCCTCGCTGCGCGCGGCGGCCGCCCGGGCCCGGCGTCTGGACGAGAACCCGGACCAAGCCGCCGACGCGCGCGCTGCGTGAGCGCCTAATCCCGCTCCGGCATCGCCGCGGCGCGGGAATCCGGGACGGAACCGCCCCGCCCCTCGGCCTGACGGCGGCTGATCGCCTCGACGGCGCGCAACGCCTCCAGCCGGCCCTCCTCGTCCTCGATCGCCTCGAAGGCTTTGTGCAGCCGCAGGCTGTCGAGCAGGCGCTTGTGCTCGGGCGCGTGCTCCCGCCGCGCGGCCTCGAGCGGTACGACGTTCCCGTCAGAGTCGGCGAGCGGGCGCTCCGCGAAGAAGAGCGCCGGGCTCAGCTCGAGAGCCGCTGCAATTCGCCGCAGCAACTCCCACTCGTAGTCCTTCGACATCGTGGCTCACCTCTGCGGTCCGGCGCTCTTGGAGGCCCCGACGGTGGGGGCCGCTGCGGGAACGGGCCGGGTTGGGGAGACCCGGAGCCGACCGCGGAGGAATAGGAGCCCGTTCATACAATTTCTCCTGGCACCATCCACCCCCAATGAAAGCGTCAGGTTAAACTATCTCGCGAGTTTGTCCTTTGGTACAATCAGAGGTCTATACCGCGATCGCCCTTCGTGCCCGATATCCGCCAGACCTCGTTCGACATCATCCATCGCCTGCGGGCGACGCGCTCCCGCGCGGACGTCTACGCGGAGCTGCGGGCGGCCGGCCGGATCTTCGGCTACGACGCCTTCCTGATCGGCGGGCTCCCGCAGACGGAGGCGGAGGGGCTGCTCGACTGCGCCATGATCACGGGCTGGCCGGACGCGTGGTCGAGCCGGTATCACCGGCAGAACTACCTTCACCAGGATCCGGTCATCCGGCAGATTCGGCGCACGACCGAGCCCTTCCTGTGGACGGATGCGGCCCGGCTGCACGGCGACGCGAACGGCGCCCGCGTCATGGACGAGGCGCGCAGCTTCGGCCTGCTGGACGGGTTCTGCGTGCCGTTCCACGACCTCGACGGACGTGAGGCGGGGGTAAGCTTCGGGGCCGAGCGCCTGACGCTCTCCGAGGACGAGCGGGCGGGCCTCCACCTCGTCGCGATCTACGCGATGTCGAAGGCGCGCGCGGTCTCGGCGCTGCGCGCGAAGGGCAATTCCGACCCGCTGAGCGGCCTCACCGACCGGGAGATCGAGTGCCTGAAATGGTCGTCCGCCGGCAAGAGCGCCTGGGACACCTCGCAGATCCTCGCGATCTCGTCGCGGACGGTGGAGGCGCATCTCGCCAGCGCGGCGCGCAAGCTCAACGCCGTCAACCGCGTCCAGTCCATCGCGGAGGCGCTCAGGCGCGGGATCATAACCTGACGCGGCCCACCCACTCCACCTCGTAAATCTACGAATACGCCAGCCGCTCTCTCTGCCCGACTCTCGGGGCAGGCAGGAGGGCCGCAGGATGTTCAAGCTGTTGAGTGGAGAGGACGGGTCGGAGGATCCCGACCTCATGGAGAAGGTCTACCGGTTCCGGCACGCCTTCTTCGTCGAGCACCTGAAATGGGAGGCGTGCCGCAAGCCGGACGGGCGCGAGATCGATGAGTTCGACACGCCCGAATGCTACCACGTCGTCGGCCTCGCCGGGGACGCGGTGGTCTCCTACTCCCGCCTCCTGCCGACGACGCGGCCGCACCTGCAGACCCACCTCTACCCCGAGATCCTGAAAGGGCCCCCGCTCCGTCCGGTCCGCGGATCTTCGAGTGGACGCGCTGCGCAGTTGCCCCGTCGAAGCGCGAGAGCAGCCGGGGCGCGGACGCGATCTCCGGCCCCTCCTTCACCGCGGTCGCCGAAGCCGCCGAGTTCCTCGGCCTTGAGGGGCTTCTGGTCCAGACCCACCCGATCCTCGTGAGCCGGCTGATGACCTTCGGCTGGGACGTGGAGGCGCTCGCCCTTCCCTGTCCCTACGACGGCTCGACCATCCTGCCGATCTGCGCCCGGATGATGCCCGACACGATCGAGACCCACCGGGAGATGTTCGGCCTCTCGGGTCCCGTCCTCGACATCGACGCCTTCGACCGCCCGCACCGCCGGCGCATCGAGGCCCCGCGCCGCCGGTCCGCCTGACATGCTCCGGGCCCCGCACCAGGTGATTGCCATGCCAGACCGACCCTTCCCCGCCGGCGACGAATCCGCGAGCGCGGCGGCGCGTGCCGCCGCGCGCTGCCTCGAGGCCCGCGAGGCCATCGGGCAGGTCGGAGATCCGACCCTTCAGGCGCTCTTCGATCTGCTGCTGCTCCAGATTGGCCGCAACCTTGCCAAGGAACTCCAGGGCGAGCCGCAGATCGCCCTGAAATAGGCCGAGACCCGCACCCGGGATCGGATGCCGTGAAAGGAGGATCGGCGTGATGCAAGCTTTCGTTGTCTGCGTGCGCGGCCTGCCGGCCTACCCGCTCAAGGGCAAGGAGCACCGCTACGCCGTCCTCGCGAGCAATCAGGCCTGCGCGCTCGCGGCCATCTCGGAGCATCTCAAGTACGGCACGATCGCGGAGCTGACGGACGAGGTGCTGCGCGCCGAGCGCGTCGAGCAGCTCGGCCTGACGCCGGGCAAGCCCAAGCTGCTGTGAGGCATGCCCGGGGCGCTCAGTCCCCGGACCGGCGCGGCTCTGGATCCCCGAGGATCGCCCTCAGGCGCGCACCCGCGAACTGCGCCGCGCGCGACACCGGACGATCCGACGGGTAGCACAGGACGACGCGGCGGGTCGGCGCCGGATCGGTGATCGGCGCGGCCGTCAGGCGGCCGGCAGCCACGTCCGCGCGGATCGGTGCGAGCGGCAGGATGGTGCGGCCGTAGCCGTGCCGGACGAGGTCCTTCAGGGCCGTGTAGCTGTCGGTCTCCACCACGACGTCCAGCACGGCGCCGGCCTCGTGCGCGAACTGGTCGAGGATGTTGCGCAGGCCGTGCCGCGTGCTCGGCAGGAGCAGCGGCGCCCGGACGACTTCGGCGAAGGGCACCGGGCGCTCGTGCGCCAACCCCGCGTCGGGCGGGCCGATGAGGTACAGGGTCTCCTGCGTCAGGGGCTCGGTCCGCAGCGCGCGGGTGACGCGGGGATCGTACAGGACCGCCACGTCGACCTCGCCGCGATGGAGCCAGTCGAGCAGATAGCCCGTATAGGCGCTGACGAGTTGCACGAGCACGCCCGGATGCTCGGCGCGGAAGGCCGCTACCAGCGGCACCGACACCCGATCCGCCACCGTCGGCGGCAGGCCGACCGCGACGTGCCCGCTGAGCGCCGAACCGGACCCGGCCGCACGCGCCCGCAGCGCATCGACCTCTCCGAGGACGCGTGCGGCGTGCATCAGGACCTCGCGGCCCCGCTCGGTCGGGACCATGCCGCGGCCGTGGCGCTCGAACAGGCGCAGGCCGAGCTCCTCCTCCAAGAGCCGCACCTGCCGGCTGAGAGCCGGCTGCGCGATGCGCAAGCGCGCCGCCGCCTTGCTGAGGCTGCCGAGTTCGGCCACGTGCACGAGGGTGCGAAGCTGGGGGATGTCCATGCTGGCGATACAATTTCGCGATAGCTGAATACGGAAAATGGCTGACGTGCGATAGCTCGGGCGGGCGTACAAGCCGGCGGTCCCAGACAGAGACCCGCCGTGACGATCGCCAGCCCCGTCGACCTGCTGTCGGCTCCTCCCGTCCCGCCCCGCGCGCCGGCGCAGGCCAAGCCCGTCGCTCCGGCCGATGCCCACCCAGCGGACGCGTGGACCGAGCCGGGAACAGGCGCCTACCGGCGCATCAGCGTGGCCCTGTTCCTGGCCGGCTTCTCCACCTTCTCGCTGATCTACGCGGTGCAGCCGCTGCTGCCGGGCCTCGTCGATGAGTTCCACATCAGCCCGTCGGTCAGCGCGCTGGCCCTGTCCGTCACCACGGGCTTCCTGGCCTTCTCGATCCTGTGCGCGGGCGCGTTCTCGGAAGCCGTGAGCCGGCGAGGCCTGATGTTCGCCTCGATGATGGGTGCCGCGCTCCTCCACATCGGCAGCGCGCTCGCGCCGACCTGGTACGGCGTGCTGGCCCTGCGGGCGCTGGAGGGCGTGCTGCTCGGCGGCGTCCCGGCGGTGGCGATGGCCTACCTCGCGGAGGAGATCCATCCGCGGGCGCTCGGCGCGGCCATGGGCCTCTACGTCGGTGGCACGGCCTTCGGCGGCATGATGGGACGTGTCGGCATCGGCATCCTGGCCGAGTTCGCCTCCTGGCGCGCCGCGCTGGGGATCCTCGGGATCGTCGATCTCGTCGCCGCCCTCGGATTTTTCGCGTTGCTGCCTGCCTCGCGCAACGCCGTCCGGCGCTCGGGCGTGACGCTCCTCCAGCACCGGGACGCTTGGCTGAAGCACCTGCGCAATCCGGGCCTCCCGCTGCTCTTCGCCACAGGCTTCCTCGTTCTCGGCGCCTATGTCAGCACCTTCAACTACCTGACCTTCCGGCTGACGGCCGCGCCCTACGGCTTCGGCCAGGGGCAGATCAGCGCGATCTTCACGGTGTTCCTGTTCGGCGTGGTCGCCTCAACGGTGGCGGGCTCCCTCGCCGACCGGCTCGGCCGAGGCCCGGTGCTGATCGTCGGCGTCCTGACCATGGCGGCGGGCAACGCCCTCACCTGCCTCACGGCGCTTCCCGGCATCTTCGCGGGGATCGTCGCCGTCACGGTCGGGTTCTTCATCGCGCACGCCGTCGCGAGCGGCTGGGTCGGCCGCATGGCGCAGGGCTCGAAGGGGCACGCCTCGTCCCTCTACCTGCTGACCTACTATCTGGGATCGAGCCTGATGGGCTCGGCCGGCGGCTGGTTCTGGTCCGCCGGCGGCTGGCCCGCCGTGGCCGGGTTCAATGCCGGCCTGCTCGGCGCCGCCCTCGCGCTCGCGCTGCGGTTGCGGGCGATGGAAGGCACGGGAGGCCGACAGGGCGAGAATGGGCTTTGACGCGAGCCCACGATCGGCCTTAGCCTGCGGCTTGAACGACCCCTCCACCGCGGGCCGAAGCGCGCCGGGATGCTCGCGGGAGGGTTCGGACCGGGAGGATACAGATGTTCGCCGCCGGCTCGCGCGGGCCCGTCTCGCATCGGATCGTCGATTCCTACCCTGCCGTGGAGCATCACCTGGGCCGCCCCCGCCGTGGCCGGCCCGCGAACGACAACCGGGGCCCGGTCGCGTTCGGCACCGCAGCCCGCCTGACGCTGTCGGGGGCCCTGTTCGGCGTGCTCGTCCTCATCGCCGCCCTGGCCGGGCCCTGGCCGCTAGGCTGACGCGGCCGGATCGCGCCAGGCGCCGACGAAGCTCAGCGTGCCCTGGTAGAGGGTGACGCCGGCCTCGTCCCGGACCTGAACGAGGAAGGTGCTGGGATCCCCCGAGGCGACCTTCTCGCGGGCCATGTCGGGCAGCATCGCGGTCGCCAGCCGCCGCGCGGATTCGGCGTCCGGAAAGTCCTGTCCCTCGTCGTCGTGCACGTGCAGGTTGCCATCATCCGAGTCGATGAAGAAGCGCGGCATGTCTCGTCCCTCAGCCGGGAGGAGAACAGAGCCGGGTGGAAGCGGTTCCCAGAGAGCAACCGGCCACCATTCCCGCTCCCGCACTGAACATCGCGGCCCCGGCGCCCGGGCGTTATTGTTAATGAAGGGTTCATGCCGGATAAGCCACGCCGGCCCGCCGAATCCGATTGCAACTTTCGCGCGCGTTCGCACAGGTTGAACAATCTTGAGACCACGCGAAGATTGAGGATCCCGACGTGCCCTGGCTCTGCATCGTCCTTCTGCTGAAGGCATCCGTCGGACTGACGGCCTGGTCGGCTTGGCAGATCCTGACGATCCTCGGCTGAACTACGCAGACAGGCTCCGCGAGCCGGCAAGACTCAGAGGACGGCCTGCTTCTCCAGGCCGAGATAGGCCGGATCGAACTCCGAGATCCGGACGAGGGCGGCCCAATCCTCGATGACGAGGGTGCTGCTGTGCAAGCTGATCAGCTTCTGCCCCCGCAACACCTGCAGCACGCGATTGACGTGGACGTTCGACAATCCCAGCGCGTCGCCGAGATCCACCTGCGTGATCGGCAGCGGATAGCGGCCGTCGCCCGCGAGCCCGACCGCTCGCAACTTCAAATACAGTTCACAGAACAGATGCGCCATGTGCTCGAAAGCCGAGCGGCGGCCGAGGCCGAGCATCCAGGCGCGGAAGATGGCGCCGTCGACGAGCGTGCTGCGCCAGAAGGCGCTGGCGAGCCCAGGATGCGAGGCGGTCAACTCGCGCAGGTTCTCGTGGGGGATCAGGGCCACCATCGTCTTGGTGAGGCTCGCGACGCTGTGGTCCATCACTGGACGGTGCAGGCTCTCCAGATCGGGAATGTCGCCAGGGATGTGAAACGAGAAGATCTGGCGCCGTCCCCGGGTCAGCAGCCGGTAGCGGCCGGTCCAACCTTGGACGACGAGGCAACATTGCGTCGTCCGGTCGCCCTCGCGCACGATATCCTGGCCCGGCGACAGCATCCGGACGGTGAAGGGCAGTCGCGCGAGCGCCTGCCGCTCCTCCGGCGACAGCGGGGCGATCGACTCCAACTTCCGAATGAGCACACCCAGCGACTGTTCGGCAGCCGAAACCACGCGTTCTTGCCCCGCCCCACGAATTGAAGCGCGGCTCAACTCGCCTGAACGCGCTCGCCGCGGTTAAAACCGTCGGCTGAATCTAGCTAGCGCGTGAGGAAGCACCTTTGATTGACGCAGGTTAAGGGAGCTTCGCTTTTCCAGACCTGATACTCGCGACGCGTGACCGCGGGCAGCCAATCGCCTCAGCGGCAGCCGGTGCAGACGCCGCCGAGGACCCGGTCGAGGTCCCTTTGGCGCTGCGTGCGCGCGCCGGGATCCGTGGTCGGCGCGGCCGCCGCTCCCGGTGGCACGGTCTGGCCGGACACCGCGGTGTGGGGTGCCGTCACTGTCGTCTCGGGACCGCCACCGGTCCCGGTGCGCGCCGCCTCGGCGGCGAGGCCGGTAGGGGCGAGACAGAGCGTCAGGCCGGCGATCGCGCGGGCGGCCGCCATCGGGATGCGGGACATGCTGCGCTGCCTCCGGTCGTGATGCGGGTGGGCCCGCTCCGGCACCGCGTTGAGCCGGAGCGGCGCGGATGGGCGGGATCAGCAGGCGGAGCCGCCCGAGGTCTGGCCGTACTGCTTCACCGGCCGGCTCTGCTGGTTTGCGTTGCCCTCGCTCGCCGAACTCGGGATGCAGCGTCCGTAGGGCGAGGCGCCGTAGATCGGCCGCGTGCCGCCCGGCCTCGGCTCCTCGAACGGGAGACGCGGGGCGGCCCGCTCACCGTAGCCGGGCAGGCCATAGGCCGACGCAGCGGACACCGGCACGGCGGCGCCGAGAGCAAGAAGCAGGGTGTGAATCGCGCGACGCGTCTTCATGAGATCTCCTCTCGTCATCCAGCAGGATCATGTATCCCCATCGATATATATAACACCTGCAAGGACTTTTATGTGCTCATGCACAAATGAAAACAGCATGTACTTCATACATCTAGAATAATATCAGTAAATATACCAGTATAATCCCGATTCTCCATGATCGGTGGCGGCTCGCAGAGCGGCTCCGGCCGCGTGCCCGGCTCGAACGCCCGCGGCGGCGGACGCTCGGTCCGCCGCCGGGTGAGACATGCGCAGGATCTTCAGCTCAGCGCACGGACGGGGAGGGATTACCCGGGCGCACGATGCCCGTGCGGCTGTCGTGGACGGGGCCGCGGATCTGGTCGCTCGACGGCGCGCGCGGCCTCGCCTCGGCCGGCAATTCGGCACCGAGCAATTCCCCGTGCGGGCCGGAATACAGGGTCCAGGTGGCGGGCCGGTGGTCGCGGCGCGGCTCCGCACCGGCGCCCGTCACGGACAGGGCGACGAAGCCGGAAATCAGGCCGGCGAGCGTTGCCGTACCGATCAATCGAAACATGGGAATCCTCCTGAAGAAAATGGGTTTCTCGATGGGCCGAAGAGTCCCGGGCCAAACCTGTCCGGGTCCTCGCGGATCGTGGGCGGCGGGCCGTCGAGGGCCGGTCAGGATTGCCTCTCCAGAGCGGCGCGTCCGGCATCCGTGATCGTCCACTCGCGCCGTGCCTCGGCATCGACGCGGCCGGTCGGCTCGACGAGGCCGCGGTTCTGGAGGGCCTGAATCTGAGCGTCTCCCGGCGCGTAGGCGCGCGGCGCGCGCGCCAGGATTCCGAGCCGGTAGCAGGCGAGCGCGGCGAGCGGCGGTTCCTCCGTCTCGGCCCATCCGGTCCGCGCCCAGGACACGAAGGCGCCCCAGGGCGCGCCGTCCCCCTCCCCGTCGGCCGGGGCGCGCTCGGCGAGGTGACGCTCGATATCGGCGACGATGTCGGCCCGGTCCCGCTCGCGCAGACTCGTCCAGTGCGCCTGCAGCCAGCCCGTACACAGGCTCGCCGCCTGGCTCGGCCGCCCCAGGCTGTAGCGGACCGCCGCCACCACCATGAAGCCGGTATCGCCCCGCTCCGGGTTGATGCCCCGGCCCTGGTGCCACTGGCCGATCTCGGCGCTCAGGATCGACTCGACCGTCCGCCACTGCCCGAGCGTGAGCGCGACCGCGGGCCGCGCCGTGTCGCTCCGGCACCGGACGCGGCTGACGGCGAGTTGCCGCTCGACCTCGGCCGCGACCCCGTGACGCTGAACGTTCCGACTCATCTCAACCCCTTTCCGACCGGACCTTCGCAACCCGGCGCCCTGAGCGCCGCCCCGCCGACGTGGCCTCAGCGCCAGCCGGAGGCCCAGTGCGGCGCGACGAGGCGCGGCTCGACGGCGCGCGGCCCGGCCCGGTGCGCGCCCGCCCGCTCGGAAAGCATCGGCTGTCCGAGGATCTGGCCGGTCGCCCGGCGCTGCGAGTAGAGGGAGCGGGGGTCGTGGTGTGGGTGATGCACGAAGGAGCTCATGTGAGCTCCGCCCGCCGGCTGGCGGCTTCCCTCGGCGGCAGCGGAGACCGTCAGGCCGAGGACGAGAGCGAGGGCGGTGGAAGCAGCGTAGAGTTTCATCGTCATCATCCTATTATTCGGGTGAGTGATGTATAAGCCTGGAACGACCCAACATCTGATGATCTTCCACATACTGACTGCAGTTATATATTCAAGTGATGTTTGTCACACAGGTTCTTTTTCGAATTTAATCCGAAATCTATTCTTGCAGGTGACGCGCCGCACGCCGAGCCATACGGGTCGGACGCAGGCGGGATTAAAGCCGGGCACCTGATCATCATCGCAAGTCGAAGCTATTGGCATGCCAAATACCTATTGGCATGAGATCTGTGCTTGCTCTGCTCTTGCGCGACCTGCGGCGAGATCGCGCAGTCGGCCGGGCGAACCCGCGCGGGCTCGGCGCTGCCGCGCAGCGCGGATCAGTCGAGGGTGAGGAGCGGCAGGGCCTCGGCGGAGGCGATCCCCTCGCGCACGGGGCGCAGGCGCAGGCTCTCCCCGGCGGATCGCCGAGCAGGCGCGCGAAGGTCTCGGACAGGGCGAGTTCGAGGCCCGCGGCCTTGGCGCGGCTCTCGATGCGGGCGAGTTGGTTCATCGCCGTCCCGAGCACGGTGAACTCGGCCCGGAAGCCGTCGTCGAACACGCCGACGAGCACGTCGCCCGCGTGCAGCGCTACGATGATCGCGAGGGCGGGCAGGCCCGCCCCCTGCCGTTCCCGGTTGAGGTCCTGGAGCCGCCGCGCGATCGTGCGCGCGCTGCGCAGGGTCGCCCGCGCCTGATCCTCCGGCCTCCCGGACACGAACAGCGCCAGGATCGCGTCACCCACGTACTTGTCGACGATGCCGCCCTCCTCCGAGACGGCCGCCTGCGTCAGGGCGCGGATGTCGAGGAGCGCGCGCACCACGGCGTCGCGGTCGTGCTCCCGCGTGAAGGCCGAGAAGCCGCGGATGTCGAGGGCGAAGAGGCAGGCATGGCGCGCCCGCGCCGTGCCGAGCCCGCCCTCGCGGGCGAGGTCGGCGGCGACCTTCCCGGGCACGAAGCGGGCGAGCACCGCCTTCTCGCGCTCGACGCGAAGCGCCGTCGCCACCGCGGAGCGCAGGCGTCGCGTGCCGTCGATGACGACGAGGCTCGCGGCGAGGAAGGTGAGGAGGCTGAAGATCTCCTCCGTCAGCGAGACTCGGGGGCCGAGCAATCCGCTGCCCGGCACCAGGGCGGCGAACAGGATGGTGCCGCCCCAGGCCAGCGTCACCAGTCCGGAGAAGAGGATCGTGTGCGAGACCCGCATGGTGAGGCCGGTCTGCAGGAGCAGGAGGAAGGCGGGCAAACGGCTCACGGCCGCGACCGCGTCCTCGGCCTCCGCGGCGGACCCCGCCAGCATGTGCTCGACGACGAGGTAGAGGGCGATCCCGGCGTTGAGCAGCGTCGAGGCCCGGGCGAGCCACTCCGCCTTGCGGCCGCCCTCCTCGCCGTCGGCGAGGCCAGCCTCCGATTTGTGCCGGTTCGCGAGGCCGAGGCCGACCGAGCAGACGGCGTAGACGCCGAGCACCACCCAGTAGCTCTCGGCGTGGGGCGTGTGGCCGGCC
Organism: Methylobacterium durans; assembly: GCF_003173715.1. NCBI lineage: Bacteria > Pseudomonadati > Pseudomonadota > Alphaproteobacteria > Hyphomicrobiales > Methylobacteriaceae > Methylobacterium > Methylobacterium durans. Next base: position 2,989,126 of record NZ_CP029550.1, on the reverse strand, counting down.
GTGACGGCGGTGGCGAGGAGCACCAGAACGATGATCAGGTGGAGGACGAGGGCTCGACCGCCCGCCGCCACCCGCATCGGACGGAGCGCCGCCCCGTTCCTGTCCCCCTGTACGCTCGACCGAACACCGCCCCGAGATCCTCACGCCTGCCCGGCCCCACGCCGGCCCGTAACACATAGGCGCCGGATCGACCGAGGTCGGTGGATCACGAAACAATCAGGAATCGGAGAAGCAACACCTCGGCAACCTTGAGGGGTTATGACCGGACCGGCTCCGCTCGGGAGCGTCGAGAGGAGGCTCGCATGCCCGCCGCCCGCCCGCTTCGCCGTCTCCTGCGCCCGATGTCCCGGATCCTCACGGCGGCCGGCCGGGCCGTGCGCGATGCCGCGGAGCGCGATCGCGCCCAGCCGGCCAAGGCGCCCGGCGAGGTCGTGTTCCGGCATTACGTGTGAGGCGTCGCGCCTAGCGGACCCGCCAGAGGGCGCCGGCGAGCCCGACATTCGCGAGCGCGAGGGCCGCGAGCAGCACGAAGAGCGCGTCGGCCCCGCCCGAGGTCAGGACGAAGGCGCCGATCAGCGGCGCCAGCGCCTGCGCCAGCAGCCCCGGCCGTGCGAGCCGGCCGATCAGCAGCGCGTAGTGCTCCGGGCCGAACAGGGCGAGGGGCACGGTACCGCGCGCGATCGAGTAGATGCCGTTTCCGCCGCCGTAGAGGACGAGCGCCAGCCCCACAACCGGCAAGCCGTCGGCGAGGAGCAGGATGCCCAGGGCGACGAGGCTCATCGCGGCGGTCAGCGTCCAGAGCGGGTGGTGGCGGCCGCGTCCCGCCATCTCGACGATCCGCGCCGCCACCTGCGACGGGCCGATCAGGGCCCCGTAGGTGACGGCTGAGGCGAGCGGCACGCCGCGGGCCTGCAGCAGCGTGACGAGATGCACCGAGACGAGGGTCATGACGGTGCCGCCGAGGGTGAGCACCCCCGCCATCAGGAGGAAGGCTCGGCGCTCCCGCCCGGCGAGGGCCGCCGCCGCCGGGGGACGGGCCGTCGCGAAGCGGGCGGGCGGCGGGCCGGGGCTCGGCACGAGGCCGAGCACGAGCGGTAAGGAGACGCAGAGCTGCAGGCTCGCATAGGCGAGGCAGGTTCCGCGCCAGCCCACCTGCTCGACGAGGAGCGCGGAGAGCGGCCAGCTCACCGTGCTGGCGAACCCGCCCCAGAGGGTCAGCGCGGTGATGGCCGGCCGCGCCTCGGCGCCGTAGAGCCGCCCGAGTGTGGCGAAGGCCGGGTCGTAGAGCCCGGATCCCATGCCGAGGCCGAGGAGGAGCCAGCCGGCGAGAAACACGGGCAGGGAGGGGGCGAGACTGAGGATCGTGAGGCCGAGCGCCATGACGAGCGCCGAGAAGGCGAGCACCGGCCGTCCGCCGCGCCGGTCGATGAGCGCGCCGATCCGGGGCGAGGCGAGCCCCGCCACGAGGAGCCCGGCGGAGAGGCCGCCGACGATCCCGGCGAGGGGCCAGCCCGTCTCCGCCGCGATCGGGGCCGCGAGGACGGAGAGCAGGTAGAACGAAGAGCCCCAGGACAGGATCTCGAAGATCCCGAGGGCGCCGACGACGACGAGCCGGCGGCTCCCGGCGGCGGGCGGCCTCATGCACGAGCCGGATGAGGAAGGCGGGTCCGATCTCCCGCTTCGCCGATTGCCGGCCGGCTGCATCCCATCGCGTGCAAGCCCTCTCCCCCTCCCTCATTCAGATCGCCCGGACCTCGCCCGGCTGGAGGTTGATAGCCTTCGTCGTCCTCGGGGACAGGCTGCCGACGACGGCGATGCGCGCCTCGCCCGCGATCAGCGCCCGCACGGCCGCCACCGCCTCGGCCGGGCTCTGCCGCATGGCCGCGTAGACCGCGTCTGCCGGCTGGCTGTCGCTCTCGGAGACGGGCGTCACGGCAACGAGATAGGCGGTGTCGCGTTTGGGCTTGTCGTTCGCCATCGGAACCGTCTTGCCACGCTGGGGTATGTCGAACAACAACACGATGGGACATCGCGCCTCGGGGATCCGTGCGGCGTGTCGGAGGATCGGATGCTAGGCTGGTTTCGGGCGCTGATGCCGCGGGAGGACCGCTTCTTCGACCTTTTCGCCCGGCATTCCGAGACGCTGGTGGCGGGCGCGGCGGCGCTGCGGGAGGTCCTGAAGGGCGGCGATGCGGTGCCTCGCTATTGCCGGATCATCACCGAGCGCGAGAACGAGGCGGACGAGATCACCCGCGAGGTGCTGCTCGCCGTGCGGCGTAGCTTCATCACCCCCTTCGACCGCGGCGACATCAAGGATCTCATCCAGTCGATGGACGACGCCATCGACCAGATGCACAAGACCGTGAAGACGATCACGCTCTTCGAGATGCGCAGCTTCGACCCGCTGATGCAGGAGATGGGCGGGACGATCGTCGAGGCCGCGAACCTGACCGCCGAGGCGATCCCCCTCCTCAAGGGCGTCGGCACCCACGCGACGCGGCTGAGCAGCCTCACCGAGCAGATCACCCGGGTCGAGGGCCGCTCGGACGAATTGCACGAGCAGGGGCTGAAGGCGCTCTTCCGCGAGCACGGCCCGTCGAACCCGATGGCCTACATGATCGGCAGCGAGATCTACGAGCACCTTGAGAAGGTGGTCGACCGCTTCGAAGACGTCGCCAACGAGATCAGCGGCATCGTGATCGAGAACGTGTAGGGCGTGCCATGACCGATGCCGCCCTCGCCTTCCCCTCCTCGTGGGCCTGATCGGCGTCGCGCTGCTGTTCGACTTCCTGAACGGCCTGCACGATGCCGCGAACTCCATCGCGACGATCGTCTCGACGCGGGTGCTGCGGCCGCAATACGCGGTGTTCTGGGCCGCGTTCTTCAACTTCATCGCGTTCCTGTTCTTCGGCCTCCACGTCGCCCAGACGCTCGGCACCGGCATCGTCGATGCCGGCATCGTCGACGCGCGGGTGATCTTCAGCGCGCTCATCGGCGCCATCGCCTGGAACGTCGCGACTTGGATCCTCGGCATTCCGTCGAGCAGCTCGCACGCGCTGATCGGCGGCCTCGTCGGGGCCGGCGTCGCCAAGGGCGGCTTCAGCGTCGTGGTCTGGGCCGGATTGTCGAAGACGGTGGCGGCGATCGTGCTCTCGCCGCTGTTCGGCTTGCTGCTCGCGCTGCTCCTCGTTCTGATCGTCTCCTGGATCTTCGTCCGGGCGACGCCGTTCGCCGTCGACAACACCTTCCGCACCCTGCAATTCGTCTCGGCCTCGCTCTACTCCCTCGGCCACGGCGGCAACGACGCGCAGAAGACGATGGGCATCATCGCCGTGCTGCTCTACTCGCAGGGCCACCTCGGGGGCGAATTCCACGTGCCGCTCTGGGTGGTGATCTCCTGCCAGACGGCGATGGCGCTCGGCACGCTGTTCGGCGGCTGGCGGATCGTGCACACGATGGGCTCGAAGATCACGCGGCTCAACCCGATGCAGGGCTTCTGCGCCGAGACGGGGGGCGCCATCACCCTGTTCACCGCGACCTGGCTCGGGGTGCCGGTCTCGACGACGCACACCATCACCGGTGCGATCGTCGGCGTCGGCGCGGCGCGGCGCACCTCGGCGGTGCGCTGGGGGGTCGCCGGCAACATCGTCGTCGCCTGGGTGGTGACATTGCCGGCCGCGGCCCTGATCGCGGCCACCTGCTACGCCCTCGTCGGGCTGTTCGCCTGAGCCTCAGCGCAGGTAGATCACGCTGTAGAGGGTGCGCCGCAACTCCTCCTCCTTGAGCCAGACGCGGCCGTTGTCGCAGCGCTCGCGGATGCCCTCGCGCATGCGGGCGCAGTACTCGCCCGTGTTGTCCTGCACCAGGTACTGGCAGCTACCGCCCGCGCGGCGCCGGGCGACGATGGCGCTCGAATGGTCGGCCGCGACGTCCGGGTCCTTCGGGTCGCGCTCCTCCAGCACGTACCAGCTGTAGCCGACGGTCGGCGCGCGGCTGTGGTCGAGGGCGTAATCGACCATCGCGAGCATCCGCGAGACGGTGGCCGCGCCCGGCGCCCGGCCCGCCTCCAGCATCTCCATGAATTCGAGCTGGTTGGCGGCGACCCGGAAGGAGACGGGCAACAGCGGCACCGGCAGGGGCCGGCGCCGGCAGAGCGCCTCGGCCTGCGCGAGCCAGGCGGCGTTGACGGCGTCGGCACGGCGGCTGCGCAGCTTGTCCGGCGCCGTGCCGACGCTGCGGAAGCTCATGTTCGGCGCCCGCACCGGGGCACTGAAGCGGAGCGCGGCGAAGTACCCGGTGAAATGGGCGTAACCCTCGTGCGAGGGCAGGTCCCGCTCCTCGCAGAGGCCGCCGAGATTGTAGAGGAGCGCCGCCGCATCCTCCTCGCCCCCCTCCAGCTTGTCGAAATACGGCTCGAGATGCGGGTTGCCGTCCTTGCTGATGTCGGCCGCGTTGCGACTCCAGGCGATGTCGGCGAGATGATCGGGGTGCGCCCTCAGATGCGCCCGGATCTGCGGGTCGCGGATGGCCGACAGCCGCGCGGGATCGGCGAAGTAGAACTTGCCCGCGACGTCGAGGGGCGAGACGGCGACGCCGACGCGCTGGGAGATCATGTCGGCGGTGGCGTAGGCGAAGCAGATCGCGCTCTCGCCCTGCCCGACCGGGATGTCGGCCGGGCGCGGCGAGATGCGGTTGCTGCCGGGCAACCGGTGCGTTGACGGCGGCATCGCGATGGTCACGGGGCTGCAGGCGGCGTTGCGCGTGTAGCGGGGCTTGGCCGGCAGGATGCGCGGATCGACCGCGTCCGCCGCGGCCGGGGCGGCCGTGAGGAGCGCGAGCAGCACGACGCCGGACGCGCGCGCCGTCCGGCCCGCACCCGACCTTACCCCCCGATCCGCCATTCCCCCTCGACCGCCCTCCGGAACTCGGCGGTCGGCATATCACGGGCGCGGGCGCGCGGACATGCCGGCCGCCGCGGTGAGCGGATCGGCTGAGGGTCGGTTACGGGCGGCGCCCGCCCCGCCCGCCCCCCGTGAGCATCAGCGCGGCCGTCATGGCGACGCCCGCGGCCAACATCCCGGCGGTCGCCAGGGGTTTGAGGCTCGCCCGCGTGTAGGCGCTCGTGCGCATCACGTAGCCGGGATGGCTGCCATGCGCGTGGCCGTCGCCGCTCGGGCGGTGGAGCGCGCCCTCGGGGTGGCGCGGCGCCTCGTTCCGGCGCTGCAGGCTGGTGACGGCGGGCGCCAGGAGGTCGTAGGCGCCGGGCGCGAACTCCTTCAGGCCCGAGAGAATCTTGCCGCCGCCGCCCACGAAGATGTCCCGCTGCGGATGCACGGCCGCGTGGAGGATCGCGTTCGCCACTTCCTCGGGGGATAGACCGGCGGCGGCAGCTTCGGCTCGGCATCGGTGTAGTTGCGGGCCCGCTGCGGCAGGGGCGTGTCGATCGAGGTCGGCTTGATCAGGGTCACGGACACGGGGGCGCCGACCTGCAGCAGCTCCATGCGGAGGGCGTCGGTGAAGCCCTTCACCGCGTGCTTGCTGGCGCAGTAGATGCCCTGGAGGGGGAAGGCGAGATCCGAGGCGACGCTGCCGATGTTGATGAGGGCGCCCCCGCGCTGGCGCAGGTGCTCCGTGGCGACGAGCGAGCCGTACATCGTGCCCCAGAGGTTCGTCTGCAGCAGGCGTGCAGCGTCCTCGTCGCTGACCTCCCACAGGTATCCGTAGATCGTCAGCCCGGCGACGTTCACCCAGGTGTCGAAGCCGCCGAACTCGGCCACGGCCCGGTCGGCGATGGCCTGGACATCGGACCGCCGGCCGACATCGGCGACGACGTCGAGGGCCCGCCCGCCCGCCGCCTCGATCTCGTTGCGGATCCGGGCCAGCGCCTCGCCGTCGCGCGCGGCCAGAACGACCCGCGCGCCCCGTTCCGCCGCCATCCGCGCCGTCGCGAGGCCGATGCCACTCGAAGCCCCTGTGATCACGATGACCTGCTCACCGAGCGGCTTGTGGACGCGGTTCATCGAAGACTCCCTGATGCGACGCGATCGGCGGCGCGCGGCTTTCCGGAGCGGGCGCGGCGACCATGGGTACCGTCAGTTGCGTCATCGCGGATGAACGCAGCTTTCGCATCGCAAACTCTTCGGCATGCCCCCGGTTTCCGGTTCCGGCTGCGGCGGATCGGCCCCGCCACGACCGACGAGCAATCTGCACGACGTCGCGTCGAGCCCCGCGCTCCCGCTTTGCACGTCGTGCAAAATCGCACTTGAACGATGTTCAAATATCGCCGAGACATCTGGTGTGAACATCGTTCAAACCAGGGAGACCTCGATGCTCAAGCTGCTTCGCCTCCTCGCCCGCGGCGCCGCCGCCCGCGCGACGGACGATTTCTTCGACCAGAACGCCCTCCTGATCCTTGACCAGCAGATCCGCGAGACCCGCGCGTCCCTGGAGCGCAGCCGGCGCGCCCTGGCGGTCGCGATCGCAGGCGACCGCGCCGAGGCGCGCCGGGCCGAGTCCGTGGAAGCCCGCGCCCTCGATCTGGAGACGCGTGCCGTCGCCGCGCTGAAGGCCGACCGCGAGGATCTCGCCGCGGAAGCCGCCGAGGCCATCGCCGAACTGGAGGCGGAGCGGGACGCGATCGGCGCCGCCCGCGCCAGCTTCGCGACGGAGGTCGCCCGCATCCGCGAGACGGTGGCGGATGCGGGCCGCCGTCAGGCGGAGCTGGAGCGAGGCCGCCGGGTCGCAGCCGCCTCGGAGGCGGTGCGGCGCCTCGGCGCGAGCGCCCGGCCTCAGGACACCACGACCCTGCGTGAGGCGGAGGCGACCCTCGCGCGGCTGCGCGAGATTCAGGCGGAGACGGCCGACACGGAGGCGGCGCTGGCCGAGGCCGAGCCCGGCGCGGACATCGCCGAGCGCCTCGAGCGCGCGGGTTTCGGCGGGCGCGACCGCCCGGCCGGGAGCGCGGTTCTCGACCGCCTGCGCCGCGCGGCCGGCCTCTCCGCCGAACCCGCCTGATCCCCATCCCCCATCCGAAAGCAACAGCCATGAACAACGAGACACCCCGCCACTCGGGCGCCTGGGTCAGCTTCACCTACGCGTCCTTCATCGGTGCCGCCGCGATGGTCGGGTTCGGCATCCTGTTCCTGCCGGTCGATTTCTGGCTGAAGGGCTACCTCGCCATGGGTGTCGTGATGCTGGTGCAATCCTGCGTCACCGTCACCAAGACGGTGCGCGACGTCCACGAGGCCAAGCGCATGGTGAACCGCATCGAGGACGCCCGCACCGAGCGGCTGCTGATGTCGGTGGGCAAGGAGTGAGGCTCCGGCCGCGCAACCCGCCTCCCTCCGCGGCCCGGACGCCGGTCCGGGCCTGCCCAGCCCACCGGAGCCTTGCCATGACTACCCTCGACGCCGATGCGCCGCCCATCCTGCCTAACCTGACGCGGAGGGCAGTCGCGCGTGGGTGCATCCCCGCTCCGGTCAGGATCGCCTACACGCTGTTCGCGGCCGTGATCCTGCCCGTCTACCTGCACGCCTACGGCCCGACGAACCTTCTGTATTTCTGCGATCAGGCCATCCTGCTGACGCTCGTCGGCATCTGGCTCGAGAGCCCGCTCCTGATCTCGATGTGCGCCGTCGGGATCCTGGCGCCGCAGGCACTCTGGATCGTCGATTTTCTCGGCACCGCGATCGGCCTGCCGCTCACCGGGATGACCGCCTACATGTTCGACCCCGAGAAGCCGCTGTTCCTGCGCGCCCTCTCGGGCTTCCACGGCTGGCTGCCGCTCCTCCTCGTCTACCTCGTGCACCGGCTCGGCTACGACGGCCGGGCGCTCGGCGCTTGGACGGCCCTGGCCGTCGCGACACTCCTCGTCTGCTTCTTCCTGATGCCGCCGCCGAACCCCGATCCCGGCCTGACGCCGGTCAACATCAACTACGTCTGGGGGATGAGCGACCGCGCGGCGCAGACCCTGATGCCGGCCTGGGCGTGGGTCACGGGGCTGATCGTCGGATTGCCCGTCCTGCTCTTCGCGCCGACCCACCTCGTCCTGCGGCGGGCGATGCCGGCGGCCGGGCGGCCGACGCCCTAAGGCAGGTCCCCGAGCCACTTGCCCATGACGACCCGCGGGGCGACCTCGAAACCGAGTTGCTCATAGAAGGAGACGATCGTCGCGTTCGTCTCCCGCACCAGGAGCTGAACCTTCACGACCTTGCGCTCCCGCAACCACCCCTCCGCAGCCTGCACCATCTGCCGACCGATCCCGAGGCCGCGCGCGTCGGGGGCAGCGGCGACGTAGTAGAGCCAGCCCCGGTGGCCGTCATGCCCGACCATGACGCTGCCGCGGACGCGGCCGGCCTCGTCTGCGCCGACCAGCACGTCCGAGCAGGGACCGACCGTCGCGAACCGGAAATCCGCGGCGGGATCGTTGTAGGGCGCCACCAGGCCGCAAGCCCGCCACAGGGCGACGACATCCGCCTCGTCTGCCGGCACGGCACGCCTGATGGTCAGCGACATGACGGCGTGCTCCGGGTCACCCACGGCCTGCACCGGAGACGGGCCACCGCGCCTAGCTCGCCGCTCCATCACCGCCGGATCCGCCGCCCGCATGGCCACCCGCGTTGCGCTTGCGCTCGCGCTCGGCCTTCAGCTCCCGCTCGGCGAGGAGCCAGAACTCGATCTCGAATCCGGCGGGACGATGGTTGCGCTCCCAGATCTCGTAGGCGCGTTCGCGAATCTGCTCGAACGTGATCGCCGCCTTGTCCGTCAATGGCCCTGTCCTCGTGGTCGTGGGATGGGCCCGGCGCGAGGTTCGCCCCGCGCCGGGCCCCGTCGGGCTCAGCGGCTCTTCTTATAGAGCTTGCTCGCGACCTCGAAGATCTCCTCCGGCGCATAGTTCGGGGCGAAGGCGCCGTAATTTCCGTCGAGCTCGGGGATCTTGCCGCCCTCCGGCATCCCGTCCACCACCTCCAGATTGCCCGGCGGATCGCCCGGAAGCGCCACCTCGTCGTTCGACCAGACGCCGGCGGCCTCCTGATAATCGCCCGGGCTGAAGCGGTACAGGCGCCGGTGCGAGCCCTCCTGCAGGTACTTCTGACATTCGGGGATCTTGTCGAGCACAATGTTGGGCGTGGGCAGCATCTTCTCGATCTCGACGCCGGTCAGCTTCTTCAGGGCGAGCGCGTAGGCGTGGGCGTGGACGGAGCCGCGCACCAGGAGATAGCCGCAGACCTCACGGCCGGTCGGATCCTTCAGGGTCTCGTAGACGCGCAGCTTGTGGAGGCGGGCGCCGCACTCCAAGTGGAAGTTGTGCAGCAGGTCGATGATGATATTCCCCGTCGTCGTGACCATGTCCATGTTCCACGACGCGGCGTTCGAATTCATCGGCATGGCACCGCCACCGTTGCTGAGGAAGCTCCCGGCGAGCCGGATGTCCTTCATCTCCTCGAACGGGGCCTTCGACACGTCCACGTCCTCGGTCTGGTCGCCGGGGCCGTTATTGAGCATCGCGACGCCCGTCGAGACCAGCTCGACGTGCCCGAGCTCCTCCGCGAAGATGCTCGAAACCAGGCTGTAGAACGGGCGCAACTTCGACTTGTCCCGGAAATTGAAGCTCTGGAACATGTAGTTTCCGAGGGTGGACATCTCCCCGTACTTGCCGCCGAGCAGCTCCTGCAGGGCGGCAGCGGCGTTGGGGTCGGGCTTCTTCGGCTGAGGCAGCTCGGCCTGGAGACGGTCGATCCTCATGAACATGGGCAGCGCCTTTCCGGTTTGGGTTCCCGGAAGGGCGACTCTGCAACTTCCAGTATGTTCCCCACGGCCGAGGACCGAGAGGTGCGGCGCCTCCGCGCGACCGTTCCGCGCCGGGCGCGGAGCCGTCACCGCGGCAAGGTCAGCCCTGCCTGTCCAGAATTCGCCGGTGATGCACAGGCAACACGCGAAGCGGACCGCACCCGAGCAGCGGCGGATACGAGATCTTTCGGCAAGACATCCGCACATCCTACGCATTTACATTTCCAGAAATCGATCTTGACCGAACACCCGCTGCATTGGTCAATTTTCACGCGGCTCTCATCGATGGAAGAGGCATTGTGTTTAGAATTAGACATGTGAAAGGTCCGCATTCACAGTTGACCCGGGCGGCCGGTTTGGCCCAATGAGCCCTCCGAGACCGGGAACTTTCTCGCACCGTCCGGCTTCGGAACCGTGTCCGCCGCAGGCGCGTGCGGCGGCGCGGAGAGGCAGGATCGGGACGGGGCGGATCAGCCGCCACGCGCCGGTCCGTTCCCGTCATGATCGATCCCGCCGGGCGCCCGTCCCGGACCAAGCTCCCGAAGGTCTCAACGCCGCGTGTCCACCCTGCCGCGCCTGGACTACCTGACGACCGGCCTGCCCAACGCGCAGGCCTACGAGATCTGGAAAGGTGTCGTCGGCGCACTCTTCGAGCCGCGCGCCTTCCATCCGAGCCATCAATATCCGACCGGCTCGGCGAGCGGCGTCGTCGTCGGCGACATGATCGTCGCGCGGGTGACCTTCACGGCTCAGAGCTTCCGCCGCGACCGCGCCCTGATCGAGCGGACGCCGGACCATTTCCTGTTCCATCTCTACAATGTCGGCGGCTTCAACGGCTCCATCACGGGGCACGAGACCACGATCTGGTCGTCCCAGGTCGCCATCATCGACCTTCGCCACGAGGTCAGCACCCTTGCCGCATCCTCGGACACGATCTCGCTGATCGTGCCGCGCAGCCTGCTGCCCGGCCTCGACGGCGGCCCGCTGCCGCCGCGCCTGGACCCCGCCCGCAACCGCCTGTTCGCGGCCCACCTGACGGCCCTGCGCGAGCGGAGCGCCCAGCTCGACGAGGCGGAGGCGGGCGGCGTGGCCGAGCACACGCTGGGGGTGATCTCGACCCTGCTCGAACCGACCTCCGCGACGGATCACCTGGAGACGCCGGCCCTCGAGGCGAGCCATCTCGCGCTCGCCGAGCAGGCGATCCGCGCCAACCTCGCCTCGCCCGACCTGTCGCCGGAATGGCTGGCGAACCGGCTGGGCATCTCCCGAGCGGGCCTCTACCGCCTGTTCGCGCCCTACGGCGGCATCATGCGCTCCGTGCAGGAGCGGCGCCTGCTCGCCGTGCGGGCGGCGCTGAGCGACCCGCTGGAGACCCGCCTCCTCTCGCGGCTCGCGGCCGAGTTCGGCTTCCAGAGCGAGGCGCATTTCAGCCGGAGCTTCCGCGCCCAGTTCGGCATGACAGCGAGCGAATTCCGCGCCGAGCAGGTGAAGGCGGCGCGCGAATCCGAGCGGACGAGCCTCGACGTCTTCAACTGGTGGTGGGAGCACCTCGGAGCGCGATCGGGCTGAGGCCGAACGCGGCCGTCCGCGAACCGGGCCCGCGGCTCGAAAAGCCCCGCGCAAGCCTAGCCCGATATCCCGCGCTCACACCGCGACATCGTCCGCGCGGAGCGCGGGGGAGAGCAGCAGGGGCGTCTTCATCGGATGCGCGCCACGCCGCCGCGCAGGCGTGAGGCGCCGCGCGCGGGTCCCCTCGCTAGCCTGCCTCGCCGCCTCGCGATCCGTCCAGGATCCGCCCGCCGAGGAGGCCGTTGAGGCCGATCACCAGCACGATGGCGGCCGCGTGCACGGCGAGATCCGTCGCGGTCGCGTCGTGCGGATGGAGCGGGACGAGGAGCGCGGCGGCGGTGGCGGCCGCCGCGAGCCCGGCCAGCGCCGCCGTGAGGTTCGGGCGCAGCGGGCAGGCGCGCCGCAGCATCAGCACGAGCAGCACGGAGAGCGGCAGCGACACGCCCATCACGAACACGAAGCAGCCGCGCATCTCCTCCGCCTCGGCGATGCCGGAGGCGGGCGCGAGCCACGCGCGCAGGCACCCGAGCCCGCTCGCCCCGAGCCAGAGCGCGAGGGGCGGAAGGGGCAGGAGGGCCCAGGCGGCCGCGCGGCCGGGCACGCTGGTCTGGAAGGCGCCGACGGCCGCCGCGGCCGCCGTCAGCGCCGCCCCGACCGCCGCGAGGCGCAGATCCGTCACGCCGAGGCGGGCGTGGAGGCCCGACAGGTCGGCGAAGGGCAGAACGAGAAGGCCGAGGGCAAGCGCCGCCCCGCCCCACAGGACGGCCCGGCGCCCCGGGGCGCTGAGGCGCCGCACCGGCGTCAGGCGGCCCGCCAGCTCCTCGACGAGGCGGTCGTGGCGGTCGAGATCAGGCATCTCGGCCCTCCCGGTCGGAGACGAGAGCCGCGCGAAGCGCCTTGAGGGCGCGGTGCAGGTTCACCTTGAGGGCCCCCTTGCTTCGTCCGGTGAGCGCGGCGGTCTCGTCCAGGGAGCGCTCGCCGAGGGCGAGGTGCTCGACCGCCTGCCGCTGGCCTGCCGGCAGGTTCGCCACCGCGCGGGCGAGCCGGGCCTCGCGCAGGCGCGCCTCCTGGCCCTCCTCGAGGGCCTGCCCCGGTGCCGGCCCGGCATCGACCTGATCCTCGAAGGCGGCCGGATCGTGCACCTCCTGCGGCCGGCGCGAGCGGCGGCGCAACGCATCGACCGCCCGCCGCTGCGCGATGGCGCGCAGCCAGGGCAGGAAGGGGCGGGACGGATCGTAGGTCGCCCGCGCCCGGTGGACCGTCAGCAGCGTCTCCTGCACCACGTCGTCGACGGCGGCCCCCCGCACCCCCTGACCGCGGGCGACACCCGCGATCACGGGCACGCAGGCGCGCAGCACCCGGCGATAGGCGGCCGCGTCCCCGTCCTGCGCCGCCCGCATCGCGGCCGCGAGATGCGCCTCGCCGGGTCCTGTCGCGTTTCGAGCGGGCATGGCGGGCTGCGCGTCCGGCCGGACCGCCGACGGGCCCGGCATCGGGATCGGGTGTGCGAGAGCGGCCATCGTCCGCCTCCCGGCCGCAGCAGGCTACTTCTTCATCGTGTCCTTGGCCATGCCGTCCTTCTCCATCGAACCCTTGTGCATCTGGTCCTTGTGCATCGAACCCTTGTGCATGCCATCTTTCCCCATCGAGTCCTTGGCCATCGAATCCCGCGCCGCGGGCTCCTTCACGGAATCCTTGGTGCCCCCTTCCGCGGCGAGGGCCGGGGTCGCGGCGGCGGCGATCGACAGGATAAGGGCCGAGGCGGTGCGGATCAGAGTGCGCATGGGATCTCTCCTCTGGGGGGCGTGCCTGGATGGGGACGCCACGGAGAGGCTTTCGGCGCCGCAGGGCCGCCGGTTACGCGCCGGACTGTTGTGCGGACCGGCATGGTCGCGCGCGACGGCGAACGTCCAGCTTCCCGCCCGTTCCCGCCGTTCCTTCGGGAAGCGCGTCGCGTGCTCGACGTCCTGGCGCGGGTCGATCATCGCCTCGAGCCTCGCGAATTTCGCTTAGTCATGATGGTGGCTGATCTGCCTGCAGCCGAGGTCACAGAGGCGCTCGCCCTCGGCCTGCGCTCGTCGCGCGAGGCGCTGCACCACGTCGGCCGCACGCGCGCCGAAATCGGCCTTGCCGGCGATGGTCATGGCGTAGGGCTGCATTGCGGGCGCGGACCTGCGCGAAGGCTATCCCGTCCCGCGCCCGGTGATCCGGGGCGTCGGCATGGGCAACGTTGCCGGCGATCGTGGCCTGCCGCACCGCGCGGTAGCGGGCGTGCTGCGAGGCGAGGTCGTGCAGATACACGCCCGTCATGCTTGTCCCTCTCGCTCGGCCGGCGGACGCCCCGGTGCGGGTCATCCGATGGGGTCGGTCAAGGGCGGATTGATGCGTGCCGGGCAAAACCTGCGCCGTAGCTCGCCGGTCGTGTTCCGCGCTAAGCTGCCTTCTCGCCCGCCCGCCGTTCCACCTCCCCTTCCCTGTCCATGCCTCCGGAAGAGCCGCCTGCGGCGACGGATCTGCTGCCGGTCTCGGCCCGCCATGCGGGCGGGGCGGCGTTCGGCCCGGCGCGGGCGAGCACCGGATCGCGGCCAGGAACCGCTGGTCGCGGGCGGTGCTCGATTTCGAGGGCTTGCGGGCGGAGGCGTGGTGCAGCCTGGAGGCGCGGATCGCCTGGGATTCCGAGGAGGCGGCCGGCAACGCCTTCGACTTCGCCCTCGTCGGCTTCGACTTCCTGGCCGCCGACGGTTCCGGCCTCGACCTCGACCACGTGCCGGGCCTCGCGCGCAGCCTGCTGGACCCGCACAGCGCCTGGATTCCCGGGCCCGCCTACCAGCCGGAGGGGAGCGAGCGCACCCGCACGGCTTCCCTGCGCATCGCCTTCCGGGTTCCTGCCCCGGCCCGCAACCTCGCCGTGACAATCCGCTCGTGGCGCAACACGCGCCCCTTCACGATCGCCGACGCGACGCTGCGGCAGGGCTTTGACGCCGCGGAGGCCGCCGAGGAGCGCCCGCGCCGCTGGCTCGGGCCGGCGGCCGAGCCCCTGCGCCTCGCCCTAGTGCTGGGGTCCGGCCTCGTCCTGCGCGGGCAGATCCATGCCGCGCGCCCCGACGAGCACGCCGCCCGCGCCAGGATCGCCTACGCGCATTCCGATGGGGCCCCGATCGCTCCGCCTTATCCCGACACCGTCTCGGTGCCGGGCTTCGGAGCGGTGATCAACCTCGGCGCCCACCAGCAGGCGCGGCGCTTCACCCTGAACCTGAAGCCGCCGTCCGACGCGGCTTTCGTTGACGTCGCCTTCGAGCGCTGGGAGGACGCGCCGGCGGAGACCCGGGTCGAACTCCTCGCCGCCCCCGAGATCGCCCTCGAGGACCGTCTGCGGCTGGAGAGCCTGTGCGGCGACGAGGTGCTCCAAGCGCCCGCCTTCCTCGTCCGCCTCACCGCGGCCCTCGGCCTGCCGCCCGGCGCGGAATCGGCCTGGATCTCTCCGCCCGTGACGGGCGCGCCCCGCATCCTGCTGGCTCAGCGCGCCCTCCAGGGGCCGGCCGGGCCGGCCGGGCCGGCCGCTGCGCCCGCAGGCGACGCCCTCGCCCTGCGCCTCGCCGGCGCGCCGGACTGGCCGCTGCCCAGGGCGCCCGACTGGCGGGAGGACCCGTTCCGCTCGGTTCCCTGGCGCCTGGACTATCAATCGCTCGCCTGGCTCACCGCTCTGTCCGGTGAGGCGGGCCGGGCCCTGGCCCTCGATCTCGCCCTCTCCTGGTCGCGCGCCAATTCCTGGGGCCAGCCGGCCGACCCGCTGAGCCTGCACCCGGACGCCCTCGCGACGCGGGCCGACGTGCTCGGCGCGCTTCTCGCAGGCCCGGTCGAGGCCGAGGCGGCGCGCGTGCTCGTCGGCGAGATCGCCCGCCACGGCTTCGCCATCGCCGAGATCGTCGGGCAGAACACGCTGGGCCGATCCCTGCTGCAGATGCGGGCCGCCGGCGCGCTCCTCGGCATCGCCCGCACCCTGCCGCGCCTGCCGCTTTCCGCCTACTGGGATGCGCTCGCCCGGTTCGCGCTCGCCGAGGGCTTCTCCGCGCCGCTCGCCGAGCCCTCACTGCACCGGCGCCTCGAACTCCTCACCCTCGGGCGCGCGCTCGCCGCGGCGCTCGACGGCGAAGCGCCGGGGCCGGCCATCGCGGAATCCGTCGCGGCGGCGCTGCCCGGCCTCACCGCCCTCCTCGACCCCGGCGGCCGCCTGCCGCCCTTCGGCGACAGCCCGCCCGGGATCGACCACGGCGCCTGGCTCGGACGCCTCTCGGCCGTGCAGGGTCCCGTCGCCGCGCGCGGGGCCGAGGCACCGAGGCCCGGCGCGCGGCCCGATGCGGAGGGCCGCACCCTCTCGGCGCGGGCGGAAGGGGCGGAGCGGGGCTGGAGCCACTTCGCCTGCACCTTTGCCGGGCAATCGCCGCAGGACCACGCCGATTGCGGCTCCTTCGTCTTCGCCGCGCAATCCCGGCGCTGGATCGTCGAGGCTGGCGGCTCCGAACAGGCCGAGACCGGCCCGGCTCGCCACTACCTCCTCTCGCCCGGGCCCACAACGTCGCGATGCCGGACGGGCGGGAGCCGGCGGCCGGGCGCGGGCGCCTGATCGACGCGCTCGCCCTTGACGGCGCAGGCGCGCACGCACTCCTGACGAACGTGCACGGGACGGACCTGCGCCACGTGCGGACCTTCCTCATCCTCGACGATCTCGCGGGGATCGCGGTGATCGACCGCTTCGCCGGGCGCGGGCCGATCGGCTTCGCAGCTCGGGTTCACGTCGCCCCGGACGCGGTGCTCGCCCTGTCCGATCCGCGCCGCGTCCTGGCGCAGGCCGAGGGCCGGCGCCTCGGGCTCGTGCCCTGGACGCTCGCGGGCCGGGCCGCCGGCGTCGAGATCCTGTGCGGCCGCGACGGCCGGCCCGGGACGATGCAGGGCTTCCTTGCCGGCGGCGGCCTGCGGCCGGTCAGCGCGCTCCGCTACGCCTTCCGCGGGCAGGACGCCGTCTGCGGCGGCCTCCTGATCGCGACGGACAGCGGCGCGGAGGAGCGCCTCGCGCGGCTTCTCGAAGGCGCGGCGCTGGGACGGTTCCTCTCCGAGGCGTGAAGGCCGAATGGCTTTCCGGCGAAGCGGGTATGCGTCTGCTCCTTACAGAGAATATTTCCGAAATTGAAATAACCTGCCGTTGCAACAGCAACAGAAAATCGACTTCCCGACGAATTTCCGATGCCGCTGATCAATCGAATCCCGATAATCCAGGAAACTCAGCTTGTGAGACCTACAGCCCGATTGCAGACAATGGTGCTGAAGCATAACATCAGCCGGTTATTTTCATGGGAACGGCGATGCCCCTGTTTCGATACCGGACCGGCGCGATCATCCTCGCTTGCATGCTGCCCTGCGCGGCGGAAGCGCGACAACTCTGCGGACGCGACGTCGTGCCGTTCGCGGAGATGATTGCAGGGCTCAGGGCGCAGCCCGGCACGCAGGTCACGCGCGAGACAGCCTCGCTCATCGAGTTGCAGGATTCCCAGCAGCTGATCCTCTGGACGATGGCCAAACCGGCAGGGAATCGGCCCGCCGCTTACATCTGCCGGAAGGTCGTGCAGGAGGACGGACAGGTGAAGATCCTGATGACGGCCGAGTGCGTCGGAAGCACGCCCGGCTGCGACGGCTTGATCGCGCGCGTTCTCGCGGAGCAGCACAAGGCGACGGCACCGCTCCGGCAGAGATGAGCAGCGCGGGCTCGGCGTCGAGTTGGCCGAGCACCGCCTCCTCGGCCGTGCCGCGTGTGACGCCCTTCGCGACGAGGAGGACGGCGGCAAGCGAGACGATCAGCACTGAGAGCGCGATCGAAACGGCGAGCCCGAGAGCGATCAGGATCGCCGGCACCGGCAGGATCAGCACCGCGAGGATGCAGACGATGCCGCCCGCGACGCCGAAATCCCGCCGAGGCCGCAGCTCCGCGGCGGGCAGCCCGCCCACCGAGATGACAATCCATCCCCCGCTCAGGGCGGAGGCGGTTCTGGGGGCTCAAGTTTGCGCGAACATGGGGGCCGGAATCCGGCCCCGCTCGGCCCTTACCGGAAACCCGCCACGCGCCGGTCCCGCTTGCGCTCGGCGGCGGGCTGGTAGGCGATCTGGGCGTGGTGCGTGCAGTAGGGCAGGCCGGTGATCGAGCGGGCGCCGCAGAACCGGAATTCCGGCGTCGTCGGGTCGCCCATCGGCCAGCGGCACATCGATTCCCGCAGATCCATGATGGTCACCCGCTCGGAGACGGCGAGCGCCACGCCCTCGGCGGCCGGAGCGGCGGGCGGCGGGAAATCCGGCGCCGGCCGGTGCGCCGTGATGGCGATCGGCTCGGGGGCCTCCTCGGCCACCTCGATCGGCGCGCCGTCGGCCTCCTCGCGCTCGGGCTTGCGGCGCCCGTTCACGGGGGCCGGGGCAGCCTTGACCCGGCCGGCGAGGCCGAGCCGGTGCACCTTGCCGATGACCGCGTTGCGGGTGACGCCGCCGAGCTGCGCGGCGATCTTGCTCGCGCTCTGCCCATCCTCCCACAGACGGCGCAGCAGATCCACGCGCTCGTCCGTCCAGCTCAGGCCTGCTTCCATCGTCGCCCCCTCCTGAACGATGCGATCACCGCGGCCGCCTCCTCAGGCGGGCAAAGGCGGCCCGTCGCGCGAGACAGCCGCACTCACGCCGCGTCCCAGAGTGCGGGACGGCCGGTGCGAGAGCCGAACATGTGCGCCACTGGTGATGGCCGCCGGGAGCGTGCCCCCCTGGCGACGCGGATGAACCTACAAGAGGGCTCGTGGACGATGCAAGAGTCGACACTCGGCGCATCTCCCGGCCGCGAGGCGCTGTCCACCGGCAAAGCCGGCAGCCGCCCGCGCATCCCGTCGAAGCGTGCGCGACGGCACGGACCTGTGGCCCGCGCGCATCAGCTCGGCTGGACCTGCGCGATTGTCGGGAGCTGACCGGAACGTTAGAATGGCCAAGCTCGTTCGGCTGGGGGTGCGGTCAGAGGCAGGGCACGGGGACACACGCCATGGCGCGTCGGTTCGGGATCTCGCGCGGGCTGCTCGCGCTCGGCGTGGCGGGCAGCCTGGCGGCGGCTGTCTCCGGCTGCTCGTCGCTGCCGCGGACAACCTACACGGCCGAGCAGGCGGCCTTCGCGAGCGTACCGAACATCCCCGACGCCCGCGTGTTCTCCGACGCCTCGGCCGACACGTTCACGCAGCTCGCGGCCCGGCCCGAGGCGCGCCGCCAAGCCTTCTCCTACCTTGCCCTCTCGGGCGGCGGCGGCGACGGGGCCTACGGGGCGGGAATCCTCAACGGCTGGACGGCCTCGGGCACGCGGCCCGAATTCACCCTGGTGTCGGGCGTCAGCACCGGCGCGCTGATCGCGCCCTTCGCCTTCCTGGGACCGGCCTACGACGCCTACCTCACCGAGTTCTACACGAGCGGCGTCGCCGAGACGCTGGTACAGTCGCCGAGCCTGACCAACGTCCTGTTCGGATCCGGCCTGTTCGGCGACGGGCGCCTGCGCGACCTGATCGGCCGCTACGTCAACGCGGACCTGCTCGCCGCCGTGGCCGAGGAGCACGCCAAGGGCCGCCGCCTCCTCGTGGTGACGACGAACCTCGATTCCCAGCGCGCCGTGATCTGGAACATGGGCGCCATCGCCGCGAGCGGGGCCCCGAACGCGGTCGAGCTGTTCCGCGACGTGCTCACCGCCTCGGCGAGCATCCCGGCCGTTTTCCCGCCCCAGCTCATCGACGTGCAGGCGGGCAACAGCGCCTTCCAGGAACTCCACGTCGACGGTTCGGTGGTGACGCCGGTCTTCACCCTGCCGCAATCGTTCCTGCTGCGGGACGGGCGCCTGCGCACGAACGGCAAGGCCAACATCTACGTGGTGATCAACGGGCGTCTGGAGCCGGAATTCGACGTGACGCGCAACAACACGCTGTCGATCGTCGAGCGCTCCTTCACGACGGCGAGCCGAGCGCGCAGCCGGGCGACGCTCGCCACGACCTACGCGTTCACCCGCGCCAACCGGATCGGCTTCAACCTCACCTACATCGACGAGAGCGCACCCGCGACGACGGCCGCGCGGGGCTTCGACACCGCCTACATGCGCAGGCTCTACCAGGCGGGCTACGAGAAGGCCCGCCTCGGCCAGTTCTGGGAGCATACCGTGCCGGCGGCGCCGGTCACCAAGGCGGTCGCGGCGGTGGCCGCGACCGTGCAGTAGGGGCGGCCCGCCCGTCTACTTGCGCAGGATCTTGGTGACGATCCGGCCGACGAGGTTGCTCGAATCCGCGTTGCGGTCGTCGCGGGTCACGGGGCGGTCCTCGTTGCCGAGGATCTTGGTGACGATGCGTCCGATCAGGCTCATGGTGGGGTCCTCACGATGACGCGCCGCGGCGCGGCGCAAGCTTTGCCGAACCAACGGGCGGCCCGGCCCGGGTGTTCCACCCTCAGCGCACCCGGTAGTCCGCGTCCAGGCGGGCGCGGCGGGCGCCACGCCGGTAGGCGAGGACGGAGCCCGGCCAGATCGCCGTGTTGCGCCCCTCCGAATCCTGGTACCAGCTGGTGCAGCCGCCCGCCTGCCAGATGCTGTCGGAGAGCCGCGCCCGGACGCCGTCGAGGAAGCGCGCCTGCGCCTCCGGCCGCACCTCGACCGCGCTGAGGCCCCGGCGCCGCATCGCCTTGAGGCAGGAGAGGGCGTGCTCCACCTGCGCCTCGATCATCAGGATCATCGAGTTGTGGCCGAGCCCGGTATTCGGTCCCATCAGCAGGAACAGGTTCGGGAAACCCGCGACCGAGATGCCCTGGAAGGCGCCCATCCCGTCGCGCCACGCCTCGGCCAGGGTCAGGCCGTCGCGGCCCGTCACCGGCAGGCGGTGGAAGCTGCCCGTCACGTCGAAGCCCGTCGCGTAGACGATCGCGTCGAGAGCGTGCTCCGCGCCGTCCGCCATGACGACGCCGGCCGGGGTGATGCGGGCGATGCGGCCCGTCTCCAGGCTCACGTTCTCCCGCATCAGGGCGGGGTAGAAATCGTCCGCGATGAGGACGCGTTTGCAGCCGAGGCGGTAGCGCGGCGTCAGCTTCCGGCGCAGGGCCTTGTCCGGCACCGCCCTGGCGAGGTGGCGCCGGGCGAGCGCCTCCGCCTGAGCCGTCAGCTTCGAGACCTTGGTGAAGCCGAGGAGCGCCCGCACTTCGTGAATCCAGAACAAGCGCTCGCGGAAGAGCCGCCGCGCCAGCGGCACCCGCCGGTAGGCGGCCTGCGCGCGCTCGCCGATCGCGCGGTCGTGCTTCGGCATGATCCAGGCCGGCGTGCGCTGGAACAGGGTGAGGTGGGCCACCGTCCCGGCGATCTGCGGCACGAATTGCACGGCGCTCGCCCCCGTGCCGATGACGCCGACGCGCCGGTTCCGCAGCTCCACCCTGTGGTCCCAGGCGGCGGAGTGGAAGGCGGCGCCCCCGAAGCTGTCGCGACCCGGGATGTCCGGCAGGGCCGGATGGTGCAGCCCGCCCATGCCGGAGACGACCGCCCGCGCCCGCAAGGGGCCGCGGCTCGTCTCGACCCGCCACAGGGAATCCGCCTCATCCCAGGTCATCGCCGTGACGGCGGTGTTCAGCTGCAGGTGCGGCAGCAGACCGCGCGCCCGCGCCGCCGCCTCCAAATAGGCCTTGATCTCCGCCTGCTGCGGGTAGAGCCGCGACCAGTCGGCCTTTGGCACGAAGGAGAGCGAGTAGAGATGGGAGGGGATGTCGCAGGCCGCGCCCGGATAGGTGTTGGCGTGCCAGGTGCCGCCGATCCCGTCGCCCTTCTCGACGATCCGGAACGGGCCGATCCCCGCCTCGCGGCAGCGGATGCCCATGGCGAGGCCGGAGAAGCCCGCGCCGACGATGAGGACGCTGAGGATCTCGGGCACAGGGTCGTCGGTCGCGCTCATCGCGTCCTCCTCACGCTGCGGGCTCCCGCGTCTCCCGTCTCGCATGCGCCCTCAGGAAGGTCGAGGCCGCGTTGAGCGAGGCGTGCGCCTCCGGCAGGAAGGCGTGGGCGAATTGCCAGACATGCGGCACGACGGGGAAGACCCGCAGGCTCACCGTGACGCCCGCCGCCCGCGCCCGCTCCGCGAGCCGCACGGAATCGTCGCGCAGCACCTCCCGGGCGCCGACATGCAGGAGGAGCGGCGGCAACCCCGCGAGATCCGCGTAGAGCGGCGAGACGAGCGGATCGATCGGGTCCGCCCCTGCGAGATAGAGGGGGGCGAGGTGGCGCAGCACCTCCGGGTCGAACATGGCGTCGCGCTGCCCGTTCTCGATGTAGGAGGCGCCGGTGCCGACGAAATCGGTGGCGGGCGAGAACAGGACGGCCGCAAGCGGCAGGGGCAGGCCGCGCTCGCGCGCGCGCAGCATCAGGGCGAGGGCGAGGTTGCCGCCCGCCGAATCGCCGCCGATCGCCGCCGGCCCCTCCGCCGCGAACGCCTCCCAGGCGGCGAGCGCGTCGTCGAGGCCGGCGGGGAACGGGTGCTCGGGGGCGAGCCTGTAATCGGGGGCGAAGACCGTGAAGCCGCGCCGGGCGAAGGCGCCCGTCACCGGCCGGTGGGTGCGGGGCGAGCAGGCGACGAAGCCTCCGCCGTGCAGGTAGAACAGGCGCGGGCCCGCCGTCCCGCAGGGCCTGCGCACCCATTCGCCGGGAATGCCGCCGACCGCGCCGGGCTCGTAGGCGACGCCGCGGGGCTCGATGAAGGCGGTGGCCTCGAAGGTGGCCCGCATCCGCTCGACGTCGAGGCTCCGGCCCAGCCGGTCGCGCACGTTGCGGCGGACCATCCAGGCGAAGATGTGGGCGCGCAGGCTCGCCATCAGTGTCAGCGCTCCAGGCCGGAGAGCCGCGCGATCAGCCGCCAGTAGCCGACCGGCATCAGGCGCTGGATCAGGGCGACGCGGCGCGCGTCCCTGCCCACGACGATTCGCGGCGCCCGCCGCTCGATGCCGCGCAGGATCTCGGCGGCGGCGGCCTCCGGGCTGAGGCGCAGGAAGCGCTCGAAGGCGATGCGTCCCGCCTCGACCGCGGCCGCATCGAGCCCCTTCGGGTGGCGCGCGCTGCGGGCGATATTCGTCGCGACGCCGCCCGGATGCACCAGCGTGACGCCCAGGGGGCTGCCGGCGAGTTCGTGCCGCAGCGCCTCGCTGAAGCCGCGCACCGCGAACTTGCTCGCCGCGTAGGCCGTCTGACCCGGTGGCGCGATCAGCCCGTACAGGCTCGACATGTTGACGATCTGCGCGGCGGGCTCGCGCCGCAGGAGCGGCAGGAAGGCGTGGGTCATCCGCACGGTGGCGCGGAAGTTCACGTCCATCAGCCACTCGAAATCGGACAGGTCCGTCTCCGCGAAGGTGCCGCCCAGCGCCACGCCCGCATTGTTGACGAGGAGGCTCAGCCGTCCGTGGCGGGCCTCGACCGCGTCCTTGAGCGCCAGGATGGCCTCCCCGTCGACGAGATCGAGGACGTGCCGGCTCACGCGGGCCCCGGCCGCGGCGGCCTCCGTGGCCTTCAGACCCTCGGCGTCACGGTCGACCAGGGCGAGATCGCAGCCGCGCCGCGCCAGCGCGACCGCGAGAGCCGCCCCGATCCCGCTCGCCGCGCCCGTGACGAGCCCGACCGCTCCGCTGAGCGCGAAGGCCTGTGCCACATTCCCTCCTCCGGCGCCCCGCCGGGGGCGGAACCTAGCGGAATGGGCGGCCGGGTCCAGGGCGGCGGGACGTGGCGCATCTGGCCCGGATCGCGCATGGATTGCGTCGGAGTAGCCGGGCAATCGGGGGCGGAATGGTCGAGCGCGTCATCCACGCGGGCGTGAGCATCGCGCTGCTCGTCGCGGTCGCGGTCCTGGCCTCGACGAACCGGCGGGCGATCCAGCCGCGCACTGTGCTCGCCGGCCTCGGCCTTCAGATCGGCCTCGGCGCCCTCATCCTGTTCGTGCCGGCGGGCCGGGCGGCCCTCGGGGCGGTGGCCGACGTGGTCAGTCAGGTGCTCGCCTACGGAGACCGGGGCGCAGCCTTCCTGTTCGGCGGCCTCGTCGATCCGAAGATGTTCGAGCTGTTCGGCGGCGGCGGCTTCGTCATCGCCTTCCGGGTGCTGCCACAGATCCTCTACGTCTCGGCGCTGATCGGGGTGCTCTACCATCTCGGCCTGATGCAGGCGCTGGCCCGATTCCTCGGTTCGGGGCTGCGGCGGCTCCTCGGCACCGCGCCGATCGAATCCTTCTCGGCCGTCATCACCATCTTCATCGGCCAGAGCGAGATCGCGGTGGCTCTGCGCCCGTTCCTGCCGCTCCTGACCGGTTCCGAACTCTTCGCCGTGATGACGAGCGGAGCCGCCTCGACGGCGGGCTCGATCCTCGCGGGCTACGCCACCCTCGGCGTGCCGATGACCTACCTGCTGGCAGCCTCCTTCATGGCGATCCCGGGCGGGCTCCTCTACGCCAAGATCCTGGTGCCGGCGGTCGAGCCGACCCGGATCGTGACCACGCGGGTGGAATTCGGCGAGCGCCGGGCGGCCAACGTCATCGAGGCGGCGGCCGACGGCACACAGAAGGGGCTTGCGGTCGCCGCCGCGGTCGGCGCCATGCTGATCGCCTTCGTCGGGCTGATCGCGCTGGCGAACGGCATCGTCGGCGCGCTCGGGGGGCTCGCCGGCTACCCTGACGCCTCGATCGAGGCGATCCTCGGCTACGGGTTCGCTCCGCTGGCCTGGCTCCTCGGCGTGCCCTGGGAGCAGGCCGCCCTCGTCGGCGGAGCGCTCGGGCAGAAGATCGCCTTCAACGAGTTCCTGGCCTACGCGAACCTCTCGCCGGTTCTGAAATCCGGCAGCCTCGATCCGCGCACGGCCGCGATCCTGTGCTTCGCGCTCTGCGGCTTCGCCAACCTCGCCTCGATCGCGATCCAGCTCGCGAGCTTCGCCAGCCTCGTGCCGGAGCGTCGGGCCGAGGTGGCGAGCTACGGTCTGCGCGCCATCCTCGGCGGCACGCTCTCGAACCTGACGAGCGCGGCCATCGCGGGGCTGTTCATCGGCGGGTGACGACGCGGATAAGGCGGGACCGGCCTCGCGGCCGGCCCCTCCCCGCGTCGATCCTAGTTCAGCGCGGCGGCCTCCTGCACCGCGGCGCGGGTGCGGGCCGGCGCCACCGTGACGGCCTCGCCCTTCCGGGCGATCTCGACCGCGTCGGCCGCCTGACCGAGGCCGCGCGGCGCCGAGAGGGTCACCCGCTGGCCCTCGGCGAGCACCGCCTCGAAGCGGACGGCCGGAGCCGCGGCGCGGGGCGCCAGGGTGACGACGACCCGGTAGCCCTCGGCTTCCGGCATGACGTAGGCGACGCCCGCGAGCGTACCGAGATCGACGCTCTGCGCTCGGGCGGGTTTCAGGCCCTCGGCATTCGCCGTGCCGGCGGCGAGGAGGGCGGTGGCAGCGAGGATTGTGGTCCGGATGGTCATGGTGTCTGGGTCTTTCCGCTGCGCAAGGCGCCTATCGGCCTTGCCTGTGAGGCGAATATGCTTTGCACTGCAGCATCGATCAAACCGATTGGATCGGTAATGAATATTGACCACATCGATCTATCCCGCGTCGATCTCAACCTGCTCGTCGCCCTCGACGCGCTGCTCGCCGAGCGCAGCGTCACCCGGGCGGCGGCCCGGGTCGGGCTCGGGCAGTCAGCGATGAGCAGCACCCTCGGACGGCTGCGCGCGCTGTTCGACGACGAGCTTCTCACCCGCGCGCCCGAGGGCATGCGGCCGACCCCGCGGGCGATGGCGCTCGCCGAGCCGGTGCGCACGGCGCTCCGCCAGATCCAGGCGCTGGTGCGGCGCGAGGACAGCTTCGACCCCGCGACCGTGGAGCGCGTGTTCACGATCAGCCTGCCGGACAGCGTCGAGGTCCTGCTCGGCCCACGCCTCCTCGCCTATCTGCGGGCCGAGGCGCCGGGCGTGCGGCTCCTGCTGCGCACGATCGATCGGGGGCGCATCCTCGCCGAGCTCGACGCGGATCAGGTCGATCTCGGCATCGGCCTGTTCACCGAGGGGCAGGCCCACCACAAGATGCGGCTCCTCCACCGGGACCGCTACGTCTGCCTGTTCAACCCCGCCCGCGTCGGCCTCGCGGCGCCGATCTCCCTCGCGGATTACGTCCGGTTCCCGCACATCCTGACGAGCCTGCGCGGGACCGCGCACGGGGTGGTCGACGACGCGCTGGCCAAGATCGGCCTCGGCCGGACGATCGCGGTGACGACGCCGAGCTTCGTCGCCGTGCCCTTCCTCGTGCGCGACGCGCCCGTCATCGCCACGATGCACGCGCGGGTGGCCAACTTCTTCGCCGGGACGCTGGGCCTCAGCGTCAGCCCGGCGCCGGTCGCGCTCGACGACGTGGCGATCTCGATGCTGTGGCACGCCTCCTACGACGCCGACCCCGCCCATGCGTGGCTGCGCCGGACCCTGCTGCGGCTGGCTTCCGAGGTCGAGAGCGCGGATCAGAGCGGCCAGAACAGCGCGATCAACCCCGTGCCGACGACGACGACCATCAGCGAGAGCGGCAGGCCGAGCCGGGCGTAGTCGCCGAAGCGGTATCCGCCCGGACCCATCACCAGCGTGTTGCACTGGTGCCCGATCGGGGTGAGGAAGTCGCAGGCCGCGCCCACCGCCACCGCCATCAGGAACGGGTCGGGGTTGAGCCCGAGCTTTCCCGCGAGGCTCGCGCCGATCGGCGCCATCACCAGCACGGCGGCGGCGTTGTTGAGGAAGGGCGTCACGGCCATCGCGGCGACGAGGAGCATCGCGACCGCGCCGATCGGCGGCATGTACTGCACGAGGCCGGACATCCAGCCGGCCACGAGGTCGGTGCCGCCGGTGGTGCGCACCGCGTCGCTCACCGGGATCAGGGCGCCCAGCAGCACGATCACCGGCCACTCGATGGTCTCGTAGGCCTCCTCCATCGTGAGCACCCGCAGGAGCAGGAGCGCGACCGCGGCCCCGAAGAAGCCCATCGCCACCGGCACCACGTGGAGCGCGATGAGCAGCATGGCGACGCCGAGCACGAAGATCGGGATGTAGCCGCGCCGGCTGTGCCCGAGGCTGATGCTGCGCTCGGCGAGCGGGAGCAGGCGGAGCGCGGTCAGCGCGTCGGAGAGGGCCTCGCCGCCCCCGCGCAGCACCACCACGTCGCCGGCCCGCAGGCGCAGGTTCGCGAGGCGCCCGGCCACGCCCCCGTCGCTGCGGCTCACCGCGAGCAGGCTGATGCCGTGGGCGGCCCGCAGGTCGGCATTCGCCACCGTGACGCCGGCAAGCGGCGAATCGGCCGGCACCACGGCTTCGGCGACCTTCACCTGGCCGCCCGCCGCGGCCGCGCCCTCGACGAGTTCGAGCCCGGCGCGGGCCACGAGGCGTTCCAGATCCTCCGGCTCGCCCTCCAGCAGCAGCACGTCGTCGGCGCGCAGCCGCCAGTCCGGCCCCGGCACGGAGCGGCGGAAGCGCTCGCGGATCACGACGGCGACGGCGACGTCCCCGTCGCCGAGCGCCTCGATTTCCCGCACGGTGGCGCCGACCTGCGCCGAGCCCGGCGGCAGCCGCGCCTCGGTGACGTAGGCGGCGAGGGAGAACGAGGCGCCCGAGCCGCCGGGCTTGCGGTCCCTGGGCAGGAGCCGGTAGCCGAGCGCCAGGAAGGCGAGGCCGACCAGCGCGATGCCGAGCCCGACCGGGGTGAAGTCGAACATCCCGAAGGGCTGGCCCACGATGTCGGTTCGGACCTTGGCGACGATGATGTTGGTGGAGGACCCGACGAGGGTGACGAGGCCGCCGATCAGCGAGGCGAAGGACATCGGCATCAGGAGCTGCGACGGGGACGTGCCGGTCTTGCGGCCGAGCTGGAGCGCCACCGGCATGAAGATGGCGAGCGCGCCGATGTTCTTCGTCACCATCGAGAGGGCCATCACCGCGCCCGCGAGCGCCGGCACCTGCAGCCCCGGCGCGCGCAGGTAGGGCAGGACGGGCCGCATCAGGCTCTCGACGACGCCGGAGCGCGAGACGGCGGCGCTGATCAGGAGGGCGCTCGCGACGATGATCACGATGTCGTCGGCGAAGCCGTCGAAGGCCTTGGCGGCGGGCACGATCCCGATGGCGACGCCCGCCACCAGCGAGAGCAGCGCGACGAGGTCGTAGGGCAGCCGGCCCCAGATGAAGAGCAGGACGGTGCAGCCGATCAGGCCGAAGGCGAGGCCCTGGTCGAGGGTCATGGAGGCTCGGGGAGAGAGAGGAGGGTCGAGGGCGGACAGGTAGGTGCCGCAGGCCGGGGGGCCAGCGCCGGCGCGAGGAATCCCTCCCTTACCGGTTGGCGAGGGCGGCCGCGAGCCGTTCGGCGAGCGCCGGCCCGTCGCCCGAGAGCCGCAGGACCTTCAGGCGCGCGGTCTCGCCCGAGACGATGGCGATCTCGGAGCGGCGCATCCGCAGCACCTTCGCGAGGAGCGCGATGAGGGCGGCGTTGGCCGCGCCCTCCAGGGGCGGCGCCGCGACCCGGACCGGGAGGACGCTGCGTCCGTCCGCACCGACGCTCGGGTCGCCGAGGGCGTCGCGCCCGCCGCGGGGCGTCAGCCGCACGCTGAGGCGCAGCCCCCCGGGCTCGGACGTCCAGGGCGGCGGGGGAGCGGGCACGGGCGGCATCGGGGCGTGTTTACACGCCACCCCGCCTCCGGCATCAAGCCGTCCGGGAAGCCGAGCGAGGCAGCGATGGATTCCGGCCGGACCCTTCTCGACGATCCCCCGCGGCTTCCGCAAGGGCCGCGCCCGCGGCCGCCCGTGCCGGAGCCGCCGGCCGACGACCTGCCCCTGTTCGCCTATCTCGCGGCTCTGCGCCGGAACGCCGTCGAGGCGTGGCCGCGGCGCACCTACGACGAGCCGATCGTCCAGCGCCAGCTCCTCGGGCGCCGCAGCTTCATCGTGAGCGACCGGGACGCGATCCGGCGCGTGCTCATCGACAACCCAGCAATCTACCTGCGCACCCGCGCCTCTGTGCGCATCCTGCGCCCGGTCCTCGGCGACGGCCTCCTGATCAGCGAGGGCGCCGCCTGGCGCCACCAGCGCAGGACGCTGGCGCCGGCCTTCACCCCGCGGGCGGTGGAGGATCTGGTGCCGCACATCGAGGGGGCGGTCGAGGCGGCCTGCCTGCGGCTGGAGGCGGAGGCCGCGCGCGGGCCCGTCGCGCTGTTCCCGGCGCTCCACGGCCTCGCCCTCGAGATCGCGGGCCGCACCATGTTCTCGGTGGGCATGGAGAGCGACGGCGCGGCGCTGCGGCGCTTCGTGGCGGAATACGCCGAACGGATGGGCCGGCCCCACCTCCTCGACATGCTTCTGCCGCTCTCCTGGCCGGCGCCGCTCGACTTCGCGCGGGCCCGGTTCCGGCGCCGCTGGATCCCGTTCCTCGACCGGATCATCGCCCGCCGGGCGGCGGACCCGGCCCCGCGGGCCGCGCGCGACCTGCTCGACCTCCTCGTGGCGGCGAAGGATCCGGAGACCGGGCGGCCCTTCGATCAGGACCAGCTGCGCGATCAGGTCGCCACGATGATTCTCGCGGGGCACGAGACCACGGCCGCCGCGCTCCTCTGGGCGAGCTACCTGCTGGCGCTCGCACCCGACATCCAGGAGGCGGTTGCGCAGGAGGCGGCCGCCGCGGAGGCGCGCGGGGCCGGCGCCGACCTCGCCAGCGGCTACGAGCGAAAGCTGCCGCTGACGCGGGCCGTCGTCGACGAGACCCTGCGCCTCTACCCGCCCGCCTTCGTCCTCGCCCGCGCGGCCCGCGCCCCGGACACGCTCGGCGGCTACCCCGTCGAGCCGGGCGACGTGGTGATGATCTCGCCCTGGGTGCTGCACCGGCACCGGCGGCTCTGGCGCGACCCGGACACGTTCGATCCGGCCCGCTTCCTGCCGGGCGCCGCCCCGCCGCCGCGCTTCGCCTACCTGCCGTTCGGGGCGGGCCCGCGCGTCTGCATCGGCGCCCATTTCGCGCTGCTGGAGGCGACGCTCGCCCTCGCCCGCCTGATCGGCCGCTTCCGGATCAGCCTGCCCGAGGGGACGGCGATCCACCCGGCGGCGGTCGTGACGACGCAGCCCGACCGGCCGCCGGCCTTCACCTTGAGGCCGCGTTAGGCAGCCGCTTCCCTCTCAGGCCGCGGCGAGCTTCGCCTTCGCCGCCGTCTCGACGACGCCGGTCAGTTTGGCGGCCGCGGGCAGCGGCAGCTCGATGTCGACGCCCAGCGTCGAGACGCCCTCGCCGCGCTCGACCGTGATCGAGACCTTGTCCCGCTCGATCGCGACGTGCTTGGCGATGACGGCGAGGATCTCCTCGCGCAGCGTCACGACGAGGTCGGAGCGCCCGTTATCGGCCCGCTCGTGGGCGATGATGAGCTGCAGGCGCTCGCGGGCCACCGGCGCGGAGCCGCGCCGGGAGAAGAAATTGAGAAGGCTCATGCCGCCCTCCGTGTGAAGATCTTGCCGAGGAAGGACTTGCGCTCGCTGGGCACGCTCATCGGCACCGTCTCGCCGTTGAGTCGGCGGACCGCGTCGGTGTAGGCGCGGGCGGGCGCCGAGAGCGGGTTGTTGAGGGTCACCGGGCAGCCGACGTTCGAGGCGCGCAGCACTTCCTCGCTCTCCGGGATGATGGCGAGCAGCGGGATCGAGAGGATCTCGAGCACGTCGTCCACCTTCAGCATGTCGCCGCGGTCGGCCCGGGTGGGGTCGTAGCGAGTCAGGATGAGGTGCTTGTCGATGGTCTCGCCCTTCTCGGCCCGGATCGTCTTCGAGTCGAGCAGGCCGATGATGCGGTCGGAGTCGCGCACCGAGGAGACCTCGGGGTTCGTCACCACCACGGCGACGTCCGCGTGGCGCATGGCCAGCGTCGCACCGCGCTCGATGCCGGCGGGCGAGTCGCAGATCACCCAGTCGAACTTCTCGCGCAATTCCTCCATGACCCGGGCGACGCCCGCGTCGGTGAGCGCGTCCTTGTCGCGGGTCTGGGAGGCCGGCAGCAGCGAGAGGCTGTCGAGCCGCTTGTCGCGGATCAGCGCCTGCGGCAGCTTGGCGTCGCCGTTGACCACGTTGATGAGGTCGTAGACGACCCGACGCTCGGCCCCCATGACGAGGTCGAGATTGCGCAGGCCGACGTCGAAGTCGACGACGCAGACGCTCTTGCCGCTCTGCGCGATGGCGGCACCGAGCGCCGCCGTGGTGGTCGTCTTACCGACGCCGCCCTTGCCCGATGTGACGACGAGAACCTTGGACATTCTCGTGACTCCTTAATCCAAACTTGCCATTCTGATTGCGCCGCCATCGAGCCAGATCTGCGCGGGGCGCCCGCGCAGGCTGGTGCCGATCTCTTCGGCCGTGCGGACGAAGCGATCGATGCCGAGGAGTTCGGGCTCGAACTTGCGGCAGAGGATGCGGGCGCGCGGGTTGCGGGCGGCGCCGGCGATGGCCCGTCCGCGCAGCGCGCCGTAGACATGGATGGAGCCGCCGGCGAGGATCTCGGCCCCGGAGGAGACCGAGCCCATCACGGTGACGTCCCCGGTCGGGTGCACGATGGACTGGCCCGAGCGGACCGATCCCTCGATCATCAGCGAGGTCGAGGACGGCGCCTCGGGCTCGCCCGGGATTTCCGGGATCTCGACGGTGTCGACCGGGCGTCCGCCGACGAGCAGCGGAGGCCGGTCGCCCGGCATCGCGGCGGGTTCAGCCCCCTCGACGCCGAGGATCTTGATGCGGCGCTGCCCGAGGTCGGTGAGCAGCGCCTGCAGGTCGTCCTTGCCGGGCTTGAGCGCCGCGACGTCGAGGATGACCGCGCGGCCATCGAAGAGCGTCGGGGAGCGCTTCAGCGCGGCATCGAGATCGGCGAGCCATTCGGCCAGCGGCGTCTCGGGTGCCAGGGCCAGGGCCTTGAAGGCTCGGCCACGCAGCGGAAGAGTTCGGCGGGGAGGAGTCTGGCTGGTCACGGCGGTGAACGATTCCTTACCGGACCATTGACGGTCGATATGGTTACCGAAGGGTTAAGATTTTCGATCGTCCGTTAAAGCAGCGCAGAAAACGCTCAAAAGTCGCGCTCCGGCCTATTTCGGCGCCCCCGAAGCCCGATGACGACGCGCAGAAGGAAGGATCCGAACGTTCGTTGATCTTCGATGCGAACGAGTAATGCCTTCCTCGCACCGATGCAGACGCAGTGTACACTTCGATACCGCGTCTCGTTTTGGTCCAAGCAGCAGCGCGAATCTCGCACCGATATCCGAGCGCGGAGCCCGTTCCATTGTCGAACGTCCGGATGGTGATCCGCGGATCCTTGGACGAAGCTTGCGCGGACGGCCCCGCGCGGCCCGGCAGGCCGGCATCCGTTAACGCATCGTGCCGCCGCGGGACGCCCGCTGTGGCCGATTTGAGACAGGTACGGGGAATGGCGGCGCGCGCGGCCGGCCGCGCGCTCAGTCGAGCTTCGTCACCTTGATCGCGTCCTCGACGAGCCGGGCCTCGATGGCTTGGCCCCGCAGGGTCGGGCCGAGGTCGTCGGCGGTTCGATAGAGACCGTCGATGGCGATGAGCTCGGGCTCGAAGCGGCGGCAGTAGATGCGCGCCTGCGGGTTGCCGGCCGCGCCCGCGATCGCCCGGCCGCGCAGGGTGCCGTAGACGTGGATCGAGCCCCCCGCGATCACCTCGGCGCCGGAGGCCACCGAGCCCATCACCGTGATGTCGCCCTCGAGATGCAGGATCGCCTGCCCCGAGCGGACCGGCGTGTCGAGGATCAGCGATCGCGTCGGCACGGCCGGCGCCTCGGCGGGGGCGGAGCGGACGCGGCCGGATCGGGCGCGGCCGGGTCGGGCGCCGCGATGTCGGCCGCCGGGCGCCCGCCCGAGAGCGGCGGGGGCAGGCCCTCGCCGAGGATGCCGGCGCCCGCGCCCTCGATGCCGAGGATCGCGATGTCGCGGGTCCCGAGATCCGCCACGAGCCCGGCGAGCGCCGCCCGATCGAGCCCGAGGCCCGAGACGTCGAGGATCACCGGCCGCCCCGAGAAGAAGGCCGGCGAGCGCCGGGCCAGCGCGTCGAGGTCGGCGAGCCATTCGGCGACGGGCAGCGTCGGCGCGAGGACCATGGCCATGAAGGAACGGCCACGGAAGCGGATCGGGGGGCGGGGCGCGGGCTCGGTCACGGGAATGCCAGGGAATGGGCCAGGGGAACGGAGGTGGCGGCGCGCCGTGACCCGACGGGGCGAAGCGATGGCGCCTGCCAGGATTAGGCTCCCCACCCGCCGGGCTCAAGCGGGCATGGCGCGAACCGGCCGATGTCCTGCGGATCGCGGGCGCGCGGCGCTGCCGCCGGCGGGGCGGGACATGTTCAAGTACAGATCTGTTTTTAATCCCGATTTTCATATTGGAATGATTCCGAAACATAGATGTTGCGGCAACGAGCGCCGTCTTGCTACTGCCCTTTCGCATATCTTCGACGAATGCTTTCCGGCGCGCGGAACCGGCGCGACAATCACAGGCTTGCCGATGGGCCAACGTCACGAGGGACTGGGTTTCGCCTACCGGGCGAACGTTGCCGGCCGCGTTCTGCTGGCGGCGTTCGGCGGCTACGGGCTCGCGGCGCTTCTGACGGCGCTCCTCTCGCTCACCCTGCCCCTCACCCGGGCCGAGGCGGTCGCGGCCGCGACCCTGCCGAGCTTCGCCGTCATGGTCGCGGCGGTGGTCTACGTGTTCGCCGCCCGCTCCCTCGGGCGGGCGGTCCTCGGCCTCGGGGGCCTGTGCCTGCTCCTCGGCGGCGGGCTCTTGCTCGTCCAGGGGCAGGCATGAGCGGCGCGCGCGCGGCGCCGCGCGGGGGGCGGGCAGCATGAGACAGGGATTCCGCCAGTCGATGGCGTGGCTGCACACCTGGTCCGGCCTCGTGGTCGGCTGGGTGCTGTTCGCGGTCTTCGTCACCGGCACGGCGACCTATTACCGAACCGAGATCTCGGCCTGGATGCGGCCGGAACTGCAGGCCGGGGCGACGTTCGATGCCGGCCGGGCGGCCGATCTCGGAGCGGATTTCCTGAAGGCCAAGGGGCCGGACGCGATGGCCTGGTTCATCGCCCTGCCGCAGCCCGACAAGCCGTTGATCGAGGTGCATTGGTGGAAGGACCTCGCCGGCCCGTTCCACAACGCGCTCCTCGACCCTGCGACCGGCGCGCCGACGGCGGCCCGGGACACGCGGGGCGGCGACTTCCTCTACCGCTTCCATTTCGAGCTCAACATGCCCCCGCTCTGGGGGCGCTGGATCGTCGGCCTCTGCGCCATGATCCTGCTCGTCTCGCTCGTCTCCGGCATCGTCACGCACCGGCGCATCTTCGCGGATTTCTTCACCTTCCGGCGGGACAAGTCGGCCCAGCGCGGCTGGCTCGACGCGCACAACGTCACCGGCGTGCTGGCGCTGCCCTTCCACCTGATGATCGCCTATACCGGCGTCGTCACCTTCGCGCTGATGTACGTGCCCTGGGGCGTGACCGCGGCCTACAAGGGCGACGAGATCCGCTTCTTCGTCGAGTCCCAGCTGATGCCGGAGGTCCGCGCGCCCGCGGGCAAGCCGGGCGGCCTCGTCTCGCTCGCCCCCCTCGTGGCGCAGGCCCAGGGGCGCGTCCCGGAGACCCTGGAGCACGTCGCCGTGTACAATCCGGGCGACGCGGCCGCGACGATCGTGGCGATCTTCGAGGAGCCGCACGGTCTCGCGCATATCCACCCGCAGATCGCCTTCGACGGGGCCAGCGGGGCGGAACTCGGCGCGACCGGAACCGCGAAGCCAGCGACCCAGATCTCGGCCGCCTTCGTCGGCCTGCACGAAGCGCATTTCGCGGGGCCGTGGCTCAAGGCCCTGTTCTTCCTGTGCGGCCTGATGGGCGCCGCGACGATCGGGACCGGGCTCGTGCTCTGGACGGTCGCCCGGCTGCCGAAGCCCGCCGAGCGGCCGGGCCTCGGCTACCGCTTCGTGCGCGCCCTCAACATCGGTACGGTTGCGGGCCTGCCGGTCGGGCTCGCGGTCTACTTCCTGGCCAATCGCCTGCTGCCGGTCGGCATCGCCGGCCGGGGCGACCTGGAGGTGCGGCTGTTCTTCGGGGCCTGGATCTGCGTCGTGCTGGCCGGCCTGCTGCGGCCCCGCCGCGCCGCCTGGCGCGAGGCGTTCGGGCTGGCGAGCCTCCTGTTCCTCGCGGTGCCGGTCGTCAGCGCGCTGACGACCGGGCAGCACCCCTTCGACGGCGAGGCCCGCTTCCTCGGCTTCGACGCCGCGATGCTGGCGATCGGCCTCCTCCTCGCCGCCGCATCCTACCGCGCCGGCCGGGCGCCGCGCCGGGCCGGCACCGCCGAACCGCTCCCCACCACCCGCCCGGCCGCGCAACGCGCGCCCCAGGCCGCCCCGCAGGCGCGGAACGCGGCGGGCGCCGAGATCAGGCGACGCGCATGACCCCCCTCGTCCTCGCCCTCAACCTCGCCCTGAGCTTCGCCTCGCTCGCAGCGCTGGCGCTGAGCCTCGACCGGCACCACCGCGACGCCTTCCTGGCCCGCGCGCCGAAGGCGCGCGCCCGGGCCCTGCGGCTCGCGGGCTGGGCGGGCATCGCCGTCTCGTTCGCCGCCGCCGTGGCGTTCGAGGGCTGGAATTTCGGGCCGGTGCAGTGGATCGGGGCGCTCACCGGAGCCGCGCTCCTCGTCGTCGCGCTCCTGTCCTACCGGCCCCAATGGCTGCGTCCGGCCGCGCTCGCCGCGCTGCCGCTCGCGCTCGTCGCCCTGCCCTTCGCGCTGAAGGGATAGGCGCGGCCCCGCCCCTCCGGCCGGGTGCCTTCCGCGCGGACGGCCCTTGCCGGATGCGCCCGCACCTTCTATTGCAACGCAACAGCTCGAACCCGTACCCGGCGTGGCCGGCCGCCCTCTGCGGCCCGCCCCGTGACGGGTTCTACCCGCTTCGGATACCCCATGAAGCTGCGCAACATCGCCATCATCGCCCACGTCGACCACGGCAAGACGACCCTCGTCGACAAGCTCCTCCAGCAATCCGGCTCCTTCCGCGAGAACCAGCGGGTCGAGGAACGGGCGATGGATTCGAACGACCTCGAGAAGGAGCGCGGCATCACCATCCTGGCCAAGGCCACTTCGGTGGTCTGGAAGGACACGCGCATCAACATCGTCGACACCCCCGGCCACGCCGATTTCGGCGGCGAGGTCGAGCGCATCCTCTCGATGGTGGACGGCGTGGTCGTGCTGGTCGACGCCGCCGAGGGCCCGATGCCGCAGACCAAGTTCGTGGTCTCGAAGGCGCTCAAGATCGGCCTGCGCCCGATCGTGGCCGTCAACAAGGTCGACCGGCCGGACGCGCGCATCAACGAGGTCGTCAACGAGGTCTTCGACCTGTTCGCGGCCCTCGACGCCACCGACGAGCAGCTCGACTTCCCGATCCTCTACGGCTCGGGCCGCAACGGCTGGATGGCGAACGCGCCGGACGGTTCGCAGGAGGACGGCCTCGCGCCGATGTTCGACCTCGTGCTGGAGCACGTGCCCCCGGCCAAGACCGAGGACGGCCCGTTCCGCATGCTCGGCACACTGTTGGAGGCCAATCCCTTCCTCGGCCGCATCATCACCGGGCGCATCGCGTCGGGCACGGTGAAGCCGAACCAGTCGATCAAGGTGCTCGACCGCTCGGGCAAGGTGGTCGAGACCGGACGCGTCTCGAAGATCCTCGCCTTCCGCGGCCTGGAGCGCCAGCCGATCGAGGTCGGCGAGGCGGGCGACATCGTCTCGATCGCGGGCCTCGTGAAGGGCACGGTGGCCGACACGTTCTGCGACCCGCAGGTCGACACGCCGATCCAGGCCCAGCCGATCGACCCGCCGACCGTGACCATGTCCTTCATCGTCAACGACAGCCCGCTCGCGGGCACCGAGGGCGACAAGGTGACGAGCCGCATGATCCGCGACCGCCTGTTCAAGGAGGCCGAGGGCAACGTCACGCTCAAGATCGAGGAAGCGGCCGACAAGGACTCGTTCTACGTCTCGGGCCGCGGCGAGCTGCAGCTCTCGATCCTGATCGAGACCATGCGCCGCGAGGGCTTCGAGATCGCGGTCTCGCGCCCCCGCGTGGTCTACGAGAAAGGCGAGGACGGCGAGCTCCTGGAGCCCGTCGAGGAGGTCGTGATCGACGTGGACGAGGAGCATTCCGGCGTCGTCGTCCAGAAGATGTCCGAGCGGAAGGCCGAGATGCTGGAGATGCGGCCCTCCGGCGGCGACCGCCTGCGCCTCGTCTTCCACGCGCCGACCCGGGGCCTGATCGGCTACCAGGGCGAGCTGATGACGGACACCCGCGGCACCGCGATCATGAACCGCCTGTTCAAGGCCTACGAGCCCTACAAGGGCGAGATCGCCGGCCGCCGCAACGGCGTGCTGATCTCGAACGACAAGGGCGAGGCCGTGGCCTACGCCATGTGGAACCTCGAGGACCGCGGCCCGATGATGATCGAGCCCGGCGCCAAGGTTTACCAGGGCATGATCGTGGGCGAGCACAACCGCGAGAACGATCTCGAGGTGAACGTGCTCAAGGGCAAGAAGCTGACGAACATCCGCACCACCTCGAAGGACGAGGCCGTGCGCCTGACGCCGCCGATCCGGATGACGCTGGAGAAGTCGCTCGCCTGGATCCAGGACGACGAGCTGATGGAAGTCACGCCGAAATCGATCCGCCTGCGCAAGACCGTCCTCGACCCGAACGACCGCAAGCGGGCCGAGCGCGCCAAGGAGGCGGTGAGCGCCTGAGCTCGGCCTCTCGCCGTCCCGGCCTCCGGGACGGCGGCCTCGCGCCTCGGCGCGCCGTGAGGACCCCTCAGCCGCTGCCCGGATCCGTCTCGTCCTCGGATTGCGAGCCGCCTCCGCCGCCGAGGCCCGGCTTGCCCTCGGTCTTCTCGTTCGGGTCCTTCACCGCGTCCGGCGCGATGTTGGCGGGCTTGCCCTTCGGCCTGTCGGCGGCCTCGCGATCGTCGTCGCGCCTGTCGTCACCCATCGCCGTCCCCTCCGCGTGCTCGCGTCAGCGCCCGCCGCGATCGGGCGCGCGCTCGTAGACCGAGCCGCCGCCCGCGACCTTCCGGTCCGCGTCCGGGCCGCGGGAGGCCTGCTGGTCGGAATGGCCCGCCGAGGAACCGCCGGGCGTCGGCGGGGCGCGGCCGGGCTC
The DNA here is from genome assembly GCF_003173715.1 of Methylobacterium durans. NCBI lineage: Bacteria > Pseudomonadati > Pseudomonadota > Alphaproteobacteria > Hyphomicrobiales > Methylobacteriaceae > Methylobacterium > Methylobacterium durans. The sequence goes on along the minus strand of NZ_CP029550.1, from coordinate 2,951,494 downwards.
GCCGCCGGCCGTCTCCCACCCCTGCTTGCGCTCGGCATCGGACCGGCCGCCCGCCTCGGTCCGGGTGATCGCGGCCTGCTGGTCCGTCTGGCGGCCGCCGCCGGCGGGCGGGCCGCCGGGGCTGCCGACATCGGCGTCGGGCTTGCGGGTGACGGTCTCGGTCGGGATGCTGTCGCCGCCCATCAGCGCTTCCCGTCGTCCTGGCCCACCGCCGCCGTGGCGCGGTCGATCGCCTCGTCGGTCGCGGACGGGGTGTCGCCGTCGCCGCGGATGCGGCGCAGGTTCTCGGGCGGCGTCTCGGCCTCCGTCGCGTCGGTGGCGTCCTGGCGCGGGAAGCCGCTCGCGAGCCGCGCGCTCTCGGCCTCGCCGGAGGGATCGCTGCGCAGGTCGCGCTGCGTCCGGCTCGGCACGCCGACGTCGAGAGGGGAATCGCCCCCGAGATCCTGGCCGTTGCGGTCGGCGTAGGCGTCGAAATCCTTGAGCGACTCGCGGTCGCGGTCCTGGTCCGTCATGGCCATCCTCCGGCTGATCCTGCGCATGTGGCGGGACAACCGGCAGCGGCCCTGAGGGGTTGCGTCCCCGGGCGCAATCCGCGGGTGGCGGGCCCGGCGCGGGGCCGGGCCCGGCTTTCCGTCAGATGCCCTCGAACAGCGCCGAGGAGATGTAGCGCTCGGCGAAGGAACAGGCGACGGTGACGATGCGCTTGCCCTTGAATTCGGGCCGGCTCGCGAGCTCCAGCGCCGCGGCGACGTTGCCGCCGGTCGAGATGCCGCCCGGAATGCCCTCCAGGCGCCCGAGCAGGCGTGCCGTCTCGAAGGCCGTCTGGTTCGAGACCGTGAGCACCTCGTCGATCACGGAGCGGTCGAGGATGCCGGGTACGAAACCGGCGCCGATGCCCTGGATCTTGTGCGGGCCGGGCTGGCCGCCGGACAGGACCGGGGAATCCTCCGGCTCGACCGCGACCACGTGCAGGTTCGGCAGGCGCGGCTTCAGCACCTGGCCGACGCCGGTGACGGTGCCGCCGGTGCCCACGCCCGCCACGAAGGCGTCGAGCTGGCCCTGCGTGTCGTTCCAGATCTCCTCGGCTGTCGTCTTGCGGTGGATCTCGGGGTTCGCCGGGTTCTCGAATTGCTGGGGCATCACCGCGCCCGGGATCTCCGTCAGGAGTTCCTCCGCCTTGGCGATGGCGCCCTTCATGCCCTGCGGGCCGGGGGTGAGCGCGAGCTCGGCGCCGAGGAAGGCGAGCATCTTGCGCCGCTCCAGCGACATCGTCTCGGGCATCACGAGGATCAGGCGGTAGCCGCGGGCGGCCGCCACGAAGGCGAGCGCGATGCCGGTATTGCCCGAGGTCGGCTCGACCAGGGTGCCGCCGGGCTTGAGGCGGCCGGAGGCTTCGAGCGCATCGATCATGTTCACGCCGATGCGGTCCTTGACGCTCGCGATCGGGTTGAAGAACTCGAGCTTCAGCAGGATCTCGGCGTCGATGCCGCGCTCCTGGGGCAGGCGGTTGAGACGAACCAGGGGCGTGTTGCCGATCGTCTCGGTGATCGACCCGAAGACGCGGCCGTGGCCCGGCTTGCCGGTGGGGGACGAAACTGCGGAATCGGCCATGGATGTCTCCTGAGCGGCAATGTTCGCGATGAACGCCGCGAGCGGGCGGCGTCTGCCGTCAGAGCCGACGCGTAGCCGAATTCCCGGAACGCGTCGAGGTACCTTGTAATTCACAGTCTTGCGACGTGATTTACGGGCGCGCATAGCCCTCCGACGGGCGGCGCCGGGCGGTTTTCGGGATCGCGGAAGGAGGTTGAATTCCGGACCCGGTCGGCGGCCGGACTCCGGGCTCAGGGCAGGAATCCGAGGCGCAGGCCGAGGAGCGCGAGGGTGCCGAGCAGGGTCGTGCCGGCCGCGATCCAGGCCGCGCCCGGATGGAGGGAGGCCGGCGCGCTATAGCGCAGATCCACCCGCGCGTGCGGCCGCTCGACGGCCGCGTCGGCCCGGAACCCGATGATCTGACGCATGCGGCTGCCTTCGTCCCTCGCTCGGGACGAAGCAGGCACCGCCGGGCCTCAAGCCCCGGTGAATCCCCGAGGGGTCAGGGCGGACGACCGTCGAACGTGGTCAACGGCCGCTTAAGTCGCGGGCCTCAGAGCGAGCGCTCCAGGCGCAGCTCGCCGTTCTGGCTCTTGATCACGAGCTGGGAGCCGACGATGTCCCAGGCGCCCGCGGTGCGCAGCGCCAGGAAGAAGCTCTGCTCGACGGCCGAGAGGCCCTTCTCGCAGGACTTCTTGGTGATCGCGAGCGGACCCACCGCGAGGTGCTGCTCGCGCAGGGGGAAGGCGGTGGCCGCGAAGGTGTTGCAGCCGCCGTAGCCGCGGGCGCGGTACTGCTTGTCGATGATGAAGCTCGGGCGGTCGAGGCCGCCGAAGGACTTGCCGTTGAGGCTCACCGCCGTCCAGGTCGCGTCGAGCGGGAAGATCTTCTCGGTCGGCTTCGCGGACGGGATGTATTGCGGCTGCTTCTCCTCCCCGCCCGGCCGGCGGTTCGCCTTGCCGAAGCCGGTCACACCCTGAGCCTGCGCGTCCGTAGCCGTGGCCGTCGCCCCGGCCGCGACGGCGCAGGCCAGCGCGGCGATCCAAATCGCTCTCATGGTCTGGCCCCCATCTCTCGCGTGCATCGCGTGGTTTCTCGCTCCCGGACCGGCTCGGCGCCGGTTCCGCTGCACGCCGACGGGCGCTGGTCGCGCCGGGCCGAAGCCCCGTTTCCGAGACGTGCGAGAGGCCCCATCCGATAAGATTTCAGCACAAATATGGTCAAGCAGAGGGAAAGGGCGGCTTTTCACCCGTCCCCCGGAAAACCGCGCGCCGGAGGAAGCGCGCGAGATCCCGATCCGCGGGAAACGATCGCGCCGCCTCGGCCGTTGTCGAGGACGGCGCGGGCGCGGGAGGATGCGGCCGCGCGACGGCTGTGCGCGTGAGGAGAAGCATCGTGACCGGATCGGACGAGGGTCAGCAGAGCGGCCATGTCGGGGCCTCCATGAGCGCGGCGCAATCGCGGGCGGCGCGCGGCCTCCTCGGCTGGTCCGAGGCGGACCTCGCGGCCAAGGTCGGGCTCGACGTCTCCTTCGTGCGCAGCTTCGAGGCGGGCCAGAACGACCCGGCGCCGGGGCAGATCGAGGCCCTGCGCAGCGCCCTCATGCGGGCGGGCGCCGTCTTCACGAACGGGGATTGCCCCGGCGTGCATCTCGAGCGGCGCGCCGCGCCGGACGAGGGAACGCGCCTCGGCGACCTCACCACCGAGAACGACCGCTGAAGGTGCCTCAGGAGACGGCTCAGGCGCGCGCGCTCGCGAGCGCCTTGAGGTCGAAGCCGGGATCGGCCGCCTGCTCGGGGCTCAGCGGCGTCCCCGCAGCGAGGAGGCGGCGGGCGACCATGTGGTCGCCGGCCCGGTTGACGGATTCGACGGCCCGGAGCGTCCCGTTCCGGAAGCGGAACACCGAGAAGGCGTCGCCCGAGCCCCGCGGGACGCTCGCGTCGTCCGGCCCCGCCAGTCCCGCGATCTGCAGCTTGTGGCGGCCCTGGTCGCTCCAGAACCAGGGTACGGCGCCGTAGGCGGCGGGGCGCCCGGCGAGCCGGCCGGCGACGCAGCGGGCCTGATCGATCGCGTTCTGCACCGATTCGATGCGCACGGTGCCGTCCGGGGTGAGGCCCCGGGCGAAGGGCGAAGGGAAGCGGGCGCAGTCGCCGAGCGCCGAGATCGCTGGATCGTCGGTCGAGAGGGTCGCGTCGACGCGGATCCCGTCCGCCACCGCAAGCCCGGCCTCCGCGGCGAGCTCCGCGTTCGGCACGACGCCGATGCCGACGAGGACGAGGTCGGCGGGCAGCTCCGTGCCCCCGCGAGCCGGATCCCGGTCGCCCGTCCGGCCTCGCCCAGGATCGCCTCGACGCCGGCCCCGAACAGGAAGCGGACGCCCCAATCCTCGTGCGCGGCCGTGAAGAAGGCGCCGGTCTCGGCCGAGACCGCCCGCGCCATCGGCCGCCCCGCCGCCTCGACCACGGTGACCGCGAGCCCCCGCGCGGCGGCGACAGCGGCGAATTCGAGGCCGATGAAGCCCGCACCCACCACGACGACCCGCTCGGCCGCGGAGAGCACCTCCTTGAGGTGATCCGCGTCCGCGAGGCCCCTGAGCTGGCGCACCCCGGCGAAGTCCGCGCCCGGCACCGGAAGCGCGCGGTTGCGGGCGCCGGTGGCGAGGACGAGATGGTCGTAAGGGAGGCTCTCCCCGTCCCCCAGGATCAGGCGCCTCGCGTCCCGCTCGATCCGCGCGGCGCGGGTCTCCGGCCGGTGCAGGATGCAGTGCTCGGCGAGGTAGCTCGCCGGGCGCAGGTTCAGGCCCTCCGCGTCGGTCTTGCCGGCGAGATAGGCCTTCGAGAGCGGCGGACGCTGGTAGGGCAGGCCCGGCTCGTCGCCGAGGAGGACGATCGGATCGGCGTAGCCCGCCTCGCGCAGGGAGGCCGCCACCTGGAAGCCCGCCTGCCCGCCGCCGACGATGACGGTGCCGCTCACGCGCTGGCCTCGGCCCGCGGCCCCGCGGCGGGGCTCGCATCGGCCGTGCCGAGGGCGTCCAGGCCCGGCAGCCAGCGGGCGCCGTCCTGCATCAGGTATTCCCAGAAGGCGCGGGCGGCGGGGCTCAGCACCTTGTCGGCCCGGCGCACCGCGTACCAGTCGCGCCGGATCGGCAGGCCCTGCACGTCGAGGGTGATGAGGCGGCCCGATTCCACCTCGGCCGCCACCGTGTGGGCGGAGAGGAGCGCGATGCCGAGGCCCGCCATCACCGCCTGCTTGATCGTCTCGTTCGAGCCGGAATCGATGCCGAGCTTCGCCCGCTTGATGATGACGCCGCTCATGAATTCCTCGAACACCGTGCGGGTGCCCGACCCTTCCTCGCGCACGAGGAAGGATTCCTCCGAGAGGTCGGCGCGGGTCAGCCCCTTGCGCCCGGCGAGGGGGTTCGACGGCGCGGCGATCAGCACGATCGGGTGCGGCCCGAAGATCTCGGCCTCGATCGCGAAGTCGCGCGGCGGCCGGCCCATGATCGCGAAGTCGATCTCGTAATTGCGCAGCGCCTCGACCGTGCTGCCGCGGTTGCCCACCGAGAGGTTGATCTCGACGCCGGGATAGCGCCCGACGAAGCCCGCGATCACCTGCGGCGCGAAGTACTTCGCCGTCGAGACGACGCCCATCGTCACGCGCCCGCCGCCGCCGCCCTTGAGCGTCCGCAGGCGGTCCGTGCAGGTCTCCAGCACCGTGTTGATGCTGTCGATCGCCCAGAGCATCTCGCGGCCCGCATCGGTCGGCTTGAGGCCGGTGGGCGTGCGGTCGAACAGGAGGAGGCCCGCCTCCTCCTCCAGCTGGCGGATCCGGGCGTAGAGCGCGGCCGAGGTGACGTTGAGTTCCTGCGCGGCCCGGGTCATCGTGCCGAGCCGGGCGACGGCGGCGACCGCCTGGAGCTGTTTGAGGGACAGGTTACGCATGGCTCGGTTCTAGTTTTTTTGTAGAGGCTCGCAAGTTTTTTTAGAATTCTTTCCCGCCCAGAGTGAAGCCCCCTGGCGTCGCGGCGGAGGCGGGCGGTATCATGCCGGCGCCTTCGCAGCTATGGGTTCGGTCACGGGCGGGGGCGTCGCGGGACGCGGCCCCGTCAGCCGCGATGCAGCAAGGAAGGACGAACATCCGATGGCGACGGGAGGATCAGGGGGAGGATCTTGGGCGGTCGGCGCGCGGCTCGACGCGTGCCTGGCGCAGGCCGTCGCCGGGGACGGGAGCCTCACGGACGTCGCCGCCGTCGTCGCGGCGATCGCCGGGGCGGCGATCGACATCAGCGAGGTGATCGGGCGCGGCGCGCTCGGCGGCGACCTCGCGGCGACGGGCGCCCAGAACAGCGACGGCGACGTCCAGAAGGCCCTCGACGTGATCGCCCATCAGCGCGTCACCGAGGCCCTGCGGGCCGCGCCCGTGGCGGAGGTCGCCTCCGAGGAGGCCGAGGACGTGATGCGCCTGAACCCGGGCGCGCCGCTGGCCGTCGCCATCGACCCTCTCGACGGCTCGTCGAACATCGGCGTCAACATGGCGGTCGGCACGATCTTCGGCATCCGCCCGGCGGTGCCCGGTGCCACCGGCCCCGAATCCTTCACCTCGCCGGGCACCGCGCAGCGCGCGGCCGGCTTCGTCACCTACGGGCCGGCCACCGCCCTGGTCCTCACCCTCGGCCACGGCACCCAGGTCTTCGTGCTCGACCGGGCGGAGCGCGCCTTCCGCCTGACCCATCCGAGTCTCGACGTGCCGGTCGCCGCCAAGGAATTCGCGATCAACGCCTCGAACGGCCGCCACTGGGACACGCCGATCAGGGCCTTCATCGAGGATTGCCTGCGCGGCGCGGACGGCCCCCGCGACAAGGATTTCAACATGCGCTGGCTCGGCTCCCTGGTGGCCGACGCGCAGCGGGTGCTGATGCGCGGCGGCGTGTTCCTGTACCCGGGCGACAACCGCAAGGGCTACGCGCAAGGGCGCCTGCGCCTCCTCTACGAGGCCGCCCCGATCGCCATGCTGATGGAGCAGGCGGGCGCCGGCGCCACCGACGGCGAGCGCCGCATCCTCGACATCGAGGCGACCGGCATCCACGAGCGCGTGCCGCTGGTGTTCGGCTCCCAGGAGGAGGTCGCCTGCGTCGCCAAGTATTTCGGCGGCCGCAACCACGCCGCCGGCCGCTCGCCGCTGTTCGGCCAGCGCGGGCTGATGCGCGGATGAGTGGACGGAGCCGCGCCGAGAGGCGACGCGGCCCGGCCCAGGCTCCGCCAGACTGCAATCCGGCTCCGCCGGACCTCAATAGCCTCCGCCAGCGTAGAGTATCGTCGATCGACCCACGATGTCCGCCCGCCATCCCATCATCTCGGTGACAGGCTCCTCGGGAGCCGGGACCACCTCGGTCCGCAACACCTTCGAGCAGATCTTCCGCCGCGAGGACGTGAGCGCCGTCTACATCGAGGGCGACGCCTTTCACGCCTTCGACCGGGAGAGCATGCGCACGCGCATGGCGGCCGAGCCGACGCTCAGCCACTTCGCGCCGCGCGCCAACCTGCTGCCGGAGCTGGAGGAGGTGTTCCGCACCTACGCCGAATCCGGCACCGGCCGCACCCGGCACTACGCCCACGACGCGGCGGACGCGGCCCAGTACGGCACCGCGCCCGGCACCTTCAGCGCCTGGGAGGATTTCCCGCCGGGCTCGGACCTCCTGTTCTACGAGGGCCTGCACGGCTGCGTCGTCAACGAGACCGTGGACATCGCCCGCTACGCCGACCTCAAGATCGGCGTCGTGCCGGTGATCAACCTCGAATGGATCCAGAAGCTGCACCGGGACCGCTCGTTCCGCGGCTACTCCACCGAGGCCGTCACCGACGTGATCCTGCGCCGGATGCCCGATTACGTGCAGACGATCTGCCCGCAATTCTCCTGGACGGACATCAACTTCCAGCGGGTGCCGACGGTCGACACCTCGAACCCCTTCATCGCCCGCTGGATCCCGACCGCCGACGAGTCGATGGTGGTGATCCGCTTCAAGGATCCGAAGGGGATCGACTTCTCGTATCTCGTCTCGATGATCCACGACAGCTTCATGAGCCGGGCGAACTCCATCGTGATCCCGGGCGGCAAGCTCGACCTCGCGATGCAGCTCATCCTGACGCCGATCATCATGCAGCTCGTGGAGCGCCGCCGGCGCCTCGCCTGACCCCGCCGAGAGACGGACGAGCGCCACGACGGACCTTCACGCGACGAAACGACATACCCGAAGGGCGAACTTCCCGCCGGAGGCCGCCTCAAGCATGATATCGCGGTGCGGGAGACGCCCGCGGTCCCCTTACGCCGACCAGGACCCTGCTGTTCCCATGACGAGCCCCATCATCGCGCCCTCGATCCTCTCGGCCGACTTCGCCAAGCTCGGCGAGGAGGTGCGCGCGGTCGACGCGGCCGGGGCCGACTGGATCCATCTCGACGTGATGGACGGGCATTTCGTGCCGAACCTCACCTTCGGCCCGCCGGTGATCAAGGCCCTGCGCCCGCACTCGCGCAAGGTCTTCGACGTGCACCTGATGATCGCCCCGGCCGACCCCTACCTCGCCGCCTTCGCGGAGGCCGGCGCCGACATCATCACGATCCACGCGGAGGCCGGCCCGCACGTCCACCGCTCGCTCCAGACCATCCGGGGGCTCGGCAAGCGCGCGGGGCTCGCCCTCAATCCCGGCACGCCGGCCGCGGCGGTCGAGCCCGTCCTCGACATGGTCGACCTCGTCCTCGTCATGACGGTCAATCCCGGCTTCGGCGGCCAGAGCTTCATCGGCGGCGCGCTCGAGACCGTTTCCCGGGTGCGGGCGATGACGGCGGGCCGGGCGATCGACATCGAGGTCGACGGCGGCATCGGCCCGGAGACGGTGCGGCGCGCGGCGGCCGCGGGCGCCAACGTGTTCGTGGCCGGCAACGCGGTCTTCCGGGAGGGGCCGGAGCACTACGCCCGCCACATCGCGGCGATCCGCGCCGGCGCCGCCGAGGCCGGCGGGAGCGCCCTGTCGTGTTGAGGGCCCTGATCTTCGACGTCGACGGGACGCTCGCCGAGACCGAGGACCTGCACCGGCAGGCCTTCAACCGCGCCTTCGCGGATCTCGGCTTGCCCTGGCACTGGGATCCGCCCCTCTACGCCGATCTCCTCGCCGTGATGGGCGGCAAGGAGCGGCTCCTCCACTACATCGAGACCGCCCATCCCGCCGAGGCGGAGGCCCTGCGCCCCCGCATGCCGGAGATCCACGACCGCAAGACGCGCCATTACGGCGACCTCGTGGTGAGCGGCGCGCTGGCGCTCCGTCCCGGCATCGCCCGCCTCCTGGCGGAGGCGCGGGCCGGGGGCGTCAAGCTCGCGGTCGCCACCACCACGAGCCGGCCGAACGTCGACCGGCTGGTCGAGGTCAATTTCCCGGCGGGAGACCGGCCCTTCGACGTGATCGCCTGCGGCGACGAGGCGGCCCGCAAGAAGCCGGCGCCGGACGTGTTCGAGCTGGCGCTGCGCCGCCTCGGCGTGGCGCCGGAGGAGGCCATCGCCTTCGAGGATTCGGCGGCCGGCATCCGCTCGGCCCTCGATGCGGGCCTGCCGGTGATCGCCACCCGCAGCCGCTACACCGAGAGCCACCGCCTCGACGGCGCCTTCTCGGCCCTGTCCGACCTCGGCGAGCCCGGCCACCCGCACCGCCACATCGCCGGCCAGGACTGGCCCGGCGGCGTCGTGACCCTCGCGTCCCTCAGGGAGTGGCACGCCCGCCGCGAGGCCGCGGCCGCCTGAGGGGCGCCTCGCCGTCGTCCCCCTGCGCCTTCCGGGGAAAGAGCGTCGCCCCGGCGAGCGCGCCGAGCGCCGCCGCGAGGCCGAGCCGGAGCCAGCGACCGCCGGCCCGGGGGCCCTGCCCGCGCTCCGACCGCTCTCCGATCCCGTCCGATCCGCTCCCGCCCGCCTGACCCGTCATCGCTCGCGTTGCCTCCCGCCGGGGCGCCGGCCTATAACCGCGCTCTTCCCAACGCGGCGACGTCGAGGATGGGGCCGGGTGGCGGCCGCGTTTCTCCGTCGCGAACGAACCGACAAGGTCACGCCATGGCCGGCCATTCCCAGTTCAAGAACATCATGCACCGCAAGGGCCGGGTGGACGCCGTCCGCTCGAAGGTCTTCGGCAAGCTCGCCCGCGAGATCACGGTGGCGGCCAAGCTCGGCACGCCCGATCCCGCCATGAACCCGCGCCTGCGCGCCGCGATCCTCGCGGCCCGGGCCGAGAACATGCCCAAGGACAACATCGAGCGCGCCATCAAGAAGGCGGCCGGCGGCGAGGGCGAGAATTACGAGGAGATCCGCTACGAGGGCTACGGCCCGGGCGGGGCCGCCCTCATCGTCGAGGCGCAGACCGACAACCGCAACCGCACCGCCTCCGACGTGCGCTCGGCCTTCACCAAGTCCGGCGGCAGCCTCGCCGAGACCGGCGCCGTCGCCTTCCTGTTCGACCGGGTCGGCATCGTCGCCTTCCCCGCATCCGTCGCCGACGCCGACGCGATGCTGGAGGCCGCGATCGAGGCGGGCGCGGACGACGTGCGCTCGGACGAGCACGGCCACGAGGTGACCTGCGCGCAGGATTCCTACGGCGAGGTGACGAAGGCGCTGGAGGCCCGCTTCGGCGAGCCGAGCCGCACCGCCCTCGTCTGGAAGGCGCAGACGACGATCGACGTCGACGACGAGACCGGAGAGAAGCTGATCCGCCTCGTCGAGGTGATCGAGGACCAGGACGACGTCCAGAACGTCTACGTCAACTTCGCCCTCTCCGATGCGCTGATGGCGAAGCTCGCGGCGTGAGGAGCCGACCCGCGTACCGCGCCGCTCCCCTTGCCGGAGCGGCCGGGACGATCACAGTTTCGTAGGGGCCGCACGGACCGGCCGCGAGGGACTTGCCTTCCGCGGCGCGTAGGACAGAGTTCCGGTTCGGCTCAGGCGAGGACGGCCCGGCAAGCGCGATGAAGAAGGCCCAGCACGTCATCTCGCGTCCCGGCGGCCGGTGGAGCGTGCGTCCGTCAGGGGCGGCGCGCGCCTCCCGCATCTTCGCGACGCAGGCCGAGGCGATCCGCTACGCGCGCGAGCGGGCCCGCGAGGCGGGCGCGGACCTCTACGTCCATCGCCGGGACGGCACGATCAGCGCGCGGGATCGATACGGGAGCGGGCCGGAGCCGACGCGCGGCTGAAGGGTCGCGGCGCGTGCCGTTCGAGACGAACGTCTTCGTCAACTGCCCGTTCGACGACGCCTACCTGCCGCTCCTGCGGCCGCTGCTCTTCTGCCTGCTCGATCTCGGCTACGAGCCCAGGATCGCCCTGGAGCGCCTGAACTCAGGCGAACCCCGCATCGAGAAGATCGTCGCGCTCATCCGGGAGTCGCGGTTCGGCATCCACGACCTGTCGCGGATCCAGGCGGCGCGCAAGGGCGAGTACTACCGCCTGAACATGCCGTTCGAGCTTGGGCTCGATGTCGGCTGTCGCCTCTACGGCGCCGACGCGCTCCGCTCCAAGAAGTGCCTGATCCTCGAGGCCGAGCGATACCGCTACCAGGCCGCCCTCTCGGACCTGTCGAACTCCGACATCGCCGTGCACGGCAACGAGCCGCTCAGCGTACTCAGCGAGGTCCGGAACTGGCTCTCGGCCGAGGAGAACCTGAGCGCGCCCGGGCCCTCGGCGATGTGGGACCGGTTCAACGACTTCGTCGCCGTCAACTACGATGCCTTAACGGAGCGCGGCTACTCGGACCGGGATGTCGAGCGACAGCCCATCCCCGAACTGCTCGCGGGGATGCGGCGATGGGTGGCGGCGCATCCTGCGAACCGCTAGGGTCCGCCGCATCAGGAGAGACCCCATGAGTGCCCCCGTCCGCATCCTCGGCATCGATCCGGGCCTGCGCCGCACCGGCTGGGGCGTGATCGAGGCGGCCGGGTCGAAGCTCGCCTATGTGGGCTGCGGCGCCATCACCTCCGACGGCGACCTGCCGCTGGCCCTGCGCCTGCGCGAGCTCTACGAGGGCATCACCCGCACCGTCGAGGCGTTTCGGCCCGACGAGGTCGCGGTGGAGGAGACCTTCGTCAACAAGGACGCGCAGGCGACGCTGAAGCTCGGCCACGCCCGCGCCGTCGCGCTGCTGGTGCCGGCGCTCGCCGGGGTGCCGGTCTTCGAGTATGCGGCCAACCTCATCAAGAAGACGGTCGCGGGCTCGGGCCACGCCGAGAAGGTGCAGATCCAGGCGATGGTGAAATTCCTGCTGCCGAAGGCCGAGTTCAAGCTCGCCGACGCGGCCGACGCGCTCGCCATCGCCATCACCCACGCCAACCACCGCGGGGCGCATGCCCTCAAGAGCCGGCACCTGCCAGCGGGCGTCGGCGGCCCGGCGGCGGCGCGGATCGCGGCCGCGCTCGCCCGGGGTTGAGGGCTACTCCACCGCCTTGAACTCGCCCTCGAGGCGCAGCGACACCTCGTCGCCGAGCACGGGCAGGAAGGCGTTGATGCCGAACTCCGAGCGCTTGAGCACCGTGCGCCCGTCGAAGCCGACCGTGTACTTCTTGTCGACGGGGCTGATCCCGGCCTGGTTGAAGGTCGCGTCGAAGGAGACGGGCTTCGTCACGCCGCGCAGGGTGAGGTCGCCGTTGATCCGGGCCGTGGTCGGGCTCGTCGGCTCCACCGAGGTCGAGGTGAAGGTCGCGGTCGGGAATTTCGCCGCGTCGAAGAAATCCGGCGTCTTCAGGTGCTGGTTGAGCTTGTCGTTGAGGCCGTTCACGCTGTCGATCCCGATCGTGACCGTGATCCGGCTCTTGCCCGGCTCCTTCGGGTCGAGGCTGGCCTGCGCCGCCACGTCGGTGATCTGGCCGTAATAGGTCGAGTAGCCGAGATGGCTCACCGACCACGTGATCTTGCCGTGGGCCGGGTCGAGCAGGTAGGCGCCGGGGCGCACCTGCGTCGGGTCGGTCGTCGGGGCGCCCGGATTCTCCGCCGCGGCGGGTCCGGCGAGGACGAGGGCGGCGGCGAGGCCGGCGGCGCGGAAGGGGAAGGACGCGGTCAGGCGCATCGGGCGGTCGCTCGAATCGTCGGGTGGCTTGCCCCGGCCGGGGCGCGGACCTTGATTTCACGAACCCGGCGGCGGCTCAAGGCCGCGTTGGCGACAGGACCCGGGACCCTGTAGGGCAGGGTCTCGGGATTGGAACGGACGGCTCGATGATCGGGAAGCTCAGGGGCTTGGTGGATTCCTACGGCGAGGATTTCGTCATCCTCGACGTGAACGGCGTCGGCTACGTGGTGCATTGCTCCGCCCGCACGCTGCAGCGCCTGCCGCAGCCCGGCGAGGCGGCGGACCTCTCGATCGAGACCCATGTCCGCGAGGACATGATCCGCCTCTACGGCTTCCGCTCGGACGCGGAGCGGGAATGGTTCCGCCTGCTCCAGACCGTGCAGGGCGTCGGCAGCCGGGTGGCGCTCGGCGTCCTCTCGGTGCTGGAGCCGGCCAACCTCGCCACCGCCATCGCCACGGGCGACAAGGGCGCCATCGCGCGCGCGCCCGGCGTCGGCCCGCGGCTGGCCGCCCGGCTCGTCGCCGAACTGAAGGACAAGGCGCCCGCCTTCGCGCCGATCGACCCCGCCCTGATCGCGCTCACCGGCGCCGTCGAGGACCGCACCGCGCCCCAGCCCGTGGCGGACGCGATCTCGGCGCTGGTCAATCTCGGCTACCCGCAGGTCCAGGCCTCCGCCGCGGTCGCCGCCGCGATGAAGGGCGCGGGCGAGGGTGCGGAGGCGAAGACCCTGATCCGGCTCGGCCTGCGCGAACTGGCGCGCTGACGCGGCCCGGCCCGCATCCCGCGCGCCCGGCACCCTCGTCAGAATCGGATATCCCACGGATCCGGCTGCCGATTTTCATGGGGCGGGCTGCGTCCGGCTCCCGCCAGCGGCCTGTGCGCGATCAACGCGCCGACGTCGCGTTCGTGATCGCTCCGCCGCCGCGATCATCGCCGCGCCTAGACCACCTACGGCTGCATCGGCACCGGGTTCCGACTACTCGACGCCCGAGAACATCTCGTCGAAGGAATAGCCGGAGCCGCGCACCGTGCGGATCGGATCGGACTGGCGGGCCCGGTTGATGGCCTTGCGCAGGCGGCCGACATGCACGTCCACCGTGCGCTCGTCGATGTAGACGTCGTGGCCCCAGACCCCGTCGAGGAGCTGCTCCCGCGAGAAGACCCGTCCCGGGCTCTGCATCAGGAATTCGAGGAGCTTGAACTCGGTCGGTCCGAGATGGATCTCGCGGCCCGAGCGGCGGATCCGGTGGCTGACCCGGTCGAGCTCGATGTCGCCGGCCACCAGCAGGTTCGCCACGTGCGCGGGCTTGGCCCGCCGCAGGAGGGCGCGCACGCGGGCCAGAAGCTCGGGCACCGAGAACGGCTTGACGATGTAGTCGTCCGCCCCCGTGCCGAGGCCGCGGATGCGGTCCCCCTCCTCGCCGCGGGCGGTCAGCATGATGACGGGCAGCCGCTCGGTCTCCCGCCGCGCCCGGATGCGGCGGCAGAGTTCGATCCCGGAGAGTCCCGGAAGCATCCAGTCGAGGAGGACGAGGTCCGGCACCTGCTCGGCGAGGCGGATCTCCGCCTCGTCGCCGCGGATGGCGGAATCGACCGTGAAGCCCTCGGCCTCCAGGTTGTAGCGCAGGAGGAGGGTCAGGGCCTCCTCGTCCTCGACGATCAGGATCCGCGTGCTCATGCCTGCTCGCGCCTTCAGGCTCCCACGCCCGGCAAAACCGTCGCGTAGTTCGAGGCGTCGTTCTTCGGGCGCTCGATGGCGAGCGTCTCGCCGGTGGCGAGGTAGTGGATCGTCTCGGCGATGTTGGTGGTATGGTCGCCGATCCGCTCCACGTTCTTGGCGCAGAACAGGAGATGCGTGCAGAACGAGATGTTGCGCGGATCTTCCATCATGTAGGTCAGGAGTTCACGGAACAGGGAATTGTAGAGGGCGTCGATCGCCCCGTCCCGCTCCCAGACGTCGTGGGCGGATTTCGTGTCCCGGCTGGCGTAGGCGTCGAGGACGTCCTTGAGCTGCTCCTGCACGAGGTCGCTCATGTGCTGCACGCCGAGCACGATCTTCTGCGGCTGGGCCTGATCGCTGATCGCAACGACGCGCTTGGCGATGTTCTTCGCGAGATCCCCGATCCGCTCGAGATCGCCCGAGACCCGGATCGCCGAGATCGTCTCGCGCAGGTCGATGGCGAGCGGCTGGCGCCGGGCGATGAGGAGGACGGCGCGCTCCTCGATCTCGCGCTGGAGCACGTCGAGGCGCTTGTCGGCGGCGATCACGGCCTGGGCGAGCACCGTGTCGCGGCGGACCAGCGCCTGGCTCGCCTCGGCCATCATCTTCTCGGCGACGCCCCCCATCTCCGAGATCGACCGGCGCAGGTCGTTGAGATCGTTGTCGTAGGAGGTGACGATGTGCTCGGACATGGTCGTGATCCTCGGGGCTGGCGCGGGAACGGGAGAACGGGAATGGACCGGCTCAGCCGAAGCGGCCGGTGATGTAGTCCTGCGTCTGCCGCTTCTCCGGGTTCATGAAGATCCGGGTGGTGGGGCCGAACTCGACGAGCTCGCCGAGATACATGAAGGCGGTGAACTGCGAGATGCGGGCCGCCTGCTGCATGTTGTGCGTCACGATGGCGATGGTGAACTCGTCCCGCAGCTGCTCGATCAGTTCCTCGATGCGCCCCGTCGAGATCGGGTCGAGGGCCGAAGTCGGCTCGTCGAACAGGATCACCTCCGGGCGCTGCGCCACCGTGCGGGCGATGCAGAGGCGCTGCTGCTGCCCGCCCGAGAGACCCATGCCGGACTGCTTGAGCTTGTCCTTCACCTCGTCCCAGAGGGCGGCCTTGCGCAGGCTTTCCTCGACCCGCAGGTCGAGCTCGGCCTTCGGCAGGCGCTCGTAGAGGCGAAGCCCGAAGGCGACGTTGTCGTAGATCGACATCGGGAAGGGCGTCGGCTTCTGGAACACCATGCCGACCCGGGCGCGCAGCTCGTTGAGGTCGACCTTCGGGTCGAGGATGTTCTGGCCGTCGAGGAGGATCTCGCCGTCCGCCCGCTGCTCGGGATAGAGGCTGTAGATCCGGTTGAAGGTGCGCAGCAGCGTCGACTTCCCGCAGCCCGAAGGCCCGATCAGCGCCGTGACCTGCCGGTCGTGGAAATTGAGGTTGATGTTCTTCAGGCCGTGGAACGTGCCGTAGTAGAAGTCGAGGTTCTTCACGGCGATACGAACGGGCGCGCTGGCGTTGGCCTGGCTGCGGCCGCTGAGCGACGCGCTGACGGCGGGGGAGGCGCTCATCGGGTGGTTCCTTCGGAAGGCCGTTCGGCCGGAGAGGGATCGGTGCGCGGGCGCTCAGCGCGCCCGCTCGGACTTCACGACGAGGCGCGCCACCACCGAGAGGGCGAGGATCGCGACCGTGATCAGGAGGGCGCCGGCCCAGGCGAGGCTCTGCCAGTTCGGGTAGGGCGAGAGGGCGAACTGGTAGATCATCACCGGCAGGTTCGCGACGCCGCCCATCAGGCTGGCATTGAACCAGGAGTTGTTGTTGAGGGCCGTGAACAGGAGCGGCGCCGTCTCGCCGGCGATGCGGGCGAGCGCCAGGATCACGCCCGTGACGATGCCGGCGGAGGCGGCCCGCCACGTCACGCTCATGATCACGCGGGAGGGCGGTGCGCCGAGGGCGGCGCCGGCCTCGCGCAAGGGGCCCGGAACGAGGCGCAGCATGTCCTCGGTGGTGCGCACGATGACCGGCGTCGCGATGATGGCGAGCGCCACGCCCCCGGCCCAGCCCGAGTAGGTCCCCATCGGCCGCACCATCAGGGTGTAGACGAACAGGCCGATCAGGATCGAGGGCGCGGAGAGCAGCACGTCGTTGAGGAAGCGGATCACGTCGGCGAGCTTCGAGCCGCGGCCGTACTCGGCGAGATAGGTCCCCGCCATCACGCCGATCGGGGTCGCCACCACGATGCCGATCAGGGTGAGGACGAGGCTGCCGAGCACCGCATTGGCGATGCCGCCGCCCTCCGAGCCGGGGCCCGGCGTCGGCTGGGTCAGGAGCGTCGCCGAGAAGCCGCGCAGCCCCTCGACGATGAGCATCAGCAGGATCGAGCCGAGCACCACGGCGCCGATCAGCGTCGCCACCAGACAGGCAACCTTCAGGGTCCGGTCGGCCGCGCGGCGGCTCGGGCGCACGCGGCTCCCGATCGGCGGGCGATCCCGGGTCGCGGCTTGCGTCATGGGGTTGGCGGCATCCATCGGTGGCCTCCTCAGGCGACCTTGACGCGGCGCACGAGCAGGCGCGCGATGATGAGCACGATGAAGGTGACGACGAAGAGAATGCAGCCGAGCGCCATCAGCGCGTTGAGCTGCATGCCATCCGCCTCGTTGAACTCGTTGGCGATCCGCGAGGCGATGGTCGAGCCCGGATCGAAAATCGAGGCGGAGAGGCGGTTGGCGTTGCCGATCACGAAGGTGACCGCCATGGTCTCGCCGAGCGCCCGGCCGAGGCCGAGCATGATGGCGCCGATGATCGAGACCGAGGCCTGCGGCACCAGCACGTGGCGAACCACTTCCCAGGTGGTGCAGCCGATCCCGTAGGCGCTCTCGCGCAGGATGGTCGGGATCTGGTCGAGCATGTCGCGGGTGATCGAGGCCACGAAGGGCACGATCATGATGGCGAGGATGATGCCCGCCGTCAGGATGCCGACGCCCGAGGGCACGCGGGCGTAGAGCAGCGTGCCGACGATGGGCAGCCCCTCGACGAGGTTCGAGACCGGCACCTGCACGAAGCGCGCGAAGAGCGGCGCGAAGATGAACAGGCCCCACATCCCGTAGATGATGCTCGGCACCGCGGCGAGGAGCTCGATCGTCATGGCGACGGGCTTGCGCGCCCAGCCGGGGCAGAGCTGCGTCAGGTAGACGGCGATGGCGAGCGAGAGCGGCACGCCGATCAGGAGGGCGATCAGCGCCGAGGCGATCGTGCCGACGACGGCGACCCAGGCGCCGAACTGCTCGGTGCCGATGTTCCAGGCCGTGGAGGTGACGAAGCCCGGCCCGAACTCGCGGAAGGCCGGCCAGCCGCCGTAGGCGATCGAGCCGAGGATGCCGGCGAGCACGAGGAGGACGATCAGGGCGGAGCCGTAGGCGGCGGCGCGGAACAGGCCGTCGAGCCCCTTGCTCGGGGGTCTGCGGACGATTCCCGCATCGGAGCGCGCCAGCGCGATCTGTTCGGTCAAGGAGGCCATCCGCAATTCTCGTCGGTTCGAGGCGTTTAGCGCGCGGCGGGTTCGGATGCGAGCGGGGCGGCAGGCACGCCCCTCCCCCGTGCGGGGGAGGGATCGAGGGTGAGGGTGGCGCCGTGACGGGCCGGCAGGACCGTCCGCATCCCATCGCTCCCCTCGCCCGGGTGGATCTCGGGCGAGCCCGAGATCCACCCGGGGAGGAGGCAGGGTCGGCCTCACATGTTGAAGACGGGCTTCCCGTCCTTGCCCTTGATCTGCTTCCACTCCTCGTGGATCAGGCCGACGACGTTGTCGGGCAGGGGCACGTAGTCGAGCTCGGTCGCGAGCTTGTCGCCGTTCTTGTAGGCCCAGTCGAAGAACTTGAGCACATCCGTCGACTTCGCGGCGTCGGCCGGATCCTTGTAGACCAGGATGAAGGTCGCGGCGGTGATCGGCCACGCTCCCTCGCCGGCCTGGTTCGTGAGCGAGATGCCGAAGCCCGGGGCGGCCTTCCAGTCGGCGCTGGCGGCGGCGGCCTGGAACGCCTTGTCGTCCGGCTGCGGATACTTGCCGGCCTTGTTCTGGATCAGCGTGTGGCTGAGCTTGTTCTGCTTGGCGTAGGCCGACTCGACGTAGCCGATGGCGTTCGGGACCTGCTTGACGGTGGCGGTGACGCCCTCGTTGCCCTTGCCGCCCTGGCCGGCCGGCCAGGAGATGGTGGTGGCCGCACCGAACTCCTTCTTCCAGGGCTCGGAGACCTGGGAGAGATAGGTGGTGAAGATGTTCGTCGTGCCGGACGCGTCGGAGCGGTAGACCGGAGTGATCGTCGCCTCGGGCAGCTTCACGCCCTCGTTGAGCGCGGCGATCTTCGGGTCCGACCACTTGGTGATCCGGCCGGCGTAGATGTCGGCCACGACCTCGCCCGTGAGCTTGAGCTTGCCCGGCTCGACGCCGGCGATGTTCACCACGGTGACGACGCCGCCCATCACGGTCGGGAACTGGACGAGGCCGTCCTTCTCGAGGGCCGCGCCCTTGAGGGGCGCGTCCGTGGCGCCGAAATCGACGGTCTTGGCCTGGATCTGCTTGATGCCGCCGCCGGAGCCGATCGACTGATAATTCAGGCCGGTGCCGGTTTCCTTGCGGTAGGCCTCGGCCCACTTCGAGTAGACGGGGAAGGGGAACGTGGCACCGGCACCGGTGATGTCGGCGGCCGTTGCGGGGAGGGCGAGCTGAATCGTCGCGATGCCGATGGCGAGCGCGTAGCTGAAGGGTTTCACGTGCGTCTCCGTTTGCTGCCGGGCGTCGAGCCCCGCGGCGCTCCGGTTCCGGAGCCCTGAGGCATTGCGCGGACGGCTGAGAAGCCGGCCGGGGCTGCGATAGCCGCCCGACGATGCCGCCTCTATGACGGGGACATGACAGGCGGATGACAGCGCCGGGCGGGAGCGAGCCTCCGCACCGCTTACGCACTCAACCGCAGGTTCTCTGGCGCGGATCCGCACGTCCAAGGCAGGGATCGGCCGAGGTCGACACCCGCAATGGCACGGTTTGGCGGCCTCGCGCGTTCCTCAAGCGGAACGGTCGCGGATCCTCAATCCGCGGCGCGTCGCCGGACGGATACGATGTCGAGCGTGGACAACGGACTTTCCGCAGTCGCGGCGGATCAGGCGGGCCGGGATCCGGCGGATCCGACCGAGGCCGCCTATCTGGAGCTTCACCGGCGGCGCGAAGCGCTGGAGCGGAGCCTCGCGCTCGTGCAGATCCGCCTGCGTTGTGCGGCCGACGCGGCCGACGCGGCCCGCATCAAGGCCGAAGAGGCGAGCCAGCTCCGGGATCTCGATCAGGTGCTGACGATGATCCGCGCCGCCGAGTACAAGCGCCGGCCGGGTGCGCGGCGCTGGTGATCGTCAGACGGAGCCGCGCTGCCTGTCGCGCTCCTTGTGGCGCAGGCGCAGAAGCAGGTCGACCTGCGAATCGGGAATCGGCTGCCGGTCGACGCTGTCCTCGTAGATCGTGCGAAGCGCATGGCCGAGGCGGAAGCGGGTGTCGACACTGAGAACCGGAGCGGAGGTGCAACCCTCCGTCGAGAAGCTATCCGATTGTGCGATCTCCTCGCGCATCGTCTCTCCCCTTGAGACTGGAACGCCGCTCCCCGCAGAAGGCAGGGAGCGTCGCGGTGAATCTCGCGCGGGATGGTTAACAAATCATTACGGCCAAGTTGTGCGCAAGTCTGCGGCGCGCGGTTCGCATGGTGAGGATGCGCCGAGCGCAGCGGGCAGCGCCGAATACGCTGCGTGACTGGTCGCGGAGCGTGCGGCGCGCGCCCTCAAGCCCCCGCACCTTGCAGAAGCCGCGCCGCGGCCGCGCGCGCCTCGTCGGTGACCGTTGCGCCCGCGAGCATCCGGGCGATCTCCTCGCGCCGCGCCTCGACGGGCAGTGTCGCGACCCGTGTCGCGACCCGATCGCTGCCCTTGACCGGGTCCTTGGCGATCAGGAAATGCGTCTGCGCCCGCGCCGCCACCTGGGGGGCGTGGGTGACGGCGACGACCTGCACGTCGCGCGACAGCCGGGCGAGCCGCGCGCCGATCGCGTCCGCGACCGCGCCGCCGACGCCGGTGTCGATCTCGTCGAAGATCAGGGTCGGCGCCGAACCCTTGTCGGCGAGCACCACCTTCAGCGCCAGCATGAACCGGGAAAGCTCGCCGCCGGAGGCCACTTTCATCATCGGCCCCGGCCGCGTGCCGGGATTCGTCTGGGCCCAGAACTCGACCCGGTCGCTGCCCGCGGCGTCGCGCGAATCGGGATCGGTCGCGATCTCGGTGATGAAGCGGGCGCGCTCGAGCTTGAGCGGGGGCAGCTCCGCCTTCACGGCCGCGTCGAGTGATTTGGCCGCCCGCTTCCGACACTCGCTGAGCTTGGTCGCCGCCTTGGCGTAGGCGGCCTCGGCGGCATCGAGCGCCTGCTGCAGGCCGCCGAGCGCCTCCTCGCCCGCGTCGATCGCCGCGACGTCCGCGACGTAGCGCTCGCGCAGGGCCGCGAGATCGTCGGCCGCCACGTCGTATTTGCGGGAGGCGGCGCGCAGGGCGAACAGCCGCTCCTCGACCCGCTCCAGCTCGCGCGGATCGAACTCGGTCTCGGAGAGGGCCGCGTCGAGAACGGCGCGCGCCTCGTCGAGCGCCACCAAGGCCGCGTCGAGGGCGGCGATGCAGGGCTCGACGAGGGCAGGCAGTTGCGCGGCCCGCCGCTCCAGCTTGCGCACGGCCGACGAGAGATGGGCGCTGCCGGAATTCGCGCCGCCGACCGCCTCCAGCGCGTCGTTGAGCTCGCGCGCCACCTTCTCGCTCTGCTGCATCACGGTGCGGCGCTCGGCGAGCGTCGCTTCCTCACCGGGCTGGGGATCGAGGGTCGCGAGTTCGTCCACGGCGTGGCGCAGGAAGTCCGATTCCTTGCGCGCGGCCTCGACGCGGGCGCGTTGGTCGGCGAGCGCTCCGCGAGCGCCGCGCACGCGCTTTGCGGCCTCGCCGACCGCCGCGAGCGGTCCCTGGAGCCCACCGAAGGCGTCGAGGATGGCGCGGTGCGTTGAGGGGTCGGCGAGAGCCCGGTCATCGTGCTGGCCGTGAATCTCGACGAGGGCCGCGCCGATCGCGCGCAGCACCTGCACGCCCACGGGCTGGTCGTTGACGAAGGCGCGGGTGCGCCCGTCCGCCATCTGCGTGCGGCGCAGGATCAGGTCGCCTTCGGTGTCGATCTCGGCCTCCGCCGCGACGGCGCGGGCCGGGTGGTCGAGGGGCGCGTCGAAGACGGCAGTGACGCTGCCCTGGCTTTCGCCGTGGCGCACGAGGCGCCCGTCACCGCGGCCGCCGAGGGCCAGGGCGAAGGCGTCGAGGAGGATCGACTTGCCCGCGCCTGTCTCGCCGGTCAGGACGCTCAGCCCGTCGCGGAAGTTCAGCTCAAGCTTGTCGATCAGAACGATGTCGCGGATCGCAAGCTGCACGAGCATGCCGCGTCGGAAGCCCTGTCGTCACTCTGGAAGGCCGTCATGTAAGGCCAAGCGCTGCGGAGCGCACGCCTAAAATGCAGCGCGGGCGAGGCGGCGTCTGCCGGCCTCGCCCGCGATTCGTAGAAGGACCGCCGGGCGGCCTTACTGAGCCGAGGCGGTGCGCCCGGTGACCGATGAGAAGACGCGGCTCAGCCAGGAGCCCTTCTCCTCACGCGGCTCCAGGCCGCCGTTCTGCAGGAGCGCGTGGGCATCCTTATACCAGGGCGAGTCGGGGAAATTGTGCCCGAGCACCGCCGCGGCGTTCTGCGCCTCCTGGGTGATGCCGAGTGCCATGTAGGCCTCGACGAGGCGCTCCAGCGCCTCCTCGGTGTGGCGGGTCGTCTGGTACTTGCTGATCACGTCGCGGAAACGGTTGATCGCGGCCGGGAAGTTGCGCTTCTGCAGGTAGTAGCGGCCCACCTCCATTTCCTTGCCGGCGATCTGGTCGCGGGTGATCTGGATCTTGGCCTTGGCGTCGTTGGCGTATTCCGAGGTGGGGTAGCGCTGGACCAGTTCCTGGAGGGCGACGAGCGCCTTCTCCGAGCGGTCCTGGTCGCGGGTCACGTCGGGGATCTGCTTATACTGCGACATCGCCATCAGGTACTGGGCGTAGGCCGCGTCCTTGCTCGCCGGGTGGCGCTGCAGGTAGCGCTTCGAGGCGTTGATCGCGTCGTCGTACTTCTGGCCCTCGTAATTCGCGTAGGCTGTCATCAGCAGCGCTTTGCGCGACCAGTCGGAGTAGGAATACTGCTTGTCGAGGTCGCCGAACTTCTTGACCGCGCCCTCGTAGTCGCTGTCTTCCATCTTGGCCAAGCCCTCGCTGTAGAGCTTGTCCGCGGGGACGTCCGGGATGACCTCGGGCTTGTACTTCTCGGCGAAGGGATTGATCGAATCGAGCGCGTCGCAACCGCCGAGTCCGAGGCCGAGGACGCTCAGGAGCACGGCCGCCAGCGCACCGCGGTTCGGATAGGTGACAGGCATTTGCGGTTCATTCCCCAACAGGCGCGGCTCATTCTGCGAGAGCCTCGCGCCGCCAAGCCATCACGAGTGTCGATCCGGCGGGCGGGGACCATGCCACGGTGCCGCGCACCGCCGCTTGCCCCGAAGCCCACTCTTCACAGACGATTCACCCTGGCGTCCAATTCGGGCGTGAAAACGGCGGCCATGCCGCCGGCGCGATCGGATGCGGGCTGTGTCTTGAGGGTTACAGGTCGCCCGCGAAGGCGGCGATCCCGAGGCCGACGCCGAACTCGGCGAGCGCGCTCTCCCGGCGGCCGCCCTGGGCCTCGACGATCGCGTAATTGGCGCGATCGGAGAAGAGGGCGGTGAGGACGCCGACATTCATGCGATGACCGCCGCAATAGGAGCGGTAGGCTCCCTGGAGCGGCAGGCCGGCAAGGGCGAGATCGCCGACCGCGTCGAGGAACTTGTGGCGGACGAACTCATCGGCGAAGCGCAGGCCTTCCGGGTTCACCACGGCGGTCTCGCCGACGGCGACGGTGTTCTCAAGGGAGGCGCCGAGCGCGAAGCCCGCCTTCCAGTAGCGCTCCACGTCCTTCATCATCCCGAAGGTACGGGCGCCCGCGATCTCGCGGCGGTAGGAGGCGGCGGTGAGGTCCATGGCCTTGCGGCTGCGGCCGATCACCGGGCTCTCGAAATCGATCTCGACGTCGAGGCGGAAGCCCCGGTCGATGGGGCGGAGCTCGGCGAAGGCGCGGCCGACCTCGATGCGGACGGGACGAAGGACCTTGATCCACTTGCGGGGCGCCCCGCAGGTCGTGAGGCCGACGCCGTCGATGGCACGTACGAAGGGAAGGGCGCTGCCGTCGAGGATGGGCATCTCCGGCCCGTCGATCTCGATCAGCGCGTTGTCGATGCCGAGCCCGTACAGGGCGGACATCAGGTGCTCGACCGTGGCGACCGCGCCGGTCGCGACGTCGCCGATGACGGTGCACAGTTCTGTGGCGGAGACGCAGGCGTGGTGGGCTTTGATGAGCCGGTCGTTGCCCGTGGGCATCCCGGTTCGGAGGAAGGCGATACCGTGATTGGCGGGGGCGGGGTGGAGCGTGATCTCCGCCGGATTGCCCGAATGGACGCCGATTCCGGACAGCGTCGTCGGCGCTCTGAGGGTTGTTTGTTGGTTCGTTCGCATTCCTTAGCCCTCGGCCGCGATCAGGCTCCTCGGCGCGACTGAACGCGCGAAGACCCTCTCTATCCGTCCGCTGCTTAGTGCCCCTGCGTGCGCGGGCGGCAGAACCGCCGCGCTTTTGTCGTTCCGGAATTTTCTATAGCGGCGCGCAAAAGCCGGGATCAAATCACGGATTCTTACGCTCTGTTACAGCCAACGGATTCGCACATGAATCCGAAAGCCCTTTTCGATCAATGTGTTAACAAAAGGTTAACGGCAGCAGGTTGTATAGCGGCGGCTGTGGCCGAAAAACCGCAACGTCTCCGTGGGCGCAGCCGCCCCGCTCCCGGGATGGGACGGTCCGACGCCGATTGGGGCTGCGTTCGAGGCCGGCAGAGCCTAACCGCGCGGAGTTCCGCGCGGCGCTGCGCGAACCCGGCGTCCCCGGTTCGCGCGCCTTCGGACGAATTGTGAATGGGCGTATGAAGGCCGGCTCGGGTTGGCGCGACGCGGGAGGCTGGGCTCTTCCCCGGCGAGACGCGAATGTCGCCACCGGGACATCGGCCGTTGCCCCCGTGCGTGCATCCCCTCCCCGTTGCGGGGAGGGGAGAGGGCGAAGAGGTGGCGGAAGAAGGCTCGGGGGTGCTTCCTGCACCGCCCCGGGATGTCCCTCCCCGCGGGGAGGGACCCCTCCGCTCAGTTTGCCTGGCGGCGGAGGAAGGCCGGGATCTCCAGCTGGTCGTCATCCATCATCCGCGGGGCCGGCGCGGCGCGGCCTTGCGGATCGAGGTTGCCCTGGGCGGGGCGGTAGGCCGGCGCCACGGGCGCGCGGGGCGCCGGCGGGGCCGCCGGAGGCAGGGCGTGCTGCGGGGGCGGGGCCGGGGCGCGGGCAGGCGCCGGGGCAGCCTCGGGCTCCTCCCGGCGGCCGCCGAAGCCGACCGTGGCGAGGCGGCGCAGCAGCGTCATCCGCTTCGAGTCGGCGGGAGCTTCGGCCGGCTCCTCGCCGCGGCTGGCCCGGATCTGAGCTTGGCCGATCGGGGGCAGCTCGTGGATCTGCGGCATCCGCGGCGGGCGGGCGAGCGGCGCGGCCGCGGTCGCCGGGGCGGCCGGGCGCGGCGGCACGTAGGGACCGGCGGCGATGGGCGCGGCGGGCTCCGCCTGCGGCGCGGGCGGTGCTGCGTAGGGCACCGCGACGCGGGGCTGCGCCTGGGTCAGCACGACATCGTCGCGCACGACATGGGCCGGAGCCTCGGCCCGCGGTTCACCAGCGATCATCGTCTCCGGCGCAGCCGGGCGCGCGGCCATGACGGGGCTCGCCACCGGAGCGACCTGAAGCGGGCTCTGCGTCATCACCTGCGGCACGGAATCGGTCCCGCGCGGGGCCGGATGGGCGGCGCGGGCGCGGGCCTCGGCCCGCAGGCGCTCGGCGACCTCGGCGATGCGCTGCTCTGTCTGCACGATCTCAGGGTTGTTCGGCGAGTTCGCCGAGATCAGGAGCGGCTCGATGCCGGTGGCGACGACAGAGACCCGGATGATGCCGTCGAGGCTCTCGTCGAAGGTGGCGCCCAGGATGATGTTGGCGTCCTGGTCGACCTCCTCGCGGATGCGGGTCGCCGCCTCGTCGAGCTCGTACAGGGTGAGGTCGTTGCCGCCCGTGATCGAGATCAGCAAGCCGCGCGCGCCTTTCATCGAGACGTCGTCGAGGAGCGGGTTGGCGATGGCGGCCTCGGCGGCGCGGTTCGCGCGCTTCTCGCCGGATGCCTCGCCCGTGCCCATCATGGCCTTGCCCATGCCGCGCATGATCGCGCGCACGTCGGCGAAGTCGAGGTTGATCAGGCCCTCCTTCACCATCAGGTCGGTGATGCAGGCGACGCCCGAGTAGAGCACCTGATCGGCCATCGCGAAGGCGTCGGCGAAGGTGGTCTTCTCGTTGGCGACCCGGAACAGGTTCTGGTTCGGGATCACGATCAGGGTGTCGACGGCGGCCTGCAGCTCCTGGATGCCGGTCTCGGCCGTGCGCATCCGGCGGATGCCCTCGAACTGGAAAGGCTTCGTCACGACGCCGACCGTCAGGATGCCCATGTCGCGGGCGGCCCGGGCGATGACGGGGGCGGCGCCCGTGCCGGTGCCGCCGCCCATGCCGGCGGTGATGAAGCACATATGCGCGCCGGAGAGCTGGTCGCGGATCTCGTCGATCACCTCTTCGGCCGCGGCCGAGCCGACCTCGGGATGCGAGCCCGCGCCGAGGCCCTGCGTCACCCCGAGACCCATCTGGATGACCCGCTCGGCCTTCGAGGAGGTCAGCGCCTGCGCGTCGGTGTTGGCCACGACGAACTCGCAGCCGAGGAGCCCCGACTCGATCATGTTGTTGACGGCGTTGCCGCCGGCTCCGCCGACACCGAAGACGGTGATGCGGGGCTTGAGTTCCCGGATGTCCGGCGCCTGCAGACTGATGGCCATGGTGCTCGACCCTCTCGTGACTTTCGCGATGTGCTGTGGCGCCCCGTCGGGGGTGCCGATTGCGTTTGATGCCGCGGCGGCCCGTCCCGGCCGCCGCGTCTCACCTCAGAAGCTCTGGCCGATCCAGGTCAGGATCCGCCCGAAATATCCGTCCGTTCCCGTGCCCGCGAAGGCGCCTGCCCCGCGCGGCTCGAAATGCTCCGCATGGGCCACCTGCGGGTAGACGAGGAGCCCGACCGCCGCCGAGAAGGCGGGGCCCTTGGCGGCCTCCGGCAATCCGCGGATGCCGAGCGGCCGTCCGATCCGGACCTGACCCTGCATCACCCGGCGGGTGACCTCGGGCAGGCCGACGAGCTGGCTGGCACCGCCCGTGAGCACGACGCGGCGGCCCGCCTGCTCGGCGAAGCCGGCATTGCGCAGGCGGTCGCGGACCAGCTCCACCACCTCCTCCACCCGCGGGCGGATGATCCGCACGAGGTGGGAGCGGGGCACGTGGGTCGGCGCGTCGGCCTCGTCCTCGCCGACTCCGTGGACCGCGATCATGTCGCGCTCGTCGGAGGGCGTGGCGATGGCGGAGCCGTAGAGAGTCTTGAGGCGCTCGGCCGCGGCGACCCGCGTCGAGAGCCCGCGGGCGATGTCCATGGTGACGTGGTGGCCGCCCACCGCGATCGCGTCGACGTGGACGAGGTGCCCGCCCGAGAACACGCCGACGCTGGTGGTGCCGCCGCCCATGTCGACAACGGCGACGCCCATCTCCGCCTCATCGTCGACGAGGGCCGAGAGGCCGGCGGCGTAGGGTGTGGCGATCACTGCCTCGACGCCGAGATGGCAATGCTCGACGGCGAGCATCAGGTTGCGGGCGGCGGCCGCCTCGCTGGTGACGACGTGGAGATCGACGCCGAGCGCGTCGCCGATCATCCCTGAAGGATCGATCACGGCGCCCTGCCCGTCCAGCGCGTAGCCCGTCGGCAGGGCGTGGAGCACGGCGCGGCCCGGGCTGACGGCGTGGGCGCTCGCGGTTTCCAAGACCCGCTCGACGTCCGCTCCCGTGACAGTGCCGGTGCGGACGTTGACCCGCGCCTCGAAATGCTGCGAGCCGAGCCGGCCGCCCGACATGTTGACGATGACCGACTGGACCTCGACCTTCGCCATCCGTTCGGCGGCCTGGACCGCCTGCCGGATGGAGTGTTCGGCGGCTTCGAGGTCGACCACGGCACCGCCCTTCAGGCCGCGCGAGCGGTGATGGCCGATGCCGATGATGCGGGCGAGGTGCGTGCGGCCCTTGAGCGTCGTCAGCGCCTCGGCCGGCTGCAGCTCGGCGATGAGGCAGACGACCTTGCTCGTTCCGATGTCGAGGACCGAGAGCGTCGCGCTCCGGCGGGCGGAGAGCGGCTTCAGTCTCGGCGTGAGGCCGTGGTGGCTGTGCATCGAACGCTACCGGACGAAGGGAACGGGGACGGACGCGGGGGAAGACTCGGGAGCCGGCTCATGTCGCCGTCCCCTTCTTCGGCTTCTTCTGGCTCTCGGCCCGGGCGGCGGCGGCCTCCTCGGTCAGGCGCACCACGACGCGGTCCGGCATGCGCAGGTCGACCGCGATGATGTCCTTCTCGAGGATCTTCGCCTCGCGCTCGATCCGCACGAGGCGCGCGAGGGCCTCGGCGGCACCGTTCTCCGGCAGGCGCACGTCGACGCCGTCGAGCTTCAGGGTCCAGCGGCGGCCCGAGACGAAGGTGCCGGCCTTGATGCGCTCGCCGAGGCTGCCGGCCGCCGCGATCAGACCGAGATACTCGCCGAGGCGGGTATTCGCCTCCTCGCCGACCACGAGGGGCAGGCTCGCGTAGCGGTCGTCCCGCATCGTGTCGATGACGGTGCCGTCGGCCGCGATGACGCTGAGTTCGCCGTTCTTCTGCCAGAGGGCGGCGGGCTCGCGCTCGACCTGGTTGATGACGATCTCGTTCGGGTAGAGCTTGCGCACGGACGCGGTCGCGATGAGCGGCACCTGCATCAGGCGATCCCGCACCGCGGTCACGTCGAGGAAGACGACGGAGGAACGCCCGTCGATGCCGGCGGCCTGCAGCACCTCGCGCTCGTACATGCGGGAGATGCCGGAGATGGTCACGCGCTCGACGCCGAATCCGGCGAGCCGGGCGGCGATGTCGAGGGGCCGCCCATGCTCGGCGACGAAGGCGTCGTAGCGTCCGCTCGCCACGAAGCCCGTGACGGCGACCAGCGCGAAGGCGGCCGAGACGCCGAGCGTGCCGAGGTAGGGCGGCAGGCGCTCGGCGATGGGGGTCACCGGCCGCGGGCGGCGGCTGCGGCGGAGAAAGCGGGGCAGGCGGCCCGCGAGGCGCGCGCGCAGGCCGCCGTCACCGGGATATCCGGCGGGGCTCAGCGGCCCAGAGTAGCGTCCTCCACCATCCATCGGACGAGCTCACCGAAACTCAAGCCAGCGTGGGCTGCGATCTCCGGCACAAGGCTCGTCTGGGTCATGCCGGGTTGCGTGTTGACCTCCAGCACGACGAGGGCACCGGTTCCACCCGGTGTATCGTCGTAGCGAAGGTCGGCACGGCTGACGCCCCGGCAGCCCAGTGCTTGATGCGCCGTTAACGACAACTCTTGGACACGCTGGTAAACATTTGGTTTAATTTCTGCCGGCAGCACGTGGATCGACCCCCCGCGGCGTACTTCGCGTCGAAGTCGTACCACTCCCCTGAGGCCGGCTTGATCTCGATCACCCCGAGGGCCCGATCGCCCATCACCGCGCAGGTCAGCTCGCGGCCCGCAACGTAAGTCTCCGCAAGGACTTGCTCGCCGTAGGTCCATTCATCCGAGCTGAGGATCTGGGGCGGGTGCGAGCGCTCCTCGCGGACGATGATGACCCCCATCGAGGAGCCTTCCGCGATCGGCTTGACGACGTAGGGAGGGGTTAACGGGTGTGCTCTGGCTGCATCATGACGGTTAACGACGCGGCCCTCCGGCACGCTGACTCCGGCCGCTTTCATGATCGTTTTGGCACGCTCCTTGTGCATGGCGAGCGCCGAGGCCAGGACGCCCGAGTGGGTGTAGGGGATCTTCAGGAGCTCCAGGAGGCCCTGGATAGTGCCGTCCTCGCCGGCCGGTCCGTGCAGCGCGTTGAAGGCGGCGTCCGGCCGCAGCGCCGTCAGCACGGTCGCGACATCGGGCCCGACATCGACGGGAGTGACGCGATAGCCCTGCTCCTCCAGGGCGCGCGCGCAGGCGGTTCCGGAGCGGAGCGAGATCTCACGCTCGGAGGACCATCCGCCCATCAGGACGGCGACGTGCTTGGGCATGGACGGGCTCATGGGTTGGGGGTGATTGGACGTTCGCGGATTGCCGTACCGGGCGGCGGCGACCTCGATCAGGCCGCGATCCCGATCCGCTTGATCTCCCAGTGCAGCTCGACGCCGGAGGTCTCGCGCACACGCCGGCGCACCTCCTCGCCGAGGCCCTCGATGTCGGCCGCACTGGCGCCGCCGCGATTGATCAGGAAGTTGCAGTGCATCTCGGAGACCTGGGCGCCTCCGACCGTCAGGCCCCGGCAGCCGGCCGCGTCGACGAGCTGCCACGCCTTGCCGCCCGGCGGGTTCTTGAAGGTCGAGCCGCCGGTTCGCTCGCGGATCGGCTGGGCGGCCTCCCGGGCGGCGGTGACCCGCTCCATCTCGGCCTCGATCGCCGCGCGGTCACCCGGCCGGCCCCGGAACAGGGCGCTCGTGAAGATCACGTCGTCCGGCGCGGACGAATGCCGGTAGGCGAAGCCCATCTCGGCGTGGGTGAAAACCCGCAGGGCGCCGCGCCGGTCGACACCCCGCGCCTCGACGAGGACGTCGGTGGTCTCGCCGCCATGCGCGCCCGCATTCATGCGCAGGGCGCCGCCGACCGAGCCCGGGATGCCGCGGAAGAAGGCGAGCCCGTCGAGCCCGGCCTCGGCCGCGGACTTGGCGAGCCGCATGTCCGGCACGGCGGTTCCGACGCGCAGGCTCTCGCCGTCGATCTCGACGCTGCCGAAGGCCTTCCCGCCGAGACGCACCACCACGCCCGGCACCCCGCCGTCGCGCACGATGAGGTTCGAGCCGAGGCCGATCACGGTCACCGGCAAGCCCGGGTCGAGAGCCGCGAGGAGGAGGCCGAGATCCTCGTCATCGGCGGGCGTGAACAGAACCTGCGCCGGGCCGCCGACGCGGAACCACGTCAGGTCCGAGAGCGGCTGGTTCGCGAGGAGCCGGCCGCGGAGCTTCGGCGCCCGGGCGCGAATGTCGTCGATGATGTCGGGGTAGGTCATGCTAGCGTTCGCGATGGGCGGAGCCGGGCCGCCGGATGGGGCCGCCAGAGCGGTGCGGGGACGGCATGGCGGGCGGGGTCGGCCTCACCCGCCCGCAGGGCGCAGCCTGCACGCCCTCACCGCTTCAGGCTCGCGAGCTCACCCGGCAGCGCGTAGGCCCATTGCGTGATGTTGCCGGCGCCGAGGCACACAACGTAGTCGCCGGGCTTGGCGAGACCCGCGACGATGCCGGCCAGATCCTCCGATCGCTCCAGCGCCACCGCATCCCGGTGGCCGCGCGACTTCAGGCCCGCCACCAGCCCGTCGCGGTCGATGCCCTCGATCGGCTGCTCGCCCGCCGCGTAGACGGGGGCGACGATGACCGTGTCGGCATCGTTGAAGCAGGTGCAGAAATCGTCGAACAGCGTCTGCAGGCGGGTGTAGCGGTGGGGCTGCACCACGGCGACGACGCTGCCGTCCGTCGAGGCGCGGGCGGCCTTCAGCACCGCCTTGATCTCCACCGGATGGTGTCCGTAATCGTCGAAGATCTGGGCGCCGTTCCACTCGCCCGTGCGGGTGAAGCGCCGCTTGACGCCGCCGAAGCCGGCGAGCGCCTTCCGGATCTCCTCCGGAGAGACGCCGAGCTCGTGCGCCACGGCGAGCGCCGCGGTGGCGTTCAGCGCGTTGTGCTTGCCGGGCATCGGCAGCACCAGATCCTCCATCTCCATCCGGAAGCCGGGGCGGCGGTCGCGGATCATCACGCGGAAGCGGCTCTGGCCGCCGCGAAGATCCACGTCGAGGAGGCGCACGTCGGCCTGCGGATTCTCGCCGTAGGTGATGATGCGCCGGTCCTCGATGTGCCCGACGAGGTCCTGCACGATCGGGTGGTCGATGCACATCACGGCGAAGCCGTAGAAGGGGATGTTGTCGATGAAGCGCCGGAAGGCGTCCTTCACCGCGTCGAACGAGCCGAAATGGTCGAGGTGCTCGGGGTCGATGTTGGTGACGATCGCCACGTCCGCCGGGAGCTTCAGGAACGTGCCGTCCGATTCGTCGGCCTCGACCACCATCCACTCGCCCTCGCCCATGCGGGCGTTGGTGCCGTAGGCGTTGATGATGCCGCCGTTGATGACGGTGGGGTCGAGGTTGCCGGCGTCGAGGAGCGTCGCGACGAGCGAGGTCGTCGTGGTCTTGCCGTGGGTACCGGCGATCGCCACGCAGGATTTGAAGCGCATCAGTTCGGCCAGCATCTCGGCGCGGCGCACCACGGGCAGGCGGCGCTCGCGGGCGGCGACCAGCTCCGGATTGTCGCGACGGATCGCCGTCGAGACGACGACGAGGGCCGCCTCCTCGACGTTCTCGGCGGCGTGGCCAACGAAGGTGCGCATGCCCTTCTCGGAGAGGCGCCGGACATTGGCGTTGTCGTTCGCGTCCGACCCCTGCACCGTGTAGCCGAGGTTGTGCATCACCTCGGCGATGCCGGACATGCCGATGCCGCCGATGCCGATAAAGTGGATGGGTCCGAGCTTGTCGGGCAGCTTCATGGTCAGAACCGTTCCGTTCGGGCGCCTCGGCGCGGGATCGGGATTGTCAGGTGCGGGCAGCCGTCTCAAGGACGACCGCGGCGAGACGCTCGGCGGCGTCGTGAATGCCCGCGCTTTTGGCCGCTGCAGCCGCCCGGGTCAATTTTTCGGGATTTCCGAAGCGGTCGACGAGCTCGGCCGTGAGGCGGTCCGCGGTGAAGGCGCTTTGCGGGATCGCGAGCGCCGCGTCGATCCGAGCCAGCGTCGCGGCGTTGGCCGCCTGGTCCTGGTCGAGGGCGCCGGGCAGCGGCACCAGGATCGCGGGCCGCCCGATCGCGGCGAGTTCGGAGACGGTCGAGGCGCCGGACCGCGCGACGACGAGATGGCTCGCGGCCATCCGCCCCGGCAGGTCGCGGAAGAAGGGCGCGGCCTCGATGCCGCGCAGGCCCATCGCGAGATACGCGTTCTGGACTGCTGTCAGGTCTTCGGATCGGACCTGCTGGACGAGGACGAGGCGGGCGCGCAGGTCCGCGGGCAGTTGCGCGACGGCCTTGGGCACCACCTCACCCATCACGCGCGCGCCCTGGCTGCCGCCGAAGACGAGGAGGTGCAGGTCGTCGCCGGGGCCGAGCGGCGGAAAGGCCGTCCCGGCCGCCTCGATCACGGCCGGACGCAGCGGGTTGCCGGTGTGGATGCGGGGCGCCGTCGCCTTGTCCGGCACGCCGCGCACTTCGGCGAAGCCGGTGCAGATGGTGCGGGCGCCCCGCGCCAGGAAGGCGTTGGCGCGGCCCATCACGGCGTTCTGCTCGTGGAGCACGGTCGGGACACGCAGGATCTGCGCAGCCAGCATCGGCGGCACGGTCGGGTAGCCGCCGAACCCGACGACGACGGCCGGATTGATGCGCCGGATCTGGCGGGCCGCCTCCCCGAAGCCGCGCCCCAGCGTCAGGAGCGCGCCCGCGCGGCGCATCAGCGAGCGCCCCGAAGGCGTCGCCGAGGGGATCGTGACGATCTCGGAGGGCGGGAATTCCTGCGCGATCGAATCGACCCGCGCGTCGGTGGCGAGAGCGACGCGCAGGCCCCGGTCGCGTAGCGCGTGCGCGAGGCTCTCGGCCGGGAAGAGGTGCCCCCCCGTGCCGCCGGCGCAGAGCAGGATCGTCGCCTGGAAGACCGTCACCGCATCACTCCCGCGACGGTGGCGGGCGCGGTGCCCGGCGGCTTCTGGCTGAGCATGGTCACGCGGGGACGCTTGCGGGTCAGCGCGATGAGGAAGCCCATGCCAAGCGCCAGCGAGATCAGCGACGAGCCTCCGTAGGAGACGAAGGGCAGCGTCATGCCCTTGGCGGGCATGAGGCGCGTGTTCACCGCCATATTGATGCACGCCTGCAGGCCGAACAGGGTGGTCAGCCCGGTGATGGCGAGCCGCGAGAAGGTGTCGTCGGTGCGCCGCGCGAGTTTCAGGCCGCGCATGACGATGAAGGCGAAGAGCGCCACGAGACCGAGACAGACCAGCACGCCGAACTCCTCGCCGGTGACCGAGAAGATGAAGTCCGTATGTGCGTCGGGCAGGTGGCGCTTGGCCACCCCCTCCCCCGGGCCGGTGCCGAACCAGCCGCCGGAGCGGAACGATTCCCGCGACCAGAATTCCTGGAAGCTGTCGCCCGAATCCTTGTCGAGGAAGCGGGTGATGCGCTCGCGAACGTGGTGCAGGAACGTGTAGGCGGTGAACACGCCGATCAGGCCGAGGGCGCCGAGGCCCGCCACCCAGAACCAGTGCAGGCCGGCCACGAAGAACAGGGCGCACCAGACGATCGTGATCAGCATGGTCTGCCCGAAATCGGGCTGCAGGATCAGCGGCACGATGGTGATCGGCAGGAGCAGGATGGCGAGGAAGCCGCCCGGCATGTCGCGCCGCTGCGCACCCTCCGAGAAGGCCCAGGCCGCCACCACCACGAAGGCGGGCTTCACGAACTCCGAGGGCTGCAGGCCGAAGGAGCCGAACTGGATCCAGCGGTGCGCGCCCTTGATCTCCGGGCCGAACTTGCCGGCGAGCACGCAGAGAACCACCCCGAGCAGCCAGGTCACGAGGGCGATCCGCCGGACGTGGCGCAGCGACAGGAACGAGACCGCGACAATGAGGAGGATGGTGGGCGCGAGATAGAGCGCCTGCCGGTTCAGGAAATAGAAGGTCGGCAGGCCGATGCGCTCGGCCACCGGAGGCCCGCCACCCATCAGGAAGACGAGGCCGGCCACCATGAGAGCGCCGAGGGCGGCGAGCAGGCCGCGGTCGACGGTCCACCACCAATCGGTCAGGGGCGTGCGTTCCGCGCGGGACATCATGGCAAGCGGCGTGCTCCGTCCGGGGGACGCCCCGGGGGAGGCGTCCGACAGCCGGCCGCGATCCTGTGCCCGAATGGTAAAGGGTCTCTTATGGTTATCGGTTTCTGACGTCCGTCACGACTCAGGGTAGCGCCCGCACGAGCTCGCGGAAGCGGTCGCCGCGCTCCTCGAAGCTGCGGAACTGATCGTAGGAGGCGCAGGCCGGCGAGAGCAGCACCACGGGCTCGGGCGCTCCGGACGCGGCCGCGCCCTCAGCGGCGGCGCGGGTCGCGACGTCGAGGGTCTCGCAGCGGGTATAGGGCACGGCGCCCTCCAGCGTCGCCGCGAAGGCGTCACTCGCCGCGCCGATCAGGTAGGCGTGGGCGACGCGGGGAACAGGGGCACGAGGGGGTAGATGCCGCCCTCCTTGGCCTTGCCGCCGAGGATCCAGTGGATGTCACGGAACGCGGTGAGGGCCTTCTCGGTGGAATCGGCGTTCGTCGCCTTGGAATCGTTGACGAAGAGCACGCGGCCGCGCCGGGCCACCTCCTCCATCCGGTGCGGCAGGCCGGGGAAGCTTCGCAGAGCCGCCTGCAGCGCCTCGCCGCTCACTCCGAGGCCGCGCACGGCGGCGGCCGCAACGGCCGCGTTCTGCCAATTGTGCGCGCCGCGCAGCGAGCCGATGCCGGCAAGCTCCGCCACCACCGCCTCGCCCTCGCGGATCACGCCGTCCCGGGCGACGAGCCCGCCTGCGGGGGCGAGCGCCTCGGTCGGGCCGGCGACGTGGACGCGGACGGTTGGGCCCTCGCGCCGCTCCGCGATGAGCCGGCTCGGGCCGTCGTCGATGCCGACGACCGCGAGGTCGGCGCCCGCCACAAGCCGCTCCTTGATGGCCGCGTATTGCTCCATGGTGCCGTGCCGGTCGAGATGGTCCGGCGTGATGTTGAGGAGGATGCCGACGGAGGGCTTCAGCGACGGCGTCAGGTCGATCTGGAAGGAAGACAGCTCGATCACGTGGACGCGGCCCGCCATCGGCGGCTCCAGCGACAGGATCGCGGTGCCGATGTTGCCGCCCATCTGCACGTCCTGCCCGGTCTCGCGCAGGAGATGGGCAATCAGCGCCGTCGTCGTCGACTTGCCGTTGGTGCCGGTGATCGCGATGAAGGGGCTGCCCGGCGCGCTCTTCGCCCGCTCGCGGCAGAACAGCTCGACATCGCCGATCACCGCGACGCCGGCCGCCCGGGCGAGGCCCACCGTCCAGTGGGGCTCGGGATGGGTCAGCGGCACGCCGGGCGACAGGACCAGGGCGGCGAAGTCCGACCAGTCAGCCTCGCGGAGATCCACCGTCTCGATGCCCTGCTCCCGCGCCCGCTCCCGGCTCGCCGGGTTGTCGTCCCAGGCCGCGACCGCGGCGCCGCCGGCCCTGAGCGCGAGGGCAGTCGCGAGTCCCGAGCCGCCGAGGCCGAACAAGGCGACGCGGCGCCCTTCGTAGGTGGTGACGGGGGTCATGGATGTTCCGGTACGCGGCGACGTCGAATTTCGCCGCCGAAGGACCATATCGTCGCGCCTAGCGCAACTTCAGGGTCGCGAGGCCGGCCAGCGCCAGGATCACGGCGATGATCCAGAAGCGGATCACGACCTGCGGCTCCTTCCAGCCCTTCTGCTCGAAATGGTGGTGGATCGGCGCCATCCGGAAGACGCGCTTGCCCGTGAGCTTGAAGGAGGCGACCTGGATGATCACCGACATGATCTCGAGGACGAACAGGCCGCCGACGATGGCGAGCACGATCTCGTGCTTCGTGGCCACCGCCACGGTGCCGAGGAGGCCGCCCAATGCCAGCGAGCCGGTGTCGCCCATGAAGATCTGCGCGGGCGGAGCATTGAACCAGAGGAAGCCGAGGCCCGCACCGATCACCGCGCCGCAGACGATCGCGAGCTCGCCCGTGTCACGCACGTAGTTCACTTGCAAGTAGTTGGCGGTGAAAGAGTTTCCGACGAGGTAGGCGATCACTCCGAAGGTGCCGCACGCGATCATCACGGGCACGATCGCGAGCCCGTCGAGCCCGTCCGTGATGTTGACCGCGTTGCCCGCGCCCACGATCACGAATCCGGCGAACAGCACGTAGAACCAGCCGAGATTCAGGAGCGCGTCCTTGAAGACCGGGAAGGCGAGTTGGTTCTGCAGGGCGGCCGGCGAGTAGAGCGCGATCATCGTGCAGGCGCTCACGGCCAGGAGCGCTTCGAGCGCGAGCCGGAACTTGCCGGAGAAGCCCTTGTGGGACTGCTTCGTGACCTTGAGGTAGTCGTCGTAGAAGCCGATGGCGCCGAAGCCCAGCGTCACCGCAAGGGTGATCCAGACGTAGTGGTTGCGCGGGTTCGCCCAGAGCAGCACCGCCACGATGGCGCCGGCCAGGATCATCAGCCCGCCCATCGTCGGCGTGCCGCGCTTCGTGAGGAGGTGCGATTGCGGGCCATCCTCGCGGATCGGCTGGCCCTTACCCTGCCGCAGGCGCAGCAGCGAGATGATCCAGGGGCCGAACCAGAACACGAACAGGCCCGCCGTGAACAGCGCGCCGCCGGTGCGGAAGGTGATGTAGCGGAAGACGTTGAAGGGCGAGAAACTGCCGCTCAAGTCCGAGAGGAGATACAGCATCCGGGGCTCGGCCGCAGCAGGGTTCGATTGGGGAGGCGGGGCGTGGGAGGGTGCGGCGACCTCCGGCCCGTCCACGTCCGTCCGAGGCAGGATCGCGGCGCGAGAAGAGACGTCACGGGGCCGCCGAGAGGGCCGCCCCGCGCTGCGCAGGGTCGATCGCGTAGCGGGCTTTGAGCGCCTCGACAATCCGCCCCATGCGGATGCTGTTCGAGCCCTTCACCATCACGGCGTCGCCGGGCCGCAAGGCGCCGAGCAGCGGCTCGACGAGGTCGGTCGAGGTGGCGCAGGCGACCCCCGGCGACCGACCGGCAGCGCCTCGAACAGGTGACGCATCAGGGCGCCCGCGGTGAAGACGAGATCGATCCCGCTCGCCTCGGCGGCGGCGGCAAGTTCCCGGTGGTGGCGCTCGGCCCCCTCGCCGAGCTCCAGCATGTCGCCGAGCACGGCGATGCGGCGCCCGCGCGGACCGGTCTCGATGGCGGCGAGCGTCGCCAGCGCCGCGCGGATCGAGGCCGGGTTGGCGTTGTAGCTCTCGTCGACGAGGAAGGCCTCGCCGCCCTTGATCGCGAGCGCGGTGCGCTCGCCGCGGCCGACCGGCGGCTTCAGGGCCGCGAGCGAGAGGGCGGCGCGGGCGAGATCGGCACCGAGCGCGTGCACGACGCCCATCACGCCGAGCGAGTTCATGGCGACGTGCCGGCCCGGCGTGCCGAGCTGGTAGGTGACGGGAATGCCCATCACGCGCGCGTCGACCACAGACAGGTCGGGGCGCAGCACGATGCGGTTGGCCCGCACGTCGGCGTCCGGATGTTCGCCGAATGTGACGACGCGCCCGGCGCGGGAAGCCTGCGCGTGGGCGAGCAGGCGGGGAAAGTTCGGGTTGTCGCGGTTGATCACGGCGACGCCGCCGGGCTTCAGCCCGGAGAAGATCTCGCCCTTCGCGTCGGCGATGGCCGAGAGCGAGCGGAAATGCTCGATATGGACCGGCTCGACCGTGGTGATCAGCGCCACGTCCGGCCGGACCATCGCGGTGAGCGGCAGGATCTCGGCGGCGTGGTTCATGCCGATCTCGAACACGCCGAAACGGGTCTCGGCCGGCATGCGGGTGAGCGTCAGGGGCACGCCCCAGTGGTTGTTGTAGGAGGCGACCGACGCGTGGGTCGCCCCTTGCGCCGAGAGCACGTGGCGAAGGGCCTCCTTGGTGCCGGTCTTGCCGACGGAGCCCGTCACCGCGACGATCGCGGCCTCGGTGCGCGCACGGGCGGCCTGCCCGAGGCGGCGCATGGCGTCGAGGACCGGATCGTCCGACCCTTCCGGAACCGCCAGCACGGGACCATGGCCGACGAAGTCCCCGGCGCGGGATTCGGAGACGACCGCCGCTCCGGCTCCGCGCTTCAGCGCGTCGGGAGCGAAGTCGTGCCCGTCTCGGGCCTCGCCGCGGATCGCGAAGAACAGGTCGCCGGGCTGAAGGCTGCGGGTATCGATCGAGGCGCCGGTGATCGGGCGGGCCTCGCCGACGAAGCGGCCGCCGGTCGCCGAGGCGAGATCAGCGGCGACCCAGAGCGGCGCGTCGGTTATCTGGTCGGTCATCCCTTCACCTCCGCGATCGCGGCGCGGACCACGTCGTGGTCCGAGAACGGGAGCACGCGATCCCCCACGATCTGGCCGGTTTCATGACCCTTGCCGGCAACAACCAGCACGTCGCCTGGACCGAGGCCCTGCACCGCCTCACGGATCGCCTCGGCCCGGTCACCGATCTCGGCCGCTCCCGGCGCGGCCTCGAGGATCGCGGCGCGGATCGCGGCGGGCTCCTCGGTGCGCGGGTTGTCATCGGTGACGATCACCCGGTCGGCGAGACGCGCGGCGATCGCGCCCATCAGCGGGCGCTTGCCCCGGTCGCGGTCGCCGCCGCAGCCGAAGACGAGGACGAGCCGACCCGTCGCGAAGGGGCGCAACGCCGTCAGCACGCCCTCCAGCGCCTCGGGCTTGTGGGCGTAATCGACGAGGCAGAGCGCACCGTTGATCTCCCCGATCCGCTCCATGCGGCCGGGGACGCCCGCGAGATGCTCCAGGGCCGCGAAGACGGCGCCCGGATCGCCATCGCCCGCCGGGGTCGCGAGGGCGAGCCCCGCCGCCACGAGCGCGTTCTCGACCTGGAAGCCGCCGACGAGGGGCAGGCGGACCGTGTGGCTGCCGCCGGGACCGGTCAGCCGCAGCACCTGCGCGAAGCCCTCGGTGCGGGATTCCTCGAGGCGGATGTGGGTGCCGGCGCGGCCCGTGGTGCGGATGTCGAGCCCGTTGCCTTCGGCCGCCGCGATCACGCGCTCGGCATAGGCGCCGTCGGCGTTGACGATCGCGGGCGTGCCGGGCTTCGCCAGCGTCGTGAACAGGCGCAGCTTCGCCGCGAGGTATTCCTCGACCGTGGCGTGGTAATCGAGATGGTCCCGCCCGAGATTGGTGAACCCGACCGCCGACAGTCGCACCCCGTCGAGGCGCCGCTGCACGATGCCGTGGGAGGAGGCCTCCATGGCGAGGTCCGTGATGCCGTCCTGGCGGACGAGGCAGGCGAGCGTCTTGTGGAGCGTGACGGGATCGGGCGTCGTCAGCGAGCCGTAGGCGGCGCCGCGGTTCGTCACGATGCCGACGGTGCCGAGGCTCGCGGCCTCCCGGCCGAGGCGCGAGAGGATCTGGCGGGAGAAGTCGGCGACCGAGCTCTTGCCGCTCGTGCCCGTGACGGCGACGACGGTCTCGGGCTGGGTCGCGTGGAAGCGTGCGGCGGCAAGCGCGAGGCAGCGATGCACGTCCTCGACGGCGATCCAGGGAACGTCGGGGTCGAGGTCCGGCGGGGCCGCGCCCTCCCCGACGACGGCGATAGCACCGGCGGCGACCGCACCCGCAGCGAACGCCTTGCCGTCGACGCGGGTGCCCGGCACCGCCAGGAACACGAAGCCGGGCGCCACCTTCCGCGAGTCGGCGGTGAGGCCCGCCACGACATAGTCCCCGGCCCCGTCGGTCGGGGCATCGGGGAACAGGTCGCTCAATGTCGGGCCGATCGCGGTCATCGCGCGCAACCTCCGGTCACGGGCCGCCCACCTGCGTCGCGTGATAGGCGCCGAGCTTCACCATGAGCGGGAAGGGTTTGGCCGGCGGCTCGAAATAGGGCGGCAGGCCGAGGATCGGCGTCACGCGCTCGATCACCTTGCCCGTCACCACGCCCGAATTCCAGGCCGCGGTGGCGTACCCGCCGCTTTCCGGCAGACCCTGCGGCTCGTCCATGAGCGTGACGAAGAGGTATCTCGGCTTGTCCATGGGGGCCGCCGCCATGAAGGTCGTGAACAGCCGGTTCTTCACGTAGCGCCCGTTGATCACCTTCTCGGCCGTGCCGGTCTTACCGCCGACGAAGTAGTAGGGGATCGCCGCCTTCTTGGCCGAACCCTCCACCGCGTTCAGGCGCATGATGAAGCGCATCGCTTCGCTGGTCTCGGGCTTGAGCACGCGCGTCGCCTTGCCCATCGCCTCCTCCGGCGTGGTCTTCAGGAAGGTCGGCGTCATCAGGAAGCCGCCGTTCGAGATCGCGGCGACGGCCGCCGAGGCCTGCAGCGGGGCCACCGCGAGGCCGTGGCCGAAGGCGATCGTGATCGTGTTGATCTCGGTCCAGCGCGGCGGGATGATCGGCGCGGCGCTCTCCGGAAGCTCTGTCCTGAGCCGGTCGAGCAGGCCCATCTTCTTCAGGAAGGCCTTGTGGCCTGGCACGCCGACGCCGAGCGCCATCTTGGCCGAGCCGATGTTGGAGGAGTGCGTGAACACCTCCGGCATCGTGATGACCCGGTTGGTGCCGTGGTATTCGTGGATTTTCTGGCGGCCCCAGTTCAGCACGCCGCCGCGGGTGTCGAACGTCGAGTTGACGTTGTACTTGCCGGATTCGAGCGCCATGGCGAGCGTCATCGCCTTGAAGGTCGAGCCCATCTCGTAGACGCCGACATTCATGCGGTTGATACGGTCGTCGGTGAGCGCGTCGACCGGGTTGTTCGGGTCGAAATCCGGCATCGAGACGAGGGCGATGACCTCACCCGTCGTCACGTCCATGATCATCGAGGCGCCGGCCTTGGCCCGGAAATGCTCGATGCCCTTGGCGAGCTCGTCGCGCACCGCGAATTGGGCGCGCAAGTCGATCGAGAGTTGAACCGGCTTCAGGTCAGTCTGCTTCTCGATGAGGCCGAACTCGTTGAGCGCCTTGTTGCCCTGGTTGTCGATGTACTTCTCGATGCCGGCGATACCGACGTTGTCGAGGTTCGTTACGCCCAGGATGTGGGCGGCGGCGGTGCCGTTCGGATAGACACGCTTGTGATCGGGCAGGAAGCCGATGCCGGGAATGCCGAGCCGGTGCACCTCGGCCTGCTGCTTCGGGGTCAGCTCGCGCTTCACCCAGACGAAGCCCACGCCCTTCTTGCCGGGCTTCGGCGTCAGCTTGGCGCGCAGTTCCGTGGCGTTGAGGTCGGGCAGGACGGCGGTGAGAAGCTCCACCGCCTCGTCCTTGTCGTAGATGTTGCCGGGCTCGGCGAAGACCGAGACGGTGCGGATGTCGGTGGCGAGCACCTCGCCGTTGCGGTCGATGATATCGGGGCGGATCGCCGTCGTCGCGGCGGCCGCGACCCTGT
Organism: Methylobacterium durans; assembly: GCF_003173715.1. Classification (NCBI taxonomy): domain Bacteria; kingdom Pseudomonadati; phylum Pseudomonadota; class Alphaproteobacteria; order Hyphomicrobiales; family Methylobacteriaceae; genus Methylobacterium; species Methylobacterium durans. The sequence goes on along the minus strand of NZ_CP029550.1, from coordinate 2,909,564 downwards.
GCTCCTGGCTCGGCGGGTCGCCGAAAGCCGCCATCATCAGGAGGCGCACGCTGATCGCGCCAAACACGCCCGCGAAGGCGAGGCCGACGAGACCGACACGGGTGTAGGATCGCTCGATCGCGAGGCGGAACATGGCCCGTACGAGCCGCATCGCGGGGCCGCCGCGCGGCGCCTCGGGCGGCGGGGCAGCCTGCGCGCCGGCCTCGTCCATCGGCCCCTCCCAGGCGGCCCCCTGCCCCGATTCCGCCTCCTGCGCCGGCGCAGCCGCGTCGGGCGCGAAATCGTCGGATGCGAGATGCGGGTTCGTGCCGTCCTCGCCGCCGTGAGGCGCGCCGCGGCCGGGATGAGCGTCTTCGGACACGGGAACTACCTCGAAGCCGTCGTGGGTGCGGTGGTGGCAGCGGCCTTGGGCGTGTGGGTCGTCGCCGGCCGGGTCGTGGTCGTGACGGTGCGAGTAATGGAGCCCGTCGTGCGCGGCTCGGCGGCAGCGGAGGACGGCTTCTCCTTCGGCGTCGCGGTGGCGGCGAGCAGCCGGCCGATCTCGTCGCCGCGCTCCGGTCGGGCCGGAAGGTCGGAGAGGCGCGCGAGGTGCTCGGTGCCGATCGGCTCCAGCGCGATGTGCTTCTCCACCGCCGCCTGGAGGCGGTCCGGCCGGGTCAGGAGCTGCCACTCGGCCCGCAGCACGGCGATGGCCTGCCGCTCCTTGTGAAGCTGGCTCTTCAGCTTCGAGACCTGGCCCGCGAGGTTCAGGGTCTCGTACTTCGTCGAGTAGGCGTAGATCGCCGAGGCCACGAGTCCGAGGACGGCGAGCACGTTGAGGAGACGGATCACCGGCGCGGCCCTCCGCGAGTGGCGCTCGCCGGCAGGCTCGCCAGCATCTCGATCGCCGCGAGCGGCTCCGGCACCGGCGCATCCGTGCGCTCGCCCGCGCGCAACTTCGCCGAGCGGGCGCGGGGATTGGCCGCCATCTCGGCTTCGCTCGGCAGGATCGGACCCTTGATGACGGGCTCGAAGCTCTTCGGCACGGGACGCTCGACGCTCGGCACGTGCCGCGAGGCCTGCACCGCCCGGCCGCTGCGGGCGGAGAAGAACTGCTTCACGATGCGGTCCTCCAGCGAGTGGAAGGTCACCACCGCGAGGCGGCCGCCGGGCCGGAGCGCGCGCTCGGCCGCGTGCAACGCGCGCACCAGCTCGCCGAGCTCGTCGTTCACGGCGATGCGCAGGCCCTGGAAGGTGCGGGTGGCCGGGTGGATGCCGCTTGCCGGGTCAGCCCGCACCACGCCGGCCACGAGGTCGGCGAGGTCGGCCGTCGTCTCGATCGGGCCGCGGCGGCGGCGCTCGATGATGGCGCGGGCGACCGCGCGGGCGCGGCGCTCCTCACCGTAATGGAACAGGATGTCGGCGAGGTCAGCCTCTTCCGCCCCGTTCACGAGGTCGGCCGCGCTCTCGCCCGCGCGCTCCATCCGCATGTCGAGGGGGCCGTCCTGCCGAAACGAGAAGCCGCGATCGGCCTGATCGAGCTGCATCGAGGAGACGCCGATGTCGAGCACCACCCGGTCGGCCCCAACCTCGCCGAGGTCGCGCAGGATCGCGTCGAGATCGCCGAAGCGGCCGGGCACGAGGCGCAACCGCCCGCCGGCCTCGGCGACGAGCCCCTGGCCGCCCGTGATGGCATTGGGATCGCGGTCGATCGCGACGACGCGCTCCTGCAGCTGGGCGGCGAGGAGGGCCCGGGTGTAGCCGCCGGCGCCGAAGGTGCCGTCGACCGAGAGCCCGGCGCGCGTGAGGTCGAGGGCCTCCAGCACGGGTCCGAGCAGCACCGGCACGTGCGGAGCGGCGGGACCGCCCCGGCCCTCGGCCGAGCCCTGCCCCTTGGCTGGGCGCCTCATCGCGGCCTCGCGCGCTGAGGCGGAATCCTGACGGCTTCGTCCGGAGAGGGTTCTTGCATGGCTGCCTACAGCGTCCGCAGCCCGCCGCGATGCGGGCCGGATCGTCGGGGCGTTGCCGGTGGCACGAACGCGGACGCGCGCACGGTTGAGCGTGCGACGAACGCGTGGCGCGTCCGCCGATCCGAGATACGCCGTTGACGGGATGTTGGCGGGTATCATGGGCCTCTGAGGATCGTCAACGCATGCAACCGCAGGATCGCAGGCGCCGATCAGACCTCAGCAAGGTTAACCGAGGGTAAGGAAGCTGCGGAAAATGGGGCCGAGCGGCGGATCAGCCGGCCTGTAAGCCGGGTTCTGTAGGGCGAAGGCCGGCCGCGAAGCCGGCCCGCACGTGGCGGCCATTCCTCTGGGACGGTCGTTGCCGACCGCCTCAAGCAACCAACCCGGGCGACCGGCCTGGAGAGTGGGCCTGCCTCCCCTCGCGGGGGGCGCGTCGCCCCTATTCGGTTTTGCTCCCGGTGGGGTTTGCCGTGCCGTCCGCGTTGCCGCGTCCGCGGTGCGCTCTTACCGCACCCTTTCACCCTGACCCTGCATGCAGGGCGGTCTGCTTTCTGTGGCACTGTCCCTGGGGTCGCCCCCGCCGGACGTTATCCGGCACCGTCTCTCCATGGAGCCCGGACTTTCCTCCCCGGACCGTGAGGTCCGGAGCGGCCGCCCGGCCGGCTGATCCGGGCGGGGATGTGCGCCGGAGCGCGAGCCCGGTCAAGGGCGCCAGCTCCGCCCGCTCGTCTGCCCAGGGGACGGGCATGCCCGGAATTTCACCCCACGGTTGTGGCTGATACGGAGCCATCCTAGCTTCCCGGACGAGGGCCCCGAGCCTTCGGCCGGAGACCCGCCGCACGCGCATCATCGCGACGAGGAGGCGAGCATGGCGATGCAGGACACGACCTGGACACTCGAATCCGTCCAGCAGCTCACCGAGATGGCGCGCGAGCGCATCCCAGTCTCGGTGATGAGCCTCAAACTCAAGCGGCCGATCGAGGCCGTGACGGCCAAGCTCGCCGAGCTCGGCATCACGCCCGCCGCCGAGACCGGAATGGGCTGACAGAGGCCGCGGCGAGGCGCCCGCGCGGGGCCTCGCCGCGAATGGCTACCACGTGCCCGTGTTCTCCATCGAGGCCCAGGGTTCCTGCGGCGGCTTCGAACCGCCCTTCTGCAAAATCTCGATGGAGATGCCGTCGGGTGACTTCACGAAGGCCATGTGGCCGTCCCGCGGAGGCCGGTTGATCGTGACGCCCCGGTCCTTCAGCCGCTGGCAGAAGGCGTAGATGTCCTCGACCTGATAGGCGAGGTGGCCGAAATTGCGTCCGCCCGTGTACGCCTCCGGGTCCCAATTGTAGGTCAGTTCGACGAGGGGCGATCTCGACGCCTCCGCCCGCTCGACGTCGCCGGGAGCCGCGAGGAAGACGAGGGTGAAGCGGCCCTTCTCGTTCTCGACGCGGCGCACCTCGTGCAAGCCGAACGCGTCCACGTAGAAGGCGAGCGCGCGGTCGAGATCCGCCACCCGGACCATCGTGTGCAGATACTCCATCAGGCAGCTATCCCTTTGTTTTGCGAGGGCTTTTCTTCAGCCCTGAGCAGAAAATGACAAGATCGGCTTTGCACGGCGATCGCCTGCAGCAGCCGCTCGATCGCCGCCGTAGCTAGAGCCTGGTAGTCCGGCGAGTAGGCCGCATAGATCTCGGTGATCGCAAACCCCTGCACCCGATGGCCAAGCTGTCCGGATACCTCCTCGAAGGGGACGCGCTCCTTGCGCATCCATCGTGCGACCGTATGCCTCGGGCTGTAAAGGTTCACCCGCCCATCGAGCCCAGCGCGCGTCCGGCTCTCGCCCAGCGCGGTGTAGTACCGGTTTACTGGCTTACCCCGGAAGCTGACCACAAAGTCTGATTCGCGACCGAGCTGCCGCAGATATGCGATCAGCGACGGTGGCATCTTCACGACCGGTCGGTGCTTCGTCGTCTGCTCTCGGTCCTCATGGTTCAGGTGCAGGAGTGCATCCTCGAAGTCGACTTGCGTCCAGCGCAGCTCCTTCACCGCCTCCGGCCGACTTCCCGTGGCGAGGCAAATGAACAGGAGCGTGTGGAAGTGAGGAGCTGAGGCGTCGAGCCAACCCGCACACTCATCGACGGAGAGCGGACGGCCCTTGGGCGCGACCTTCGTCACCTTCAGGCTCGGCACGTAGATCTGGCGAGAAATCTCGCTGCGTCGCCACGCTCGGTTCAGCGCGGCGCGGCCTGCCGAGAGGATCGCGTTGATGGAGGACGGGCTGAGGTCCCTCCGCTTGAGATCGTCGATGAAGCGTTCGATCCGAGGGATGCGTGTTGCGGCCCAGACGCTCTCCTCGCCATAAAACCGCGTCCAGTGACCGACCGCGGACTTCAGCCATTTGCGAGCGGGCACGTGCTGCCCGTGTTGCGCGTAGTAGGCGTGAACGACCTCCGAGACCGGAACTCGCGTGACGTCCTGGCTGTCGGGGTTGTCCTCGGCGAGGTAGTGAGCCTTGAGCGCCTTCTTCGCTAGCTCGAGGTCGTCAGTCCCGGTCGACTTGCGCCTGACCTGTCGGCCCTCCAGCCTGCAGTAGGCTGGGCTGTTGGGTCGTACGTCGAGCCAGAACTTGCCGGCTGCATGCTCACGCTTGGTGTATCGGCCCACCGGACCCTCCTGCCTCCTGTGCCAGATCCGCCCTCCCCCATCTCAAGGGCTTGGAGCAGCATCGTCCGGTGGGGCCTGGGGAGAAGGCGGTGGGGCGTTGTCACCCCACAAAAGCATCGAGTTTTCACCGAAGATGATGAAGTCGCACAGCATCAGGCCGAGGTAAGCGACGGATCCGTCGCCACACGCGACATAAGGAATTTTATTGGTCCGCCGTTTGCGCTTGAGCGTGGAGGTGTCGGCGCTTCCTTCTGGACGTTCGTCAGAAGGCAGGAGCAGCCGCGCAGCCTCGCGCTCTGGATATTGCTGGTAGAGCTTGATGCCGTATGTCCGCCCCACCTCAATTCTGATACGCATCAGCTCTTCATGAGACATGCCTTTGGGATTGACCATCATGCTCACCTCATATTGTTGGATTGAATTTTGAGTTCTGATCTTGGATGCCGTTTGGTCAGCCGAGTTCAGCGAGCCGAAGCCAAGCGTGAGCGTTCTCGCTCCTCTAGGAGCAAGGTTCGGATCCGTTGTGCTTTGTGTGGGCTGCTCGCCTGAGTGCTTGGCTGGTCTCAGGCACGTCCAGAAGGGGCCGAATTCGACGGTTTGGCGAATTCCAGGCCCCGTCGGCTACTCTCTGCTGGATCTAACCCATTGATAGGCCAAGGCATCTCTTGGCCTATCGCTAGTCCTCGCTGCCCTCGGAAGAGGAGGTAGTATCGTTAATATCCGTATTCTCGAACAGTTGGCTCAGGTCGGTTTGACCCACTGGGTCCTTCGGTCGGACGACGCCAAGCTCCGCAAGATGCACCCCAAACTCTTCGTCGAACTCTTCCTCGGTTACCTTCGGAGGTCCTGAGAATTTTGGCTTTCGCCCACGTTTTTCTCGATTGGCGCCCGGCCAGTTGATTGCAAGCCGCAGGCTCTCGTGCCCGATCCCATGCTGAAGCCACGCGATCAGCGCGAGCGCTTCGTCAGGGAAGTTGGCGGGGTCCCCCTCCGCCAGATCCTCGTCCTGCTTAGGAGCCGTGTTCTCGTAATTGAGTGCGATGGGCGCCTTGAAAGGGTAGAAGCTGATATGGCGCAGGCTGTCGTCGACGGGTTTGTCGTCGAACAGCTTCTTGGTCATCACCTGATGCTGGAGGGGCCAGCGTCCCGTGAACCGCCTCTCGCCAACTTCTTTGCCGGTCAGCCACCTTTCGACGTCATCTCGGCTATGGCCATTCAGATCGATCAGCACGTGCATGTGGAGCAACACGGCGTACTGCAGTCCCGGAAACTCATCTTTCGGCAGTTCCTCGTTACGGGCGATCCGCTCGCGTGCCTCATCGAGTAGCCGCATCTTGGCGCCCTGCTTCAGGCGCCGCCGTTGCGTCTCGAACGACACCGGCCCCTCAGAATTGCGTGGCTTCGATGGCTTTCGCTCTTGTGAGGCGAGGATCCGCAACGTCTTCGACTTCGTCGTGTGGTGGTGGGTGCCACCGATCGAATGGCGCAGGTCGACCAGCTCCAACTCGAACTGGCCAATGAGTGAGAGACCCGGTAGATCCTTATTCAGACGGTAGAGCCGGCTACGCTCACGCTTCAGTACCTTGCGAATCGAACTTAGATACTTGAGCCGCTCTGGGAACCTCGTTTTGGTAATTCCGCAAAAAGCGCGCGAGATGTTTTGCAAATCCTGCGCGATGCGATAGATGTCTTTGTAGTCAAGTTTCTGCGCCCTCCTGAGCTGAAACATGAATTCGTTGGGTCGGTCCTTGTCGCGCCAGGAGACAAACTCCGAAGGAGGATCCTTTAGCCAGCTGCGTCGAGATTTGAATTGATCATGCGCCAACGCAATTACGTCATTCAAGGCTACGAGGCGGCGGGCATCGGCATATAGGTTGTCGGCGCTGTAAAACGTCCGGTCCCGGTTCCCGCCCAATACCCAGTCTTCGATCAGCTCCAAGCTTAGGTGGCGCTTGTCGAGGAACTGACACAGCGCGCTACGACGATCTGACTGCCAGCGCCTCAGGTGAGAAAGCAGCTCACGATGGTCGCGGCGGACCGTCGATGCCGAGAAGTTGGCACCAAAGTCACGATCAAGGTCGGGATCGGGAATTACAATGTCGTTCAGGATCGTCACATGGAGGAGAAAAGGTCTCGCTTGCTCAAGATCCGTACCGTAGCGCTTCGTGAGCTGCGTCCGCGTATCAGCAAGGAGACGCGCACCAAAGCGGCGTCGGCAGGGCGTGCACCAGTAGGATCCGCAGGCGAATGCACCTGGCGTGCCGCATCGTTGAATCAGCCTGGCGATCGACTCGACCTGGTTGATGTGGAAATCCTCACAAATCGCGAGACTTTCCCGTATCTCCTCGTAGGTGACCGCAATCTGGCGCATGTCCGGCGTTGCAGCGCCCAAAGCGGCCTCATAGCGCCGTTCCGCCTCTGCAACTTGCTCGACCGCCGCACGATGATCAGGATCGTTCTCGACCCACGAGTCGAAGGCAGCGACGACACGCTTCTTCCGCGACGGCTTGCGTCGACGAGGTTCGCCTGCCGTCGCTGCCTCGGCAGCACGGGCTTCGGACAGTTCGCCGAGGCCGAATTTATCTTTCCGGCAAACGCCCGTCGTTACGCGGACTGTGCCGGTTTCGATAGGCTTTACCGTTTCTGCTGCCTCAGCCGGCGGCTCGTACCCGATTGCCGCGTACAGGTCCGCCTCAACATCCTCGATCGTCAGAGAATGCGTCAGGACCTCGACGCTGTGTTCACGACTGCGATCGACCTCGGAGCACGCCCTCGCTGGGATTGCAGCTGTGGCATGCTCCTCGGCGCTCTTGGGAGCACCCGAGACATCGAACGCTGGCTCAGGCGTGATAAGATCACAAGTTTGAGAAGCACAAGGCCAATCTTTGAGCAAGCGGGTTTTTGCGGGAGGTATCCTCATAACTCATCCAAGCGCGAATACGTTTCTGAAGAGCGGACCAATGATCCGCTCCTGCCAGAAGGATCTACCCAACAGCTCAACGCTTAAGTTTTGGGCGCCCCAAGCTCCCGATGAGCTTGGACGATTTCCTTGAAAAACAATGCATTGGAGCTGAGAGATCTACCAACAGATTCCGGATCCTCGTATTCGATTAGATTGAAATACTGCTGTGTCTCTATTTGTCTTGATTCCCAACTAATGCTGAATTGAGTTTCTACGCTTACGATCATCAGATGAGCATGATCCTGGTGGATTTCCTTAAGATAATCTTCAAGACCTTCCTCAGAGGCCATAGAGAAGACCATAACCATTTCGATCTCAGGGTCTATCTCGATCAATGTCGCAATCTCAATGAGAGACGCGGCTATATGTACTTTGTCGAACAGTTTGCGAAGAAATCGCAGTTGTGGGGCTACCGGCACTTCCTCCACGAGCAGGGCCACAGAGCGGACCTCCCTCGGAGACCGAGCGGCAGCGGCTTCAAGAAATAATTCCTCGAATGTTTGTTTTGGCATGATCATCTCCGTGAGAGCCACAGAGATATCCGCCAGGAGGAGGCGCTTCAATCCGCGCAAAAAGGTAAGCCTTGCTTACCGAACTTACGGTAATAACAATAGGAAATGACTATAAACAACAAATACCGGTTTCCCCGTTGACGCACTGACGCCCATCTTTTCTCAAACTACCAAATGGCGCAACATGCGTACTTCATAATTACCTACTGCGCAACCCTGCGACTGCATGTCTCAGGTGCTAAACTAATAGATGAGCCCCAAATGCGCTCATTTACATCCTATTGCACTTTTGATTGTTCGGTGTGGGAAGCAGCTATCCCTCGTTGAATTTGATTGGAGTCGAGTCGATGGACACACCCGCTTGCACCTTCTTTAACGGGTGGCGAGAGGGTCGCCCGAGCGGCGGGCTCTGGGACGGGTCGGGTACGGGGATCAGTGATTTACGCTCGTTGCTGACCACAGGCGGCTTCGGAGCGACACCGCGCCTGCTGCGCAGCAGGAAATAGTAAAGTTGAGCCAGTTGAACTCTCAACGCGCTAAGCGCAAGATTTTGAACTAACCACTTGAGAAACCTGGTAAAATCACACAACGCCCGCCATGTCCTCGCAGGCAAAACGGATAGCAGTATCGTTAATCCCTCTATTTTCCGACAGATGAGTCATGCGCCTTACTCGGGGCGCTCATTGCGGGCCCTCCGACGAAGATCACACCCAATGCGCTCGCTGTCGGGAATTTAGCGCTGTCATGCTGCCTGGATTGTGAGCTGATTGTACTACCATGATGATGCAGCAACAGTCGCTCGAGTCATCGTCTCAACGGGCTATATCTCAAGCTACACGATGCTGGCTCGACAGAAGTGGGGTCCGCCTGTGTCAGCTATCGGAACGGCGTGTTTGGAGCGGGCTGTTCCGAAGGTTCACGGCCGATGTTGGCCGTTTGCGGCCCGTCCGCTTCGGAGCTTAGATCGTGAGAAAGCGGACGATTGGTGCGGTTCAGCTGAATGCCCCGAACAGACCCGGACCGGACCTCGGGTCTGTTCAAACCGAAGTTCCGACTCCTGACAGCAAGCGGACCTCTTGCAGGTAGGCAGCCACAACGCGCCGGCCTCGAGCTCCTATGTGCGCCGTTGCCGCCCGCACTCACGCCAGTCGTTGGCGCCCTCGGTGACGGGTCAACGCCCCTCTTGCCCCAGCACCAGGCGCAGCGAGCGGGCGAGCTCGTCGCGGCGGTAGGGCTTGTTCAGGACCGGCATCTCACCCTGGGCCATCACCTGACCTTCGTCGAGGTTTGCGACGTAGCCTGACGTGAGCAGGACCTTGATGCCGGGCCGAAGCTTCTGTGCCTCGACCGCCAACTGCGACCCGTTCATGCCGCCGGGCATGACCACGTCGGAGAACAGGATGTCGATACGCTCCACGCCTCGAAGGTGCTCCAGTGCCTCGGCGGCGTTGCGAGCGACGATGACCCGGTAGCGCAACTCCTCCAGGCTCTCGACAGCCATCCTGAGCACCTGCTCGTCGTCCTCCACCAGCAGCACCGTCTCGCCCTCGCCGGCTCGGCGCAGCGGGATCGAACTCGCCGGACCAGCGCCCGTCTCCTCGTCGGCCGGGTCGGTCGAACGCGGAAAGTACAAGCTGACCGTCGTGCCCTTGCCGACTTCCGACTCGATCTGGGTAAAGCCCTTGGCGCTACGCGTGAAGCCGTAGACTTGGCTGAGCCCGAGCCCCGTTCCCTTGCCGACCTCCTTGGTGGTGAAGAACGGCTCGAACACGCGCTGAAGCTTGTCGGGTGGAATGCCGCTGCCGGTGTCGGTCACGGAGACGACCACATAGGGCCCCGGAGGCACGCCCTTGTCGGCGACTGTGGCCGTGCCGAGATGGATGTTTCTGCTGCTCACGGCGATGCGCGCATGCCCGTCGACACCTTCCAGGGCATCGCGCGCGTTCACGATCAGGTTCAGCACCGACGCCTCGAACTGCGCCGGGTCGATGCGAATGGGGTCGAGCGCCGGATCGAGGTTGAAGGCCAGCTCGACGGCCCCACCTGCCGCCCGCTCGGCGAGAGGCTTGAAGTCTAGCAGCAGGCGGTTCGGGTTGAGCGTCTGTGGCCGCAGCATCTGCCGCCGGGAGAAGGCGAGAAGCTGCTGCGTGAGTTGCTCACCGCGCCTTGCGGCACCCATGGCCGCCTCAGCCAAGCGCTTGACGCGGTCGACCTGCTCGGGGCGGCGCAACATCATGTCCAGGCCACCTACGATGACGGTGAGTAGGTTGTTGAAGTCATGGGCAACGCCGCCCGTGAGCTGTCCGATGGCCTCCATCTTCTGGGCCTGACGCAGCGCCTCCTCTGTGACGTGCTGCTCGGTGCGGTCCACCAAGATCCCGGCGATGCGTGCCGGGGCGCCGGACGCGTCGTACTTGACCTGCCCTTTCGCAGCGACCCAGCGCACGGCGCCGTCCCGCCGCGCAATCCGGCACTCCAAGTTGATCTCGCCGGTCTGCGGGACGGCGGAGAATGCCTTCTCGACCGCGGGGCGGTCTTCCTCCACCACGTGGGCGAGAAAGGTATCGCGGGTCCACGACGGTACCGGCTCGGCGTAGCCGAAGATGGCGTCGAAACGAGGGGAGTGGCGGGAGGTTCCGTTCGCGAGATCAAGGTCCCACGAGCCCATGCCGGCCGCATCGAGGGCGAAGGCCAGGGTCTCGCGAGCGGCTTCGACCTCGCGGGTCCGCTCGGCGACTCGCCGCTCCAGGCCCTCGTTGAGGAGGCGCAGGTGCTCCTGAGTGGCTTCCCGCTCGGCCAGGAGGCTACGCGCCTGATATTGGCGTCTGCGCGCCCGCAGCGCCGACGCGGCGGCGCTGGTCAGCGTCTCGGCGTTGATCGGACGCTCCAGCAGGATGACGTTACCGAGCCGCGCGAGGATGCTGGCAGCGCGCTCCGACCGGCGGCCTGTCTGCCGTGTCGCAAGGACGATGAACGGGAAGTCCGACCAGGCGGGCTGCTCGTCGAGCCAGGCGAACAAAGAACGCGTGTCCGCATCCGCGAGCGCTTCCTCGGTGACCAGCGCGGTACCGGCTCCTGCTCGCAGGCACGTCACCCAATCCGCCAGGTCGGGGCAGGACGCGGTCGGGGTGCCGGCGCGGTTGAGCACCTGCTCGATCACGCCCGCATCGCGTCCGCGGGGCGCCAGGATGAGGACGCGACCTTCGTGGTCCGCCGGTCGGTGCATCATGCGCCTCCGCCTGGCTGAGCGCCGCCCGGCAACATCGCGACCTTCCCGCGATAGGACGGAAGACCCGTGAGCACGCCCTCGAAATCATCCAGGGCCTCGCCGACCCGCAGCCCCTGGCCCGAGAACTTCAACTCGCGGATCGTGCGCTCATGCGGGTTGACCCGGCTCTTCACCACCGAGACCGCCGTGCGTACCTCGCCCTTGGCCTCGAAGAACCGGAAGAGCAGGATGCCGTCGCTCAGGTAGCTGAGGTCGATGTCGGTGCGCACGTCCCCGATGACGCCGTGCTGGCCGAGGACCAGCAGCGTCGTGACGCCTTGCTGGTTCAGGTAGTTCAGGAGCTCGTGCATCTGCAGGATGAGGAACTCCTCGCCCGGCATGGCATGCAGGTAGGCGTTGAGGCTGTCGATGGCGACGTGTCCGTCGTCAGATGATTTGAGACGATCTGGGACGCTCAGGAACGGAGGCTCTGGTCCACCTGGGTTGAGAGGTTAGGCAGCCCGCGCGTGGTGGCGCAAGCGGCGGTCGATGAGGGTCTGACGCTTGATCTGCGCCCGCTCGCGCAGGATGCCCTCGCCGCGGCCGAGATAGACGTCAGCGGGGGTGAGATTGCCCAGGCTCTCGTGAGCTCGGACGTGGTTGTAGTGCTCCACGAAGGCGGCAACCCGGGCCTCCAACTCGCCCGGCAGGTAGGCGTGTTCGAGCAGGATGCGGTTCTTGAGCGTCTGGTGCCAGCGCTCGATCTTGCCCTGCGTCTGGGGATGGCGCGGCGCACCGCGGATGTGGGTCATGCCTCGGCTGCCAAGCCATGTCGCCAAGTCACCCGCGACGTAGCTCGATCCGTTGTCGGTCAGCAGCCGCGGGCGATGCGCCACCGGCACCTGATCGAGCCCGGCCGCGGTCAGCGCCAGATCGAGCGTGGCGGTGACGTCGCTGGCCTGCATCGTGGCGCAGAGCTTCCAGGCCACGATGAAGCGCGAGAAGTCGTCCAGCACCGTCGACAGGTAGTACCAGCCCCAGCCGACAACCTTCAGGTAGGTGAAGTCGGTCTGCCAGAGCTGGTTGGGCGCCGTGGTCTTGTCGCGGAACGCGTCGGCGGCCTTGACGACGATGTAAGCGGGGCTGGTGATCAGGTCCTGGGCCTTGAGCAGGCGGTAGACGCTGGCTTCCGAGACGAAGTAGCGCCGCTCGTCGGTGAAGCGCACCGCCAGTTCGCGTGGGCTGAGTTCCGGCTCCTCCAGCGCGAGGGCGACGATCTGCTCGCGGATCTCTGTCGGTAGACGGTTCCAGACCCGGCTGGGCCGGGATGGTCGGTCAGCCAATGCCTCGGGACTGCCTCTCAGGTAGGCGTCGTACCAGCGGTAGAACGTCGATCGGGTGATGCCGAGCTTCTCCAGGGTGCGGCGCACCGGCAGGTGGGATTGCTCAACCAGCCGGATGATCTCCAGCTTCTCAGGGGCTGGGTACCTCATGCCTCGTCGTCCCCAGCCCCGCTCATGCTTTTTTTGAGCAGGCGGTTCTCCAGGAGGAGATCGGCCACAACCTCCTTCAGCGCGCCCGCCTCGCGGCGCAGCTCCTTGACTTCGTCTGCTGTCGCCGCCCGCGCCGTGTCGCCCGCCAGCCGCTTCTTACCGGCTTCCAGGAACTCCTTGGACCAGCCGTAGTACATCGAGCTGGCGATGCCCTCGCGCCGACACAGCTCGGCGATACTGTCCTCGCCGCGCAGGCCCTCCAGCACGATGCGGATCTTCTCCTCGGCCGAGAACTGCCGGCGGGTGGCCCGGCGGATGTCTTTGATCACCGCGTCTGCCGGCTTGCGTGCCAGTCCGGATGTCTGCTTCATCGTCGTGCCTCAGGACTACGATGAACCAGCCATCCTCCGTTCGTGAAGGGCCTCGATGTGTCTCAGGAGCGCTGACGGCGGACAAGGCAGAGCGCTTGCGAGCAGAACTCGCCAACCAACCCGGAGCTGGAGGTAGGAACGGCCGTCAGGTCGCGGAGTAAGCCTCGAACCGGACCGTTTGGTTGCGGGGCAGCTTCTGCGTTAGCTGCCGCTGGTTATCGCTCAGGTGGGCAGCCTAACTCCACTCGCTGCCTTGGCGCATTAGGTGGGGTCCGTTTCGGGCACCGTCATTGGCCGTGAGTTGAGCCCCGGCATCCTTGAAATCGGCTTGGCATTCTGGTCTGCGAGCATGACGCTGATCCCCGGCAACAGGGGACGGCCAGGAAGCGCGGAATGGATCATGGAAGGATCGACACGCAGGTATGAGACTGCTCTTGAGACCGCCGAGCGGCAGGTGGTCGAGGCAGAGCAGCGTCGAGCGCGGCAGATCAAGCTGATTACCGGGCTTGAAGAAGGCGGAGAGGTGCAGGCGCAAGCCCGGCAGGTTCTGGCCGAGATTGACCGGACGCTGGCGATGGCGCTCAGCTATCGGTCGTTCCTCCGCAGCCTTGAGGATTTATGACTGAGCAAAGTGCCCGCTCCGGAGCCAAAGCGGCGCGACGCGCGAACTTGAGGCCCGATCCTGACGTTCCGGATCCGCTGAGCGGCTCCATGTTGACCGATCTGTGCGTGGCCGGATGTGGTTCGACGAGGCAGACAGGGCAAAAGGAAAGCCCCGGCACGAGGCCGGGGCTGCAGGAGCAGGAATTTCGGTGAGGACCAAGGTCACAGGTGCAGGGCGAGCGAAGCTCTACCTTTATCGATTAAGCCACCATCCCGAGCCCGACAACACAGCCCACAAGCGTGACGAGCGACAGCGTAAACCCTAAGGCGGCCTGCATCAGCCCCGGACCACTGGCGCTCACGCGTGCTTCTTCATTGCCGGTCATACCGCTCACCTTGGCTGTGGGATTGGGTCTGCAACGCCGACTGTCGTCATGCAGTTCCAGACACAGGCGGCTCATTTTGGCAGGCGTAGCGGACCCGGGCTCGGCTTTGGCAACATCACGGTTATACAACCGGTCCCGTGGTCGGCAACGCTGCGATCGGCAGCCTCTGCCTTGCGTATCTTATGGCGATATTCAGTGAGTGGGACACCTAGAGCGATGCCCAAGTCAACACCTAAACCATCCATCTATGTGGCTGTGTTTGATTATGACAAAGAAGCTGTGTCGGTTCATGGACCGATGAGTGACGACACTGAGATAGCCAGCCGTGTCTTCGCGGCTCAGAAGAACGGCCGGCAGGTGAATTACTCGTCCTTCCAGACAGACAGCGTGGAGACTGTGACCGCGGAAGCGAGGGCTTTGCAGCCGAGCTTCCGACAGGTCAAACGTGCGGTCTGATCCGCAAAGACACGGGCCATGCGGATGGCTCCGATTGCACGGGACCAGCCGCCCCGGAAAGCGTCCACGACGGTCTATGTTGCGACGCAAGGTACCCGGAACATGGGAATACACCGTGGGTTTCCTGAGCACCTCCCAGTACCCGTCCTCTCGAAGGCAAACTAAAGCGCGACCAGAGCAACTCTGTCGGCAATGTTATCCCGTCTGCAATGAAGCGTGCAGGCATTCCGCAAGCTTCATCCACCAACAGCGGCCTCGCAAAAGCGGGGTCTTACAGCACAAGGGGTCGCACTGTTGGCGAAGCGACGCCGACCCCCGTCAAGCGAGTTGCACCTTCCAATGACTTCGAAGGCTTCGGCTCCTTCTCAGGCTGAGCCAAGGGCCGCCCGGAAAGTATCAGAGATTAAAACTTCCATCGAAGTGGTCGGAGGCTCTCTGGTTCCTTTTCCGTGACGCGCCGCTAGAGCGTTTTCGATTTAGCTGGGTTCATATCCTGCTGCGACAAAGAAGTTGGCGCACTAGTTGGAGCTGAAGGTATCGATGAGACGCCCGATGAAGGATCAGAGTCCCATTGTACGCGCTCGCGTCCGCTACACGCGCGGGCAGAAGTGCTGCCGGGGACGGGCCCGACGATGCAGCCCAGAAGCAGGGTGAACTCCCCTGGAGGGCGATGCCAGCCTGCTGGAAGAGCGATGAGCGGCTGGATCTTGCCCGTGCGATGGGGTAGGTAGCTCGCGAGGTTGATGACCGGTTCGTAATAACGTTTCAGGACCCGGGGGCGGTACCCGGCGCCTCCACCATGAGCACAACGCGGTGTGCTTCTGTTGGGGGCGAAATAGGTTCGACTGGACGGTAAAAGGACCGCGAGTTCTATCTCGCTTCGGCGAGAGACGATGCGACTTTCGGTAAGGACTCGACCGGCCTGACGCAGGACACCCCTGGTTCAGGCACCTGGCCAAAACTCTAAATGCCAACGATAACGTTGTCATGGATGCCCGCCTCGCGGCGTAAGCATCTTGCGGTAGGGTAACCGTAGAAACAGAACCCGGAGCTTCGGCTCCGGGACCCACCCTTCTTCCAGTCTCGGCATGTCTTCGGAGGCTGCTCTTTGCCCGCGAGGGCTGATTGCCACATTGCGGTAGGCGCCGGGTTGGCTCAAGCTACCGTTATGACGGAAACTCTGACGACTGCAGCCCTGTGCGGACTCAAGCTCATCGGCGACGCGGAGGTGGAGGCGGCCGTCGACGCCTTCCTGGCGGATCCGATGACCCCGCCGTTCGTGTTCAAGGAAGGCTACCGGCTTAGTCTCAGCAAAGCGGTTCGAAGGCATCCCGGTGCCAACGACCTCGTGAACCGCAATGCCGGCCCTTCCTTGACACGCCCCTTCGTGCGCGCGGCGATCCTGCAGGCCCGCCCAGCGAGAGGTTAGGCGCACGCGTCTGGTCGCTGAACGCGGCCGCCTACTCCTCCCGGCAACAACCGAGCGGCTAAGGTCAGGCAAGTAGTGCGAGGCACGGCGCCGAGGCTGTGAAACGCGCCGGTCGCACCACCATCAATTAACCCGGCGCTTCCTGGGCTGGCCCTTATGCTGGCGTGTGTGATCCCCCCGGCGGCAGCTCCATCAGCTTTCCACGTCCGCCAAGCACCGTGGCGGACTATGACACCGGATTCCGAGCGCATCTAAGGCACCTTCGATTGCCGCGGCTTGCGATGCATCTGTGAGAACCCAGGGGATGCTCTGTCGATGATGCACGGACCACATCTCAGGTGACATAACCGCAGATCACTGAGCAAATCGGCCATTTACAAAGGGCCGTCGCGCTCAGTCACACCGTGTGCTGAGGGTTCGGTTGTCAAAATTTCGTAAATGTGCTAGAAGCCAAAAATCGATTTTTGGCCAGATATCGGCTGCAGCGCTCGTCTTGAGTGCGCACTCTGCATTTCTCCCTTATTTCGACGACGACCGGCCGAACGCGTGCTTGCATGCGTCTGTCATACCCTATCGCCTATTAATCTACGGGAATACTAATGCCTACCGGTACTGTTAAGTGGTTCAACGAGACTAAGGGCTTCGGCTTCATCCAGCCAGACAATGGTGGTTCAGACGCCTTCGTTCACATCTCGGCGGTTGAGCGCGCGGGCATGCGCAATCTCGTTGAGGGCCAGAAGGTCTCCTATGAACTGGAGACTGATAAGCGCAGCGGGAAGCAGTCTGCGACAAACCTGCAGTCGGCCTGAAGGCCAACCGACAGTGGATTTCAGCGAAGCCGTTCCGCCTGGGACGGCTTCGCTTGTTTAAACCACCAGCGGTCTGTCCAGGCATGGATGGATCGCAGGCGAGCCAACTCGGGAAAATATCCGTTTGCTGCACGCCTTCGCGGCGCTGCCAATGCGCGGCAGGAAGCGATCGATCGATGTCGATCGAGGCCGACGGCGGAGGGCTTTGAGGTTGTCGCAATGCATGCGGCGCTTTGAGGTGTACCTGACGCCTGGGAGGCGCCGTCCGCCAGGGATGAGGCGTTGCGCCATGCTCCGGAGGCTGAGCGCTCGAGGGAAGCCGAGTTCGAGCAGGGGCATGAGGCTGAGGAACTCGCCGACAATGCATCTGAGAAGATTGAGCGAATGGCCGCGAACATCACAGACTAAAATCTCGTGCGCCATCCGCACCATGCTGCTCACAGAACGAAAGCTTCGAAGTAGGCCATGAACCAAGACGTCTATCCCACCTGGATCGTTGAGGCGAACCAGACTGCCTACATCGTGCACGTGAGCTTCCTGGATGAGGAGGTGTCGGCCATCCCATTGGCAGCTTTCTATGCAGCTCTGACGGAGACGCCGGAGCGGGCTGTGGCGCTGGTTCGCCAGGCCGTAAAGCCAGGCGCTGCTGTGGCCCTGACTGATGCTAGGCTGTCTCAGAATACTGCACAGGCTATTGGCATGATTCCAGACGTCGCAATGGCGCTGTGATGATGCTCACAGCTGTACTCGGTATTACGCAATAATTATTATAAAGCTAATAAACACTTCTGCTGATCCGAGGAGCCCGTTGGTGGCAAAGTTTGCAGGATACATCCCGACCATTTTGGAGCCTCTCGTTGATCGCCAGAATCGCTGGACGCAGGATGGCGGTGACGCTTGGGTCAATCACGAAGAAGTACGCCAAGCACAGGATGAGAAGACGGCTCTCCTGAAGGCTCTGCGGCTCGCGAAGGAAGCTGCTGAGACTGCAGCTCCCGCTGAGACCGCTCTGTTGCCGAAGTCCAAGTCAAAACAGAAACAAAATCACGGCTGATCAAGAGGTTTGGAGTCAGAGAATGGCCAGCAGTCACAGTAAAGAACGGAAGCAGGCCGACGCTGAATTCGCAAAGACGCAGAGCCTTTCCAGGCTGGATGCGGCGAAAGCATCGGTCATCAGCCCGATGGATGAGAAGAATGCGCGTCTGAAGGCAGCCCGGCTCGCAAGGGATGCTGCGGACGGCAAGCCGAAGGGCAAGGGGAAACGCTAAGCCGCAGGTGCTCTACGGCGGGAAGCCGTGCCAGGATGTCGCTGAGGCTCGGCCGGAGAGCACCGCCGACAGTGGGCAGGCTCCTTGTCAGACAGGCCGGGATACGCCTGAGCTGTTAAGAGCCGCAGTGGCCCAAACCTTCCAGGATGCCTCCCGCGGCTGGTTCGGTCTGGCTCAGAGCCATACAGGTACTTGCCGAGGAGCGATCTGAGCTGCGCAGTCACTCCAGCAAGCGCATCGTGCAGGAACAATCCCGGTCTCGCTCGTTGTGTTTGAACGCATTAGGGTTATCTCCTGCTGTTGTGTCTCAGTTATGCAAGACCATTGGCGCATTTCCATTGCAATTTCTAATACCCATCCCAAATCTGTAAAAAACCAGCACCGAAACTTATGTGTAATGGACCATGAATATATTCGACGAGCTAACTCGCCCAGCGGCTCTACTTCTGCTTTTCGTCGGCAAAATTGATGTTTGCGCTTTGGCGCCAGTAGAAATCGAGATCCACGCATGCACACAGATAAGGTGACCGGGACATCGGTGACCCACGATGGCCGGTACCGGATCCTGGTCGAGAGCATCGTCGATTACGCAATCTATATGCTGGACCCGCAGGGCCGGGTGACGAGCTGGAACCGGGGCGCGCAGCGCTTCAAGGGCTACACGGAAGACGAGATCATCGGTCAGCACTTCTCCCGGTTCTACACTGACGAGGATCGTGCCTCAGGTCTGCCCGCCCGCGCTCTCCAGATCGCTGCCACAGAGGGCCGCTTCGAGCAGGAAGGCTGGCGGGTCCGCAAGGACGGCACGCTGATGTGGGCCCATGTCGTCATCGATCCGATCCGGAGCGACAACGGTACGCTCCTCGGCTACGCCAAGATCACCCGTGACTTGACTGAGCGGCAGACCTCCCGGGCGGCGCTGCGCCAGAGCGAGCAGCACTTCCGCCTGCTCGTCCAGGGCGTGCAGGACTACGCAATCTATATGCTGGACCCGCAGGGCCGGGTGACGAGCTGGAACCGGGGCGCGCAGCGCTTCAAGGGCTACGCGGAAGACGAGATCATCGGCGAGCACTTCTCCCGGTTCTACACGGAAGAGGATCGCGCCTCGGGGCTGCCCGCCCGCGCTCTCCAGATCGCGGCGAGCGAAGGCCGCTTCGAACGGGAGGGCTGGCGGGTCCGCAAGGACGGCACGCAGTTCTGGGCGCACGTCGTCATCGATCCGATCCGGGGCGAGCACGGCGAGCTGGTCGGCTTTGCCAAGATCACGCGCGATGTCACCGAGCGGCGGAACGCCCAGCAGGCGCTCGAAGAGACCCGGGTCCGCTTTATCCAGTCTCAGAAGTTGGAGGCCATCGGGCAGCTCACCGGAGGCGTGGCGCACGACTTCAACAACCTGCTCGCCGTCGTGCTCGGCAACTTGAACCTTGCGCGCAAGCGTCTGCCGCCGGATCGCAAGCTCGTGCAGCTCATTGAGAACTCGATCCAGGCAGCCGAGCGGGGTGCGACGCTGACCAAGCGCATGCTGGCGTTCGCACGGCGGCAGGAGCTCACAACCGGGCCCGTCGACGTGCCGGAGCTCGTGCGCGGTATGGCCGAGCTGCTACAGCGCTCGATCGGCTCCACCATTCCCGTCAGCACGCAGTTTCCTCTTCAACTCCCACTGGCTTTTGCAGACGCCAATCAGCTGGAGCTGGCGCTTCTTAACCTGACGGTGAACGCCCGGGATGCCATGCCGGAGGGTGGCGCGATCACGATCGCCGCCCGCGAGGCGAAAGCGGGGACTGACGAGATCGCCGGCCTCGCACCAGGCAGCTACATCGTCCTGTCTGTGACGGATACCGGCGAGGGTATGGACGAACAAACGCTGGCGCGGGCGGCGGAGCCCTTCTTTACGACCAAGGGCATCGGCAAGGGTACCGGCCTCGGCCTCTCCATGGTCCACGGCTTTGCAGAACAATCCCGAGGCCATCTATTCCTCAAGAGTGTGAAAGGTCAGGGGACAACTGCCGAGCTGTGGCTACCCGTAGTTGAGGCGGGCCGCCTCGTGGAGAAGATCCCAGAGTTCAGCTCCTCGGTGCCAACCTCTCAGCCACTCAAAGTGCTGGTTGTGGACGATGATCCGCTCGTCCTGATGAACACGTCGGCGATGCTGGAAGACCTCGGACACGAGGTGCTGGAAGCTACCTCGGGCGAGCAGGCCCTGCGCGTCCTTCGTCGTTCAGAGCACATCGATCTCGTCATCACGGATCAGATGATGCCGGGCATGACCGGCATGCAGCTGATCGAGCTGATCAGGGCCGAGCAAGCCACGGTGCCGGTGATCCTCGCCAGCGGCTATTCGGAGCTCCCTGAGGAGGGGCTCGCCGACCTCGTGCGCCTGGGCAAGCCGTTCAAGCAGGCCGACCTCGCCCGTGCGCTCCTGCAGAGCCTCCGGCAGGAGGGCCAAGTCCTGCCGTTCCGGCCGAAGCACGGGGGAGGCTAAGCTGCGCGGGGCGGAGAGGCTTGCTGGACGTTCGGGAGCTGCTGGCGAGCACCAGAAGCGTTGATTTCTGAACGTCAAAGCGCGTCCACGCGGCTGCTGCCTGGATCTGCGTCGAGGGCGACGGCGTGAGAGCAAGGCGGCGAACGCTGCATAACGCCCAATCGGCGCATGCCCTTTCATGGCCTTGCGCGAATTTTCCGCGAGCTCTGCATGCAAAAGAAAAGCCCCGGCGGTGCCAGGGCTCGGAAGGTGCTGCCCGCCGCGGTGTGCCACAGCGTACCTGCTTCAGGCGCATAGATGGATCGGTATTCTCAGCGCCGTACAGATCCCGGTGCGCTGGATCGCTGCGGTCCCACTGACTTAAGTCTGCCTCGTTGAGCGCCTGCGCTTCCTCTTGCCTATCGCACGACGAAGAATGTGCGAGAGCGCCTCGACCGAGTAGGGCTTCTGCAGGAGCTCGAAGCCGTCCGGACCCTCCTTAGCCAGCACGTGACTGTAGCCACTCGTCAGCACAACCGGCAGACCGGGGTATAGGCGCCGGATCTCTCGGGCAAGCTGAACGCCATCCATGCCTGGCATCACCACGTCCGAGAACACTGCGTCGAACATCGCTGCATCGGCGCCAAGCGCCTTCAGCGCCTCAGGAGCGTTGTGGGCCCAGGTTGTGACATATCCAAGATCCTCCAAGATCTGTGTTGCGAACCGGCCCACCTCCAGGTTGTCCTCAACCACGAGCACGCGCTGTCCTGAGCCGCCCGTCGATGGACCGAGTTCGTCCTCGGCTTCTTGGGTGATCTCAGCCTCGACCTCGGGCAGGTAGAGCGTGAACGTGGTGCCCTGACCGAGCCTGCTCGTGACATCCACATCGCCTCCCGATTGCTTGGCAAAGCCAAACACCTGCGACAAACCCAAGCCTGTGCCGCGGCCGATCTCCTTTGTCGTGAAGAAGGGCTCGAAGATGCGGCTGATCCGGCTCGGCTCGATGCCGGAGCCTGTGTCGGTCAGCGACACCGCCGCAAAGGGCCCGGACGCACCTGAGTGGTGGCGAATAGGCGGCATCCCATCGCAGCAGGAAAGGTGCAGGGTCAGCGTGCCCTCACCCTCCATCGCGTCTCGGGCGTTCACCGCCATGTTGACGAGGGCTGTCTCAAACTGGCTCAGGTCCGCCCGCACGTAGCAGGGAGTGTCTGGCACCTCTGTCACGATGTGGATGCGCGCGCCCATGAGCGGATCGAGCATCTCGGCCACAGCACGCAGACACGTGCTGACCTCGAACACCTCCGGCTGCAGAGCCTGCCTGCGGGCGAAGGCGAGAAGCTGACTCGTCAGCTTGGCGGCCCGCTCAACCGTATCCGAGACCGCATCCATGTAGCGCTTGCGACGCTCCTCCGGCAGGTTCGGTCGCCGGAGGAACTCCACCGATGAGCGGATGATGGTCAGGAGGTTGTTGAAATCGTGGGCCACGCCGCCCGTGAGCTGGCCCACCGCCTCGAGCTTCTGCGACTGCCGCAGCGCTTCTTCCGCTCTGGCGAGAGCCTCTGCCTGCTCGCGATGGGAGGTGACGTCCCGCCCGTTCGCGTAGACCTTCCCGTCCTCGAAAGCGCCGGTCCACGCGAACCAGCGGTAGCTGCCGTCCTTGTGCCGCACCCGGATTTCGTGAGGCTCCGTCAGGGGCTTCTCAGCGATGCTGGTACGGAGGGTAACCAGGTCCTCTGCCTCGAGAGGATGGGCAAACTCGGCGAAGCTCCTGCCGACGAGTTCCTGCTCCTGCCAGCCGAGGAGCCTCGTCCAGGCCGCGTTCACGGTTTGGAGCCTGCCGTCGGCGGTGACGATGACGAGCAGATCCTGCGACAGGCGCCAAGCCCGGTCACGCTCGGCAGCGCTGACGCCCACGCGCTGCTGGGCATCGAGGTGAAAGGCGATCAGGTCAGCGAACGCCTTGAACATGCCGATGGTGCCAGGCGTGTTCAGGCGAGCCGGCTGCGGATCAATGGCGCAAAGCGTGCCCCAGACCGTGCCGTCCGGCAGCACGATGGGCATCGAGATGTAGCTCTGGAACCCATACAGCGCCGAAGTCGGATGACCGCAGTAGGCCTCGTCTTCAGCGACGTGGTCGATGACGACAGCTGCTCCGTAACGCCGGACCTCGCGGCAGATCGTCGTTTCGACCTCTAGCTCACCCCCAGGTGGCAACCCGAATGCGATCCCGTCACGCACTTGGCAGGCAACCCAGCGATCGTCCGTCACACGAGCAACCGCAGCGAAGCCCATGCCTGTCGCCCGGCAGACGGTCTCCAAGATCGTCGGCACCACCTTGATGCTCTCGATGACTGCAAGGTCGGCTTGGAAGTCGTGACCTACGTGGAGATCAGGCGCAGGCCTATTCATCGGCTGATGCGGTCTGGGAGGCCGCAAGGTTGGGGCGAGCTGCAGCTCGATCGCGCTCCATCAGAAGACGGACGGCAGCCCGGACCATCTCGCTCACGGAGGCATATTCACCTCCGGCGATCTGGGTCTCGACGTACTCGGCGAGGGGGCCGGTGAGTGCGATGTGACGGGAGTGCTTTGCAGCCATCCCGAAGCTTAGCACCTCCCTACAAGGGTGTTGCAACCGAAACACCCGCTACACTGCTCTGCGTGAGCAAGCGCCAGGCCTGCGGAACACGATCTGCCCGCTAGAGCATGCCCCAACGGACAGGCCGAGGCATGTGCCACCGGCATGATCGTTCCAGCAGGGTTTAATACCAATCGGCATTGGTCATAACCGATATGCCCAGTCGCGCAGGCCGATGGACATGATCTTCCAAGGCTGGTCGATGAAGCGGCTCCAAGCCTCGCAGCAGCGATCGACGATGTCGTCGTAGGAGTCAAAGATCCGGTCGCCGAGCCAGTTGTCGCGCAAAAGCTGCCAAACGTTCTCAACCGGGTTGAGTTCCGGCGCGCAGGGCGGCCGCGGCAGCAGGGTGATGTTGGCGGGCACGACGAGGGCGTGGGCGCTGTGCCAGCCCGCGCCGTCCAGCATCAGCACGGCGTGGGCGCCGGGATCGACGCTGCGGCTGATCTCAGCCAGATGCAGGCTCATCGCCTCGCTGTCGCAGCCGGGCAGGACGAGGCCGGCGCCCTTGCCCTTTTCCGGGCACATCGCCCCGAAGATGTAGGCGTAGGCCGTGCGCTGATCCTTGAGGGCCGAGGGGCGGCTGCCACGACGGGCGCAAGCGGCGCGGCAAGGTATTCTTCTGGCCGACGCGGGCCTCGTCCTGCCACCACAGCTCGATGGCTGTTCCAGGCGGCAAGCCCGCGCGGATCGCGCTCACGGTGGCGGGCAGGCTGTTTTGAACGCCGCCAAGGCGGCCGGGTCCTGCTCATGGTGGCGTGGGCGGGCCGACAGCTTGCGAAACCCCATCTGCTTGAGCGTGCGGCCGAGCGTGCTCTCGTCCAGGCTGATCCCGAAGCTGGCATAGACCCAGGCGGCCAAGTCCTTCAGCCGCCAGCGCACCATGCCATCCCGCTCCGGATCCGGCCCTTCCTCGATGACCTGCGCCAGTGCCTGCCGCTGGGCCGCGCCCAGCTTGGGTGGGTTGCCCGGCGCCTTGCGGTCGATCAACCCCGCTGGGCCTTGCGCGTTGAAGGCGAGCACGAGAGCCGCGCACCGTCTGCAGGCCCACCGCCCCGGTCCGGGCCGCGTCCCTGCGGCTGCCGCCCTCGTAGATCGTCGCCAGCGCCAACAGCCGACGGCTCTGGCCGGCATCCCGGCTCACCCGGGCCAGCCGCCGCAGATCATCGGCGCTGAAGTCCTCGCGCAGCGGCACAGCAGCGGACATGGCAAACCCTCTCGGTCCGCCTCATCGAAACACAGCTGCCGCCCTTGGAAAACCCCGTGAGTCCCCATCACCGCCGACCAGTATAAGACACCGGGCAACCTGAGGCTGGGCATTCAGTAGAGCAGGGCCTCGATGGGGCTGGAACGCTCGGCTTGGGCAAGACCTATCCGAACAGCATGCTGAGGGCAGAAGCCTGCGGCAAATTTCCTCCGCCGAGCTATCGCTGGAGCTACCCGAGCTTTGCTGTAGCACAAACTTTGACAGCCCTGTCCGCCCATGCCATCCGCCTGGCATGCCAAACCGGATCGCCAAGAACGTCTCCATCACGCTCGAGCTGGATCAGTTCATCACCGCCCAGATCGCCTCCGGGCGCTACCAGAACGCGAGCGAGGTCATGCGAGCAGCTCTGCGTCTGCTGGAACGTGAGGAGACTGCTGAGAGCCGCAGGCGCGCCCGTCTTGCTGAGCAAAAGCTCCAGCATGCCTGAGGCCGAGCAGCTAGGACTTCGCGAGCAAGTCCAGGAAAGCAGGTCAGCGGGAGCGAGGGAGGAGCGCTACCGAGCGATCGTCGAGAGCGCAATCGACTTCGCCATCTTCGCTATGGACCGGGACGGGCGTGTCACCGACTGGAACCAGGGCGCGACCCGCATCCTGGGCTGGAGCAAGGGAGAGATCGTCGGTCAACTCGTCCGCCTCATCTTCACGCCCGAGGACCAAGCAGAAGACAGGCCTGAGCAGGAGTTGCGCACCGCGATGGAGTGCGGCCGAGCCCTGGACGAGCGCTGGCACCAGCGTAAGGACGGCAGCCGCTTCTGGGCTGTGGGCGAGCTGATGCCGCTCAGGACCGAAGCCGGAGAGGTCGAGGGCTTCGTCAAGATCCTGCGCGACCGCACGGCTCAGCACCAGCAAGAGGAGCGCCTGCGCGCCCAGGCCAGCACCCTGCGGACGATCACGGACCACGTCAGCGAGGCCGTGTTCCAGCTGGACGCGAGCGGCAACATTACGTTCGCCAACACCGCCGCCGAGGCGATGTTCGGCTGGCCGGCCGAAGAGCTCCTCGGGCGCAACCTGCACGAGGCGCTGCACCACCACTACCCGGACGGTCGCCCCTACCCGGCCGAAGACTGCCGGGTGGTAGCTGCGCTACACACCGGCGAGGTCTTGCGAGATCACGAGGAGGTGTTCTTCCGCCGGGACGGCACCTCGCGCCATGTGCTGTGCACGAACGCGCCTGTGCGCGTGGACGGCCGGATCGCCGGCACGGTTCTGACGGTCACCGACATCACCGAGCGCAAGCAGGCCGAAGCAGCCTTGGCGGAGACAACCCGCCGGCTGAATGCGGTGCTGGACAACGCGACGGTCGCGATCTTCCTCATGGATGACCGGCAGCACTGCGCCTACATGAACGCGGCGGCGGAGCGGCTGACGGGCTACACCTTTGCCGAGACGCAAGGCCGTCCCCTCCACGACGTCATTCACCATACCCGGCCGGACGGCAGCCACTTCCCGCTGCACGAGTGCGCCATCGACCGCGCCTTCCCGGAGAACGCTCACACTGACGGCGAGGAGGTTTTCGTCCACAAGGACGGGCACTTCTACCCGGTCGCCTTCAACGCAAGTCCTGTCCGGGATGAGGCGTCCCGGACCATCGGCACCATCATCGAGGTGCGCGACATCTCGGTCGAGAAGGCGCATGAGGCGGCCTTGCGCGAGAGCAACGAGCGGCTCGCGAGTGAGCGTCACGCGCTCGAGGTGCTCAACCGGACCGGCACCCGGATCGCAGCTGAGTTGGAACTCGACCGGCTCGTCCAGACAGTGGTGGATGCCGGGGTCGAGCTGACGGGAGCGCAGTTCGGCGCCTTCTTCTACAACGTGCTCGATGAGGCCGGGGGCAAGTACATGCTCTACGCGCTCTCGGGTGCGGAGCGGAGTGCATTCGAGAAGTTCGGCATGCCGCGTGCCACGGCCGTGTTCGCGCCGACCTTCCTGGGTGAGGGTGTGATCCGCTCTGCCGACATCCTGAAGGATGAGCGCTACGGGCGAAACTCACCCCACTCCGGCATGCCAAAGGGCCACCTGCCGGTGCGTAGCTACTTGGCGGTTCCGGTGACGTCCCGCTCAGGTGAGGTGATCGGGGGCTTGTTCTTTGGCCACCCGGAGCCGGACGTGTTCAGCGAGCGCTCCGAGGAGTTGATGAGCGGTCTTGCGGCACAAGCTGCCATCGGCATCGACAACGCACGTCTGTTCCAAGCGGCCCAGCAGGCGAACGCGACGCTGGAGCGGCGGGTCGAGGAGCGCACAGCCGAGCTTCAGAAGACAGAGGAGGCGCTGCGCCAATCGCAGAAGATGGAGGCTGTGGGCCAGCTCACGGGTGGGCTCGCGCACGACTTCAACAACCTGCTCACCGGCATCTCGGGCAGCCTAGAGCTTCTCCAGACGCGGATGGCGCAAGGGCGACTGACAGACCTCGACCGCTACATCAACGCGGCCCAGGGTGCCGCGAAGCGCGCCGCTGCCTTGACCCACCGGCTGCTCGCCTTCTCGCGCCGCCAGACGCTCGACCCGAAGCCCACCAACGTGAACGACCTGATCCATGGCATGGAGGAGCTGATCCGGCGCACCGTTGGACCTGAGATCGCTGTGGAGGTTGTTGGCTCGGCTGGACTCTGGCCGGCGCTCGTTGACCCACCCCAGCTTGAGAACGCGCTGCTGAACCTCTGCATCAACGCCCGCGACGCGATGCCGGGGGTGGGCGCATCACCATCGAGACCGCCAACAAGTGGCTGGATGATCGCGCCGCGAAGGAGCGTGACCTCCCACCCGGTCAGTACCTGTCGCTCTGCGTGACCGACACCGGCACTGGCATGACGCCAGACGTGATCGCCAAGGCCTTCGACCCGTTCTTCACCACCAAGCCCATCGGTCAGGGCACCGGGCTCGGCCTCTCGATGATCTACGGCTTCGCCCGGCAATCGGGCGGGCAGGTTCGGATCTACTCCGAGGTGGGCCAGGGCACGACCATGTGCCTCTACCTGCCCCGCTACTATGGCGAGGCAGAGGAGGCAGATGCCCTGGCTGGCCTGAGCGACGCACCGCGAGCCGCGCAGGGCGAGACGGTGCTGATCGTCGATGACGAGCCCAGCGTGCGCATGCTGGTGACGGAGGTGCTGGAGGATCTCGGCTACACGGCCATCGAGTCGGCGGATGGGGCTTCGGGGCTGAGGGTGCTGCAATCGGACGTGCGCCTCGACCTTCTCGTGACGGATGTGGGTCTGCCTGGAGGCATGAACGGTCGGCAGATGGCAGATGCAGGCCGAGTAGCGCGCCCCGGTCTGAAGGTGCTGTTCATCACCGGCTATGCTGAGAACGCGGTGATCGGCAACGGGCATCTGGAGCCAGGCATGCAGGTGCTCACGAAACCCTTTGTCATGGAGACGCTCGCCAGCCGCATCCGAGAGATGATCGAGAACGAGGCGTAGCCAAAGGCCCTGCGGGCCGATCCATAACATCCAGTCGGCGAACGACCGCTTTAGAGATGCCACCGCAGGTCGCTGAATGGCCGAGATGGGCGCAATGAGGAAGGTCTGCTTTTCGGCCAAGAGCCAAAGGGTGGTTTTACTGCCGATCGGCACAGCTTTTCAGTTGAGGCCGATCCGAGCCTCAAAGCAGCGACAGCCACGCAGGTCACCCTGCTAGCGTGGCCTGTTCAGCTTGCAGCTCACGCGACGGGCCCTCGGCCAGCCGTAGTAGATTACCTCAGTTCGAACGGTGGCATGGCGAGTGATCTCAGCGATGGAGGCTTCTCTCGTCTCAAGATCCACGCCTCCGTCATGTGAGAAGGTGCAGGTGAAAGCTACGTCCCTGACCGGATTGGATCCTGTGTTCTGGATGTCGACCAGTGCCTTCTGCGGCGCGTGCGAGTCTGAAGGCTGGACGAGCGCGACTTCCCTTATCTCGACCGGGCCATTCGCCTCTGCCGGGCCGACGCCCGCGATGAGAAGGCCTAGCAGCACGAGTTCTACGATCAGCGCGGTGACGTCCTTCATCTCAGGCCTACGGTTCGGAAGCAGCAAGCGGCCAGATCGAACAATCCAACAGACTGCCCGATTTCAGGCGCTCCAGAACAAACGCGGCGCCTTCGGCCTCACGTCCTGCGCCCGAGGCTTGCACGCCGCTTGATCACCGCATCGACCGAGAGAGGCCCCGACCCTCCGAGGACAAGGGTCGCGAGGCAGGCGAGGTAGAGCAGGTCCGTCTCGTAGCCGGGCTGCCCGAAGCGCGCGCCGGTCTCTGTGATCGCCTGAAGCTTGATGGAGCTGAACCCGTAGGGCAGGTGCACAGTGAACATCGCGACCAGCAGGACGATGGCCATCGGAACGCTGGCCAACGGGATAAAGCTGCCGAGCAGCACCGCCAGCCCGCCGAAGATCTCGACGAGGATCGTGAGCCATCCCATCAGGAACGGTTCCGGTATGCCCATGGCATGCAGGAGGGCGGGAAAGGCATCCGGACCGCGGGTCGCCTTTGCGACGCCATGCGCCATGAAGCCGTAACCGACGATCAGGCGGAGCGGCAGAGGCGCCCAGCGCCTCAGGAACGCTCCGCCTTGGATGTTCCAACCAGCGAAGACCGACATTGGTGTCCCTTGTTCTCGGGTAAAGGAAGGCTGCTCTCCCGCGGAGCAGGGCCGGCGGGAGGTTGCAGGGTGACGTCGTGTTCGGACGGGCGTGCGGATCTCTCAGGACGCGACCCGCTGGGCCGGGACAGAACGCGGATCCCGAGGACAGGCGGCCACGCCTCCTCCCGGCAGCGTCCTGCTCACCCCTCGGTGGCGGCCCGTCGCCGGATCTCCCGGACGAGCGGGTGCAACACCTCGGGATTCGCGGCCGCCACCAGTGAGTAGCCGAGCCCCTTCTGAGCCCAGGCACAGCCCGCGATCGGGCCGTAGATGTGGTCCACCATCGGCACATCGCCCGTACCGTCAAGCGAGCGCACGAGCATGACGATGCGGGTACCCCGGGCATCGTCGTACATCAGCATGCCGGCGGGCCCGTGCGGCGTCGCGACGAGACGACCGCCGAGGAGGTGGTAGCCGGCCTCGCTGAGGTCGGGCACGCCAACCGGTCGCTTCAGGCGGGACGAGAACCAGCGTGCGATCTCGTCTCGGTCCGAGGCTGCGAGTTCGATCGGTCGGGCCTGATCCGGCGCGTAGACCGCGTAGTTCGCTCTTGCTTCCTCTGCGAGCGCGGAGATGCCAGTCGGCTTGTCCGACAGGGAGCCGCGAGCCGTCCAGCCGCTGACGCCACCCAGCGCAATCAGCAGAGCTGCCGCGCCCGCTTGCCAAGCCGGAAGCCGTCGGCGACGGCGTGCCGCGATTAGTCGAGCGAGGTCCAGCTGCGGCGGCACAGGCTCCGCCGCGACCGGGGCGAACGCGGCCCGCAGATCATCGCGAAGCGCCATCAGCCGAGCGACGCGCGCTCGAGCCGCGCTATCGGCAGCCAGGTAAGCCTCGACGCGGGCTCGGCTGTCGGGGTCCAGGCGGCCGTCGACGAACGCCTGGAGGTCATCGTCGGTGATCGAACGCGCGTTCATTTCAACCTCCGCAGGGCCGGGCGCTGGAGTCGAGCAGCATCGACCTCGTCGTCCATCAGCTGGATCATCCTGTCGCGCGCCCGTGACAGGCGCGACATCACGGTGCCGATCGGCACGCTCAGCACCTCGGCCGTCTCGGCGTAGGACAGCCCCTCGACCGTCACGAGGAGCAGCACACCGCGCTGCTCCTCGGTGAGCGCATCAAGGGCACGCATGAGGTCCCTGGAGCCGAGGGCCGCCTCCTGCGGAGCGGGCATCGCGAGCGCCGCCTCGTGGGCCTCGTCGATTGGCAGGTGGGCTCCGCCGCGGCGCCGATGCTGACGCATACGGCTGACCGCGAGATTGTGCAGGATCGTGAAGAGCCACGAGCGCACGCTGCCGTCGGTCCGGCGCTGATGCCAGCGGGTAATCACCAATTCCAGCGTGTCCTGCACCAAGTCGTCGGCGTCTGCCCGATCCCGCGTGAGCGCTGCTGCGTAGCGTCTCAGCGCCGGAATCAACGGCTCCACGAGGAGCATCATCTGCTGCACGGCCTGCCTCCTGCGGAGTGCGCGCATCGCGCACCCGGATCGTGCCATCCGGCCCCATCCCAAGCGTCACGGGAGGGCAGACGCCGGGCCATCAGGATTATTCCGGCGGGTCGGACTTTTCTTCGGTCCACCTGGGACCAGTCCGCTCCTGAACCCTTCGTTCTTCAGCTTCTCGTCACCTCGGATAGCGCGCGTAGGCCGACGCGGGCGTGTTCGCGCGCTTGTGGGCACGGTCACCGTGCCAGAGGCTGGAGGTGGCCAAGTTGTCGGGATGTTGGCCGGCTCCCCGCTCGATCAGGCGGGGGTTCTGCAATTCCGCGCGGAGCGACCCGTCGCCGTCGCCCTCCGCACGGGCTCCCGGCATGGCCGCAAGGCTCAGGCAGATCGCTGCTGCGGCAAGGCGTGTGCAACACGTAGGGCTGACCTGACACATGTCTCTCGTCTCCTGCCGCTGCTGAAGCCACTCTCGGCCGCAGCGACGGCAGCACAGACGCGGATGAGGGCGGATTATTCCGCGTGTCTCATCGCTGCGCGCAGTCTCCTCCTGTTTGCCCCGCCACAGGGAGAACGGGCGATTGTGCCGCAGACCCGACCTTCGTAGCGTCCAGGCCGTATTTACAAACAAAAGCGCTGCGCGCGGTGCATGATTTTGGCCGGAAGCCGTTCGTCTGCTTTGAAATCTCTTCATGCGCAAAGCAGACGCGCCGTACCGTTGCATTCCAGATGGATCACAAAGCCCGATTTTCTCAACGATGGCGTCCGGAGCGCTACGGTTTGCCCCAGCGGAAGGATATGAAACGCACAATCAGCTCAAGGCTGCGGAGTGCTCGCATTCCGGCCACAACGTCACCTGAGGAGAGCGCCGAGGCTGTCGATCACCTGCACAGGCGCGAGGTCGGGATACTCCTCTGGCTGACGTGTGCGATTCACCCACACCGGCGTGAAGCCGTAGGCGGCCGCTCCAGCCACATCCCACCGATTTGACGACACGAACACGATCTCCCGGCGATCGACCCCAAGCCGCTCGAGCGCGAGGTCGTAGGCGCGCGGACTGGTCTTGAAGACCCCGGCCGGGTCGACCGACAAAACCGCGTCGAGGTGATCGTGAAGCGCGGCGCTGCTGACCGCCATCTCGAGCATCGCCGTGTCGCCGTTGGACAGGATCGCGGTCTTGAGCCCTTGTGTCCGAAGTGCGTCCAGGGTCGCGGGCACTTCCGGGTAGGCATCCAGTCGTCGATAGGCTTCCAGAAGTGCTGGCCTCAAGGACGGGTCCACGTTTGGGTGACGGGCCAACGCGTAATCGAGCGCCCGCTCCGTCAACGTCCAGAATGCCGTGTAGCGGCCACACAGGGAGAGCACCCAGGAATACTCGAGTTGCTTCTGACGCCAAGTGTCCGACAACGGCTTCGCGTCGGGCCCGACCGAGCCGGCATGGCGCTGCACGGCAGAGTGGACATCAAGCAAGGTGCCGTAGGCATCGAAGACGACGGCGCGGGCGCCGATCAGGATATCAGGCGTGGGCATCAAGGCCTCCTGGACGGATGGAACTGAACTCAGACCGACCTGACCTCTCCGCCGTCCATCCGCAGCACGGTCCCCGTCATCCAATGCGCCGCCGGGGAGACGGCGAACGCCACCACATCCGCGATCTCCTCCGCTGTCCCGAAGCGGGCGATCCCGGCCTGTCTCAGGAAGCCCTGTTTTGCGTCCTCGATGTCAATCTGCTTGGCCTCAGCGGCTCTCTGAAGCATCGCCGTGCGACGGTCGGTCATGATCGCGCCGGGCGACACGCAGTTGACCTGCACGTCATCCACGATGCCGCGTTCCGCGAACGCCTTAGCCAAGGCCTCTATGCACGCATTGATCGCGCCCACAGCTGCTGCGCCCGCCCGCGGAATCGCGGCCGCGTTGCCCGACATGAACACGACCGCACCCTGGGACACCCTAAGGGCATCCCACGCCCGAACGGTGAGGCGCCGAGCTGCGTGAAGCTTGAGTTCCAGACCCGCATGCCACTGCTCGTCCGTCATCTGAAAGACGTCCACCCCGGGAACCGCGCCGGCGATGTTGACCAGCGCGTCGATGCGGCCGAACGCGGACAGCGTCCGCTCGACAACGTTCGCGGCCGCCGCCGGCTCGGCCAGATCGGCGTCGATCACGAGCAACTCAGATCCGGCCGCCTTCACGGCCGCGGCCGTGTCCTCGAGCTTGGCCCGGTTGCGGGCCACCAGCACAAGCGCGGAGAAGTCCCGGGCCAGGCGCACGGCCGTGGCTCGACCGATGCCCTGGCTGGCCCCGGTCACGATGGCCACTGTCTTCGTCATCTCGATTTTCTCCGATCAGATCGGGCTCAGTGCACGACGACCATCTTCCCGCCGGCCGCGTTGGCTTCCATCATGCGATGCGCCTCGCGGACCTCGTCGAAGCCGAAGACGCGGGCGGGCTTCACGTCGAGCCGGCCGACAGCCGCGTCACGGGCGATCTGCCCGAGCGGGACGTCGGAGAGCGGAAAGCCGGGGGTGCCGAACACGAAGCTGCCGAAGAAGGTCAGATTGACGCCGCTCGGCATCTGCAGCAGCGGGTTGAAGTCCTGGATTGGATCGAGGCCGCCCAGCCAGCCTGCAAGGCACGAGCGGCCGCCACGGCGCAGGATCGCCAGTGAGTCCAGAACCACGCTGTTGCCGACGAGGTCCAGAATGGCGTCGATCCGCTTCGCCTCTGGGATATGCTGCGACAGGTTCGGCCGCTCGATCTCGCAACGCTCGGCGCCTAGAGCCTCCAGTTTGGCGAACCGCTCTGGATTGCGCGTGGTGGCGATGACGCGGACGCCGGCGTTTACTGCCATCTTGAGAGCGGCCTGACCGAACGACGAGGTCGCTCCGCGGATCAGCAGAAGCTGCCCCTCCTGGATTTCGAGATTGCGGAACAGGCAGGTCCAGGCGGTGGCATACGTCTCGGGGATGGCCGCGAGCTCGGCCCAGGGAAGATCGGCGTCAATCAGAGCGACGTTGCCGATAGGCGCCTGGGTGAACTGGGCGTAGCTGCCATTGATGGTGCGGCCGAGCCCGCCCATCAGCGCCGCCACTTTAGCGCCGACCGGAAATTCGCCGCCGGGACACGACTTGACGATACCGACGCACTCGATGCCTGAGACTGGCGCCGCCTCGGCCCATTCGCCTCGGCGCATGTGCACTTCGGCGTGGTTGATGCCGAAGGCTTTGATCTCGATGACGACGTGCCCGGCCAACGGTTCAGGTTCGGGGATGTCTCTGTAGGTCAGGACGTCGAGGCCTCCGAAGCCGTCCAAGACGATGGCGCGCATGGCAGTCTCCCTGATTGGCGGGCGCCGTTCGGGCGCACGATGGGCGGAGCGGGACGCTTCCCGGCGTCCCGGCATCGGGCTCAGGCGAGGAAGTCGCGGATCGCCGAAGCGATCTCGGCGGCGTGGGTCTCGAGCGCGAAGTGGCCGGTGTCCAAGAAGGTCACCTTCGCGTCGGGGATGTCGCGCCGGTACGCCTCGGCTCCTGC
The DNA here is from genome assembly GCF_003173715.1 of Methylobacterium durans. Classification (NCBI taxonomy): domain Bacteria; kingdom Pseudomonadati; phylum Pseudomonadota; class Alphaproteobacteria; order Hyphomicrobiales; family Methylobacteriaceae; genus Methylobacterium; species Methylobacterium durans. Next base: position 2,875,511 of record NZ_CP029550.1, on the reverse strand, counting down.
CGGTAGAAAGAACGGGTCGTTGCAGCCCCAGATCGCCAGGAGGCGCGGCCTGTGGCTGCGGAAGTACTCTTGGAAAGCCGGGTAGAGGGCGACGTTGCTCTTGTAGTCGCCGAACAGGTCGAGCTGCACCTCGTCGGCGCCGGGACGGCCCAGGTAGTAGTTGTCGAGCGAGTAACCGTCGGGTGAGACCTGAGTCGTATCGGCGACGCCGTGCGTATACTGCCAGATCGTCGACTCCGGCTTCAGGAGGTCGCGGAGAGCGTCGCGGTTGGGCTGCGACGGATCCTGCCAGTAGGCCCGGATGGGGTTCCACCCCTCGCTCAGCCCTTCCTCGTAGGCGTTGCCGTTCTGCGAGATGATGCCGGTGATCCGCTCCGGATGCTTCGCGGCGATCCGGAAGCCGGTCGGTGCCCCGTAGTCGAAGACGTACACCGCGAACCGGTCGAAGCCGATCACTTCGGTGAAGCGGTCGATGACCGAGGCGATGGCGTCGAAGCTGTAGGTGAACCGCTCCCGCGCCGGCCTCTCCGAAAGGCCGAAGCCCGGTAGATCGGGCGCCACGAGGTGGAAGCGGTCGGCCAAGAGTGGAATGAGATCCCGGAACATGTGGCCCGCGCTCGGGAAGCCGTGCAGCAGCAGCAGCTTGGGAGCAGTCGGGGCGCCTGCCTCCCGATACGCGATGCGGAAGCCGTCGACGTCGACGGTGCGATAGCGGATCTCGGACATGGCGTCCCTCTTTGGTAACCGCCTCAGTAATGATGGAGTGGTTATGGACGACTAGGAGTAACCTGTCAATTCGTAGTTTGAAGGTTACGCCCTAGGTCGCCAGTCTGGCATCGGAAGGCGTGTATGGGCATGGCTCTATGGCAGCGGCTCGTCGATCTCAGGTTGAAGATCCCTAACCCCCGTGGTGCAATCGACGGGGTTAGGTGCCATATGGAATGGGCCTGCCGGCGGCTTGGATGGCGACCTCATGGACAATCAGCACTCACCCGCGATCTTCGTAGCCGACGAGACCGGCCTCGACTTCCTCAACTCGGTCGCGACACCCGTCGATGTACCCGTCGACTGGATCGGCGACGGCGAGGGTCTGCTGCGTTGGCTCGAACAGGCCGGACTTGTGCCGGCGGCCGCGGCTGCGATCGTGCGGGACCGGGCTACGCCGGGGGAGCTCGACGTCGTCGCTGATCAGGCCCGGCAGCTGCGGGAGTGGTTCCGAGGCTACGTCGAAGAGCGTAGGGGCAGACCGCTCACGGCCGACGACCTGGCCGATCTCAAGCCGCTCAACCGACTCCTGGAGCGGGACGAGAGCTTCAACCAGATCGTGGCCCGGGATCACGACGGTCAGGTGCATCTGGAGATGCAGGCCTCGCGCCACTGGCGCGGTCCGGAAGCGCTGCTCCAGCCGATCGGGACGGCACTCGCCCGGCTCGTCTGCGAGGAGGATTTTACGCACATCAAGGCGTGCGAGGGACATAGCTGCACGCTGATGTTCGCCGACCATACGCGCCGCCGCAGCCGGAGGTGGTGCAGCATGGCGGTTTGCGGCAACAGGGCTAAGCAGGCTGCCCACAGAAGTCGCCACAGGCCCTAGCTGCAGACCTCAAGCAGGTCGCTCGGCGAACTGAGGAAACGATCAGCTTCCACGAGAGCGGTCCGACCTTTGGTCGTCCAGGGCTTCGGTGCTTCTGCCCCGAAGGCAGGTTGAAAGCGGAACGGCAGAGATCCTCCAGCAGCTTGCATCCGGGTTTGCGGTAGGCTGGACCAAAGAGCGCCCCTGAACCCAGCAGTGGGGTCAGGGGCAGTGTCAGATTAGGTCCTCTGCGGCCAATTAGCGAAAGTACCGGGCTCCTCACCAGAGTGGCGAACCGCGATCGACCGAGTTACGTCTTGCCGGAGCAAGTAGATCGAGACGACAAGCAGGACGAGATCTTTTAGGAGGAAGGCGGCGTTCATCGCCATGGCGGGGAATCCACCAGCGCCCGCTTCCCAGGCATCGGGCACGAACGGCAGGATTGTCAAAGTCGAGATGAATGTGGCTGTGGAGCCGAGGGCGCCCAACACGCCCAGCTTCTTGTTCCAGAAGCCCAGGAACAGGAGCGTGCCAAAGGTCCATTCGGAAGCGCCGAGGAAAATGGCCGTGCCGCGAATGCCTAGGATCGGAATGGTCCAAGAGGTGAACGGGCCGTGCGTGATCAGGGGGAGAAGTCCCCTGATCTCGGCTTCGAACCATTTGTCGTACCCGAACCAAGCGAAGATGACGACCATCGCGGCCCGGAGCAGGTGATAGTCGAGGTCGCGCCGGAGCAGACCCGAGCCAGCCAGCTTGTCGATGAGGAAGTTCATGGTGCCCTCCGAAGGCGTTGCGTTCAGTGCGTCCTTGATACCGACGGAGTTTGCGACATTCGATGCTTCACACAGCCGAAAATATGCCGGAAGGTCTCATCATGATCCGTCTCGGCGTCGACCGATCGGCGCAACCAGCTCATTGAACGGTCCGGCCATGATCGGCTCCGAGGCTGGCGAGGTCGTGGCGGTGGTGCAGACGGCGATGCTGGCGGGACTTCCTACCAGCGGCTACGAGACGCCGTCTTGGCGCACCCGACGATGGCAGAGGGGCTTGGTCCGCTCTTCGCGAGCGTGCCGCCGCAATCCCCGTAGCGACGCGGTCCTCACGATGGCGGCGGGACGGGCAATGCGGCGGACGGCGCACCCCGGCGCCACTGCGCCGGCGTGACGCCCATGCGCTGCTTGAAGGCGCGCTGGAAGGCGGCTTCGGACTGGTACCCGACCGTCTCCGCAACCGCACCCGTGCTCGCGGACGGCTTCCGCAACTCGTTCGCCGCCAAGGTCATGCGGATGTCCATCAACAGCTCGCTGGCGGACTGGCCCAGTCTCTCCTGGAACTGCCGCGCCACGGTCGCCCTCGACATGTTGCAGAGGCGCGCCAGCTTGGGCAGCGTCCACGAGCGGCCCGGCTCGTTGAACAGGGCCGACAGGGCCGGAGCCAAGCGGGCATGGCCCGCCAGGGCCAGCAAGCCGACCGGCGTCTCCCGGGCCTCGCTGGCCAGTCGCAGCGTCAGCGTGAACAGCGCCGTGGACAGCGCGTCCAGCATGGCCCGGCCACCCAGGCTGTCGGACACTGCCTCACGGCGCATGAGCGAAACGAGGCCGTTCAGCACGTCCCGGGTTCCGGACAACGTCGCGGATGCGCCCGGGTCGGCCGTTCGCACCACGACCCGCAGCGGCAGGTAGTCCCGCAGCAGGCGGTCCTGGGGGGGCGCGAGCATGAAGTGCCCGCAGAGCATGTCGAGCCGCTCGCCCGCGCCTGCATTCTCGCTGATCAGCAGGTTGGAGCCCGCCCGCGTGTGCGCCGGCGCAGCAGGAGCTCCGCTGCCATCGTGGAGGACGTGTGCGTCCCCCCGCGGGAGCAGCAGGATGTCCCCGGCCGAGAGGCGCAACGGCGGGCCGCGCGACGGATCCTCAAGCGTGGCCGTTCCGGCGACAACGGCGTGATAGGCCATCTCACCGATCTCCGCACGGGCTTGGTCGATGCGCCAGGGGGCACCATAGGTACAGTAGATGTCGAGGCGCCCACGGACGGGGACAAGCGCGAGCAGGCGGCTCAGCCAGTCCTCGGGTGTTGCCATGGCGGACCTACGGGTTTGGAACGATAGGGCGGAATGCCGCCCGTTTTCCGCACTAATCAGCTCGCACGAGGCCTGTAAACCGCTTCCGGCGCTGCTCAGGTGCGTGGACGAGTGGACAACTCTTCTTTCATGACATCGAGGAACCTGCGCACTCGGGCGGGCGTGTGCTGTCGGGTTGGCAGCACCGCCCAGATAGCGAGCAACTCGGGCTCGGCGTCCTTCAGGGTGACCGTGACGAGCGTCTCGTCGGCTAGGTCCCGTGCCACGTCCCAATAAGTCAGGAGCGCGAGACCGGCGCCGGCAACGCAGGCGCCGCGAACCGTATCGACGCTGTTGGCCGCCAAGCAGCATGTCCGCTTCTCGCCAGCCTGAGGCCGAGTAAGCCAGCCTCAGGCAGTCGCAAGCGATCAGCTGGGATCCCGCCATCTTACCCGTCAGGACTTTGCACGCTTCCGTTTCGGATTAGGTGTTGAGGGCGGTGTCGCTTCGCCATCGCCTTCATCGACGGCGTCAGCAGCTGGCTGCCCCTCAGTTTCATCAGTGAGCCGATCGAACGCGCTCGCTTCCTCGATCTCTCCCGCCCGCATTGCGCTAGAGACCGACCGCATGGCCTCGCAGAAGCGCTGCAGCTGAGTAGCCCGTTCGCGGATGGCCTGCTCGAAGACGTCGATCTCCTCGCAGTTGCCCTCTCCGATCATCTCGATCAAAGCGCGGATCTCGTCCAGCTCCAGCCTGAGGCCGCGGCCGAAGCGCACGCGGGCGATGTCAGCTGCCGCGTACAGGTTTTGCCCGTCGCTCAATCGATGAGGCGCTGGCAGAACGGCTCGTCGTTCATAGTAGCGGATCGTAGAAGCATTCACCCCTGCCCGCTCGGCCAGCTCGTAAATCGTGACACCCATCTTCCGCCCTCCGCGTTCTGTGACGCAGCGGACCCTCCCCCATCCGATCCAGAGCTCAACGGGCTGCCGTTGTGAGACTATCTCGTGGACCTACGACGGCCACGGCGTGCTGGCGGTGATAGACATCGAGACCGCTCTAACCCTCGCGCCGAATTGGATGGTTGAGCGCGCGTCTCCACGATCTGCACTGTTAGGCGTACAGCTAACCCATTGAGTAAGCTGAGATAGTCACTCGGATGGCGTCGTGCGTTCGCCGACGAGAATGTGAGTAGTATCGTTAATCTACCCAGTTCTCGGTGGTTGATCCATGATTCAAGGACGGTCGGAAAGAAGGACACCTGCAGCGTCCCGTTTAGCAATCGAATTATAGCGAAAGGAGCCAGCGTGAAGCCTCACCGAAGACCACGCATGCCCGTGAGGTAGCCTCCTGAGGAAATCCCCGTCGCGGTAACGAGGCGTCCTGATGGCTGAGAACTCAAACACGACCCTGCAAAGCCTCTCATGGGCGGAGCCGAGCACGTGGGCAGTTGTGGCTTTGTCGGCCGTCTTCCTCAGCCTCGGAGGCCTGTTCATCGCGCTCCCCGCAGCCGGTGCGGCGATCTTCGGCATCCCGGCTCCGAGCGGTGTCTCAGTAGGCTACCTGCGTGCAATTGGCTTTCGCGATATCGCCTAAGCTCTCTACCTCGGCGGCCTCGCTCTGGTCTTGACGCGGCGCGCTGTGTGCCTTGTGCTGGGAGCCAGCGTGTTCATTCCCGTGTGTGACGTCATTCTGGTCTGGACTTCAGGATCTGCAGCCGCATGGCAGATCGCGCTTCATGCAGTGAGTGGAGCCGTTCTAGCCCTCATCGCCACATGGGTGTCTCGGTCGCCGCCCGGTGAGTGATCCTTACGACTCCGTGATCCCGAAGGCGTGTCGTTGAAGGCTAGTGGCGTATCGTTGTCCGTAGAAGCGCGAGAGAGAGGCCTGCTAGGCTTAAATAGAAACATCAGCCCTTACAGGATAATCGTAGAAGAATCTTAGGATGGAATTCTCTATCCACATCGTACCTTGGAGTACAACTCAATAAGACGCCAAGCCGCTTCGGAACTTTACTCGCTTAACGGAGTCGCCCGTGTGGGTGTAGCTCTGCCGTGGTGGGTCACATGCCGCTCTTCTATTTCGACTTCCACGACGGGCAGCGGCATTGCTTCGACGATGATGGCCGCGAGTTTCCTGACCTCAGCAGGGCGCGCGATGAGGTGATTGGCCCGCTGAGTGATGTTGCCCGCGATACGCGCCCGCCTGGGGATCGGCGAGATTGCATCGCGCACATCTGTGACGAGAGCGGAAGGATCGTGTTCCGTGCTCGCCTACCGCTCACCCCGGAATGGATGAGGTAGCGGCGTCCTGTGAGACTCCTTGTACATAGGTCAACCCGGCTTGCCGGGCTGCCCGATAGGGCATCGTGCAATTGCGGGAGACCGGCACGGTGATAGCTCCGCAGTTCCTGTTTATCTGTCCAAGTCGCACGTGGCGCTTGCAGCTCGCGAAAGAAGGTCTGGAAATATGGAATAAATTCTACACCCCAGTCGCCATAGCGCTGGCGCTTGGCTTTAGCAGCAAGGCTGTTGCAATTGATTTGAATTTCAAGTCATGCTCTCAATCTATATTATATACAGCCCGTCAAAACACAGATCAAAGGCGAGCATGGGACACGGCGTGACCGACCTGAGCTGAGAGCGGCGCTTACATCGGCGTTTGCAAGTGGCTCGATCGTCGTTTGGGGGCTCGACCACACGGCGCGTCGCTCAGCCAGCTGATCCAAGATCTTAAGCGTAGGCAGCCTCCCGGCCGGTCTTGCGCTCGCACAGCAACCTGCTCACCAGCTTGGTCATGACGGCCGCTAAGCCGTTCCGGAGCTCGTGCTCTGCTAGACACTCTGCCTCAGCCAGCACGAAGCTGATGCCATGGCCGCGGGCACCGCCGCGAGCCACCTCATCCCGGATGCGGAACGCCGTGAAGCAGCCATCGGCTGACTGGTACTGCTCCTCGAGGCGCATGTGCTGATCATAGCCAGGCGCGTCCATCAGAGCCCGCCGAGCGATGTCGAACACGTCCAAAGCTGAGAGGAGGTGGGGACGCGCCGGACGCTCCAATACGGCTTCGATGAAAGCAAATGGGTCCATGGTGCTGCTCCACCACTGTCGCGCTGTGCACAGGCGATCTGAGGGCTGAAGACCATTCTGAACTTCTCGCTGGCAGGATCCGTGATGCCAGTCACTGAAGTGTCGTCGACGGATTAGCAGCAATCCAGCAGTGGGAAGTAGCGATTCGAGTGTCGATCAGCTCCCGGCGGAGCGCGTCCAGGCGACGCAGCATGCCCGCCGCGTCCGCACCCATGAGGCGACTGTAGCTCACGATCTCGGCGACCATGATGCCTGCCAGACGACGTTTGGCAACTCTCCTGTTGTCCATGACACAGATCCGAAGCGGCCATTTGCAGCCGGATGTCTCCGACATCTCTCGAAGAGCATAACATGACCGGAGCGTGGACTACGCGTCTTCAGCCGACGCTGTGATGCTCCCAAGCAATCACCAGCGCACCCTTCAGGCAGTGGCTTCGCTGTCGCGGACTTTCACGTTGAACTGCGCAAGATCGAGTTCATCAAGGAAGAGGTCGTGCTTGCGACAGCTCATCGCGACCGCAACACGAGCAACAACGCGGCCGGTTACGTCCGTCAATGAGGTGGACTTTCGGGGTGGAATTGGAGCCGCCATCGGTCAGGCAGCCTGTGGTGGAAGTGTCGTGACGCTCTCCTCGATCAACGCCGAAGCAAACCCGGCCATGCCCTCGATCTGCATATAGCGGTGCTGAAGCTGCCACTCGTCGTTGGCCTCCAGAAGCACCGCACCGATCAGGCGTTGGATCGAGTCCGTGTTGGGGAAGATGCCGACCACATCGGCGCGCCGCTTGATCTCCTTGTTGAGGCGTTCCAGCGGGTTCGTGCTGTGAAGCTTGGCCCGATGCTGGAGCGGGAAAGTCAGGTAGGCCAGCACGTCCTCGCACGTGGCCTCGATGAAGACCTTCAGCTTCGGCCAGCGGTTGTGCAGTTGCTCGCCCAGGTGCTGAAGGGCGGCCCGGGCGGCGTCCTGATCGGGCTGCTGGAAGGCGTGGCGCAGGCCGGCAGCCACCATGGTCTGCTGGGTGCGCGGCACGTAAGCCAGCGCGTTCCGGGTCCAATGAACGCGGCAGCGTTGCCAGGTCGCCTTCAGCATCCGGCGGATGGCCGCCTTGAGCCCCTCGTGGGCATCCGAGATGACGAGCTGCACGCCCGAGAGCCCGCGCTTGACCAAGCTCCGCAGAAAGTCTGTCCAGAACACCTCGGCCTCGGAGGGACCGATGTGCAGGCCGACGATCTCGCGCCGGCCTTCGGTGTCCACCGCGACGGCGACTATGGCAGCGACAGAGACGATGCGACCGCCCTCGCGCACCTTCAGGTAGGTGGCATCGAGCCAGAGATAGGGCCACGCACCCGAGAGCGGACGCGTCAGGAAGGCTCCGACGCGCTCGTCGATCTCCTTGCACAGCTTCGACACCGAGGACTTGGAGATGCCCGACAGGCCCATGGCCTGCACCAAGTCGTCCACGCGCCGGGTCGAGACGCCGGCGATCCACGCCTCCTGGATCACGGCGACCAGCGCCTTCTCGACCGTGCGGCGCGGCTCCAGGAAGCCGGGGAAGTAGCTGCCGGTCCGCAGCTTGGGGATCTTCAGGTTGAGTGAGCCGAGCCGTGTGTCGAGGCTGCGCTCGCGATAGCCGTTGCGGTAGGTGCTGCGTTCGCCTGTGCGCTCGTAGCGGCCCGCGCCGATCAGGCCCTCCACGTCGGCCTCCATCAGGATCTGCAGGACCGTCTCGGCCAACGAGCGCAGGAAGTTGCCGTCGTCAGCCTTCTGCAGCGCCTCGATCAGTGCCACTCTGTCGTCGGTCATCGGGTGCTCCCGGCTCAGGTTGAAGTCCGCAAACTCCACCTTAGCCGCCGGCCCCGATGGCCACCCCAATCCCCACCGAAACGGTCCCGGAAATTACACCTCGTCCGTGGACGCTACCACGCGGCCTCGAACCTCGCGGCTTTCTCTCAACGATGCCACCTGCTGCATGACCAGCCTGAGCACCAGCGGCAACGATGGCTCACATTGTTCCGGCACAAAGTGGACTGCACCTGACCCGGCAATGAGGATTTCGGGGAAGCGTCGAGTCGGCGCTCAGAGACAGTGCGTCAGCGAAACAGGGGCAAACTACCACCTAACACCGCGAGACCGGCGATCAGGAGGGCCCCGGAAACACTCTCCAGTACAGCATCCTGTTGCGAATACCGCAACGAGACATAAGCCGCACTTGCAGCCAGTGTAAGCAATGCACTGACAATCAGCGGAATGATGTTCATATCAGCCCTCACCCTCGCGGAGGGGTTTACACGACTTCCGAGGGCGGGCAAGTGCTGAACCAGTTTTATCCCAATGAAGAATGCCCACTTGATCTGAATTAATCAGTACTAATCGGTCTTGAATAGACTACCTATCGAAATTTTTCAATACCTGAGGCTGCAATTGATCGTTCACGGCGAACCAATTTTTCGCATGGATGGATGTAGATGAGCAGCCGCTCCAGAGCCTGCACTCTGGTCCGCAATATGGCGCCAAGACATTGCTGGTCAGCTTGACCGCTCTAGGGACGCATTCGCCCAAAATTAAGCATCCGGCAAGAGGCCGCGGTAACGGTCTGCGCGCTATCGCTCACGTTGGAGGTTCGACCTGTCTGTCGAACCATCGAGCGTGTTGCATGTCCCTGCCGATTCCGACACGGCCTCTGGTTCTCTACGCGATGGCATTCGCGCTCGCCCTCGTTGTGCCGACGTTGATCTTCTGCGCCGTGATCACATGGCATTGGGTGAGCGCAGAGCAGGAGCGATATCAGGCGACCACCATCGATCTGACCCAGAGAGCCGCCGACGAGATCGACCGGTTCATCGAGGCCCGGATCACCATGCTCCAGGCTCTCGCAACATCCCCTGCGCTCGATGCAGGCGACTTCTCGCGGTTCGATCAGCAAGGTCGTGACCTGCTCGAAGCTGAAGGCATCGCGGTGATCCTGCGCGATCCGACTGGCCAGCAGCGGGTGAACACCCGCAAGCCGTTTGGCACGTCGCTTCCGCAGACCCCCGCGGATGCCGACCGCATCATGGCTGAGACGAAGAGGCCATATGTCTCAGACTTGACTACAGGGCATTTCCTGAAGCTGCCGATGGTGGTGCTGAGCGTGCCGGTGACCCGCGCTGGCAAGCTGCTCTACATCCTCGACGCCAGCATGCATCCGCTGGTCTTCGCCGATCTCCTTCAGCGATCGGGTATCCGCGCTCCGTATTTCGGCACGATCTCAGATCGTAACGGCCTCATCATCGCTCGCTCGATCAACAGCAGTTCAATGATTGGCCAACGCGCGCGATGCTTTTCCGAGCACAATCCCGGCCAAGGTACGTGGTCCGGCACGGACGCGGACGGTCAGCGCATTGCGGTGCACTTCCTGCGCTCCTCGCTGACAGGCTGGCAGGTCAGCATCGGCATCGAAGAGGCTGCTCTCGTCGCTCCGCTGACGCGATCCATCGCCTTGCTCGCGGGCTTGGGCGCCTTCCTCGCGTTCATTGCCATCGCTGTCTCACTGCCAATCCTGTGCAGGATGCTGGATGCACAGCGCGCAGCCGACGCGGCCACGCAGTCTTACGCTGAAGCCGAGGCGCGACAGCGCATGCTGGCCGACGCTCTGCCGCAGATGGTCTGGGTCATGTCCGGCGACAGGGGCGACGCAACTTACTCGAACCGGCAGTTCCGGGGCTTCTATGGCCCCTACGGTGCGACACGCTCTGAGCGCTTCAAGCGCCTTCATCCTGAGGATAGCCCCCGCTTCGTAGAGGCATGGGACGCCGCCAGAACCGTGGGTCAGCCCTACGAGATCGAGGCGCGCCTATGCCGCCAAGATGGTGTCTACCGCTGGCACAAGCTCATCGTCATCCCCGTCCGGCGAGAGGGTGAGGTGGTGGAATGGCTCGGGACCGCTCTCGACATCGACGACATACTCACGGCCCGTAGGCAGCTTGAGGAGACGACCGATCTCCTGCGCCTTGCCCAGGAAGCGGCAGAGGCGGGTTTGTGGGAGTGGAACGTGCAAACCGGCCTCGTGCGGCACTCCGCCGAGAGTGCCCGCATGCACGGCATACCCGTCACTCCTGAGGTTAGTTCGGACTGCGTGGTTGAGATGACCATCGCCGAGTGGGAGGCGCGGGTCTGCCCGGATGACCTGCCGCAGGTCTGGCGCGGGGTGCAACAGGCCATCGAGCAGCATTCAACCTACAGTGGCGAGTTCCGGACGGTCGAACCTCTGCCTGGAGGAAGGCCGCGCTGGGTACAGGTGTTTGCGCGGGGCATTTTCGACGAAGCCACCGGCGAGGTGATCCGCTTCGTCGGCCTGCATCTCGACATCACGCGGCGCAAGGAGGCCGAAGCTCGCGTCGAGCACATGGCCCTGCACGATGCCCTGACGGACCTACCCAACCGCACCTTCTTCCGCGAGCGCCTGCACGATGAGATCGGCCGGATAAGCCGAGGTGGTGGTCACTTCGCGGTGCTCTGCCTCGACCTCGACCGCTTCAAGGCGGTGAATGACACCTTCGGCCATCCGGTCGGTGATGCGCTGCTGAGGTGTGTGGCTGAACGCCTGAATCAGATCGTTCGTGAGCGTGGCACGGTCGCACGGCTCAGCGGTGACGAATTCGTCGTGATCCTCCCCGGCCTGCCTGACCTCACTACCGCGAGTATGATTGCGCAGGAGATCATCGGCGCGATCCGTGAGCCCTTCGACCTCGACGGCTGCATGGCCCACATCGGGGTGAGCATCGGCATTGCTGCTGGTCCCCAGGATGGAGACGACGCCGATACCCTCTTCAAGAATGCAGACATCGCGCTCTATCGCGCCAAGGCGGCTGGGCGGAACGTGTTCCGGTTCTACGAGGCTGGTATGGACGCCGCTGTGGCAGCTCGGAACCTGCTGGAACTCGATATGCGCGAGGCTATCGCGAGCGGCGGGTTCAGCCTGCACTACCAGCCGGTCGTCGATCTCACGAAGGGAGGTATCGGCGGGTTCGAGGCGCTTCTGCGCTGGCAGCATCCGGTGCGTGGTGCGATCTCGCCCGCCGAGTTCATCCCGATCGCGGAGGAGAGCGGTTTGATCGTCCCGCTGGGTGAGTGGGCGTTGCGCGAGGCATGCTGCGCAGCCGCCGCTTGGCCGAGCGACGTACGTGTGGCCGTAAACGTCTCGGCCGTTCAGTTCCAGCAGCCCGGCCTGGAGCAGAGCGTCGTCAAGGCTCTGTTGGCTTCTAGCCTTGCACCGAGTCGGCTGGAACTAGAAATCACCGAGAGCGTGCTTTTGACCGACGCTGAGACCGTCATAGCGATCCTGCATCGCCTGCGCGCACTCGGGGTACGCATCGCGCTTGACGACTTCGGTACCGGCTACTCCAGTCTGAGCTACCTGCGCCAATTTCCGTTCGACAAGATCAAGATCGACCGCTCCTTCATCCGCGAGATCGCCGAGCCGAACACGGCAGCGATCATTCGAGCAGTCGTGGCCCTCGGTACACGCCTCGGCATCGCGATCACGGCCGAAGGCGTCGAGACGGCGGATCAGCTTGAGCGCGTTAGACTCAAGGGCTGCACTGAGGTGCAGGGCTACCTATTCAGTCGGCCTCTCCCCGCAGCGGAGGCGCTCCAGTTTGCTCAGACGGGCAAGTGGGACGCAGCAGCGTGAGGCCTCAGTCTTAAGGGATCATGCCCGGCGGGACGACCTGCTCATTATCCTCGCCTGCTCGAACCTCTTGCGTTGGCCGCGGAGACGGCTTGGTGTCCGTGGGAGCCGAGTTCGGGCTGATGACGTCGTCCGACCACGTCAGAACGACGACCTGAGAATGTGTGGCCGCGACGCGATTACCGAGAAATTGCGCGGTGCCACGAAGGTCGCGCACGACCAGCTTCGCAGCCCCTGTGCCATGACAAACGACGGAGTAGGTGGTGAAGAAGTTGGCCTGGCGACGGATCGTCTCGCGTGAGTCTTCGGTAGCAAAGGCGCCAAAATGATGCCGACTATGCGCTCTTGCTTCTCAGCAATCACCACAGGCGTGGTCGGGGAGCAGTAGACGTAGCTCATCACTTCCGCACACGACGCCCGGCCACTGTGGCTGGCGTGGAACGTTTTCAGCCCCGTTCGCTACAAAATTCCTTCAGGTGTGGTCCGAGGTCGCAATTAACCTCATTCACCGGCAACGGGATGCTACGCAAACTCGCAACAGTAGATCTCGCACTCGCCCTTACCTTTAAGGAATACCTTGCCGACAGGACGGATCGGGCTTGCGTCATGTACACGGGCAGAGGCTTCCTTCGATAGGTGAACAGCACATCCGTCTCCGAGCGCACAGAGGCGCGCGGCCACGTTCACCGTGTCGCCCCAGAGATCGAAGGTGAACTTCGTTCGGCCAACGATGCCGCCGACGACCGAACCGATGTGAATACCGGCCCGGATCCGCCAGCCAGCAGAACCATCACCCGCAATGGCAACCATGTCCCGCGCGCAGCGGACAGCCGCAGTCACGGGGTCGGTATGGGGCGACAATAGGTTGGCCGTCGCCATAAAGGCGTCGCCGATCGTCTTGATCTTTTCCATACCGTGCCGGTGCGCCACCACTTCGAACGCTTCGGCCAAACACTGAACTTCAGCGACGACGGTTTCAGGGCTTTGGCTGTGGCACCAAGCTGTGAAACCGACGAGATCAATGAAGAGCACTGCGACATCGTGGAAGAGCCGGGGCTTGACCTGACCGGTCGCCATCAGTTCGGCCACTGCCGCTACGGGCAGGATCGCGTGGAGCAGTTCGTCGGCTCGCTTCCGCTGGCGCTCAATGGTCTCCAGATGCGCCATCTCCCGATCGTGGAGCCGCTTCCTGTCCAGGCAGGCACGAATCCTAGCTTCTAGCAGCACCGGCTCGAAAGGCTTCGGCAGGTAATCCTCGGCTCCCATCTCGATGCAGCGCACAACGCTGCTGATCTCTGTCAGCGCCGAGATCATGACCACCGGGGTATGACGCAGCCGAGCGTGTGACTTCATCCTATCCAGCACGGCGTAGCCGTCGAGCATCGGCATCATCACGTCGAGTAGGACGAGATCGAACGGCTCTTCGTTCAGGAGATCAAGTGCCGCGCGTCCGTTCGCGGCTCGGACGCTCATGTGTCCGAGAAGCTCGAGTTCCTGCTCCAGCAGGTCGAGATTGAAAGCTTCATCATCGACGATGAGGATGCGTGCCGGGTCCACAGGTCTCGCTCTCTCCAGGCCAAGGCCGCTTCAGTGCCGCTCGCACTCATGCGAGCCAGTGATGCAGCTTGGCGAAAAGAAGGTCTTCGTCGACGGGCTTCGTCATGAAATCGTCGCAGCCCGCCGCCTTGGCTTTGTCTTCGTCGCCGCTCATCGCGTTCGCGGTTATCGCGATGATGGGAATACCCGCCGTCGCTGGGTTGGCCTTGATGCGCCGCGTTGCCTCCCAGCCGTCGATGACCGGCAGCGAGAGATCCATTAGGATAAGATCCGGGGTATTGCTCGCCGCCATCGCGACGCCCGCTTCGCCGTCGACCGCGATCACCAGCACGTAGTCGTCCTCCAGAAGCTGCGTCAGCAAATCGCGATTCAGCTCGACGTCTTCGACAATGAGGATGGTCTTCATCGGGCAAGACCTTCGCAGACCGCGTGCAGAAGCCCTAGGAGTTGCCGGCACGAGAATGGCCCGAGACCAACTAGACCCGTTTTCTCGGCAACAATCTGGCAACTGGCAGGATGAACCACGGCTCGCGAGCAGAGGGGGCCGCCGCGGCTAGGCCGACATCTCATCGCGACCACCCGTGCAGCCTCGGCCCAGCTCATAGACCGACCTCGGCCGCCTGGCCCTCCGACTGCGGCAACACCCGCCTGACCTCCCGGACGAGGGCGTCACGATCGAGGCCCCGCTTGTCGATCAGGCCGAGCACGCGCTCCCGCAGCATGCCATGCTCGGCCGCGTTCAGAGATGCCGCCGTCAATACGACAACGGGGATCGTCCGGCCAATGGGATCGGCCTGGAGATGGTCAAGGAAGGTGAGGCCATCCATGCGCGGCATCAGGAGATCGAGGAGGATCACGCTCGGGCGCGCCTGCGCGATGCGTTCGAGGCCCGCAACGCCGTCTGGAGCCCAATCGATCGTGCAGCCCTCGGTGTCCAGCAATTGGCGGACGAGGTCGACTACGTTCGAGTCATCGTCCACCACGAGAATGCGCTCGCTGTTGGGCGCGATGCGCGTCAGGGCGCCAATCAACGACTCACGCTCGAACGGCTTCACGATGTAGTCGTTGGCGCCGAGACGGAAGCCGAGCTCCTTCTGGTCGACAATCGAGATTAGGATGACGGGGATCTCGCGCGTCAGCGGGTCGGTCTTGAGCGCGTGCAGCACCTGCCAGCCATCCGTCCCTGGCATCATGATGTCGAGGGTGATCGCGCGCGGCTGAAGCTCGCGCGCCTTGCGAAGGCCGTCCTCACCGTTGGAGGCGCCAACCACGTCGTAGCCCGCGTCGGACAGGTTTTCTTTCAGCAGGTAGACGACATTCGGGTCGTCATCGATCGCAAGCACGAGCCTGGACCCGGTCCGGGACGCAACGTCCAACGCGAGCACTGGCGACGGTAGACTGGACTGAAGATCGAGCGCACCCTCGACACACTGCGGAATGGTGAGCGTGAAGGTCGAGCCCTCGCCCTCCCGGCTCTCCACGGCGACATTGCCGCCGAGCATCCGTGCCAGCCGGTGGCTGATTGCGAGGCCAAGCCCCGTTCCGCTATGCACGCGGCTCGCGGAGTTGTCGACCTGCTGGAACTCCTCGAAGATCAAGGACAGCGCCGCACTCGGAATGCCGATGCCCGTATCCACCACCGCGAGCGCGATCTGGTCTCCTACGGGGCGAGCGCGCAGCGTGACCGAACCAGTTTCAGTGAATTTGATGGCGTTGCTGAGAAGGTTGATGAGGATCTGCTTCAGCTTCTCCTGATCTGTGCGGACGATTTCCGGCAGGCCCTGAACATCTTTGACCAGCCGCACGCGCTCGCTCTTGACCAAAGGCTCGACCGTACGGAGGCAGAGGTCAAGGATTGGCTCGAGCGCGAATTCCGACGCCTTCACCTCCATTCGGCCCGCCTCGACCTTTGCGAGGTCGAGGATGGTGTTGATGAGTGACAGTAGGTGTTCGGAACTCGTCAGGATTTTTTCCAGATTTTCCAGCTGCTTCGGAGGCAATGCGTCCTTGGCGCGGCGCATCACAAGTCGTGTGAAGCCGATGATGGCGTTGAGCGGCGTCCGCAACTCGTGGCTCATGTTGGCAAGGAAGCTGCTCTTGGCCCGGCTTGCGTTCTCCGCGGCGTCCTTTGCCTGGCGCAGGTTCTCCTCCGCGCGCTTGCGCTCAATCACCCGCCCAAGTTGTGCGCCGATGTTGATCATGACCTTGAGCAGGGCCCGCTGCGGTGCCCGCGCCTCGCACGCGAAGAACTCCAGCACCGCGACGACCTCACGCCCGATCGTGATCGGGAAGCCAAAGGCTGCTCTGATTCCATCTGCGGCAGCCGCGGCGGCGCGCGGGAGGTCGGGCTGCAGTTCAGCGTCGAGGATCCACAGCGGTTCGCCGGCAGCCAGCACGCGTCCTGGCAGGCCGACGCCGGCCGAAAGCTGCGTCTCCTCAGTAATGGTCCGGAAGCGCGCGAAGCGCTCCGGCGCGTCGCAATGCCAGATGCCGGTCGGTACAAGCGTTCCGCTCCCGTCCT
Organism: Methylobacterium durans; assembly: GCF_003173715.1. Taxonomy (NCBI): domain Bacteria; kingdom Pseudomonadati; phylum Pseudomonadota; class Alphaproteobacteria; order Hyphomicrobiales; family Methylobacteriaceae; genus Methylobacterium; species Methylobacterium durans. Next base: position 2,859,049 of record NZ_CP029550.1, on the reverse strand, counting down.
CAGCCAGCGCGTAGGCGTGGCCGAGCGGCCACCCAGTGTGAGCGGAGATCCGGCGCAGACAGAACCGCACAGCATCCTCGACGGTGACGGCCTCGTTGGCCGCGGCCGCTGTCACCTGCAGCAACTCGACGAAGGCGGTTTGCTCCCAAAGCGCAAATTCAGCCTCCTTGCGTTCGGTGACATCGCTCCAAGACTCGACGACTTCGACTGGCTCGCCGTGCGGACCGCGGACGAGGCGCTGCTCGTCCCTGACCCAGCGATAGGTGCCGTCCTTGAGCAGGAACCGGTACTCGATGACGTTGTGGCCCATCTCCAGAAGGCGCGGGAACTCGGCCAAGACCCGGTCCCGGTCGTCAGGGTGAAGCCGCTCCAGCCAGAACTCCGGACCGGCGAGATAATCGCTCGGCTCATAACCGAGGAGATCTCGCACGTTCTCGCTGATGAAGGTCGGCTGGTTTCGGCCGCCCACCTCGAAGCTGCAAATCATCGACGGTGACGCAGTCAGGAGATAGGTCAGCCGCGCTTCGGTCATGAGCAGGGCCTGCTCGGCACGCTTGATCTCGGTGACGTCAGTATAGACGGCGACCGTCCCGCCATCTCGGGTCTTTCGTTCGTTGATCTGTGTCCAGCGCCCGTCGATCTGCTGCTGGAGGATCGGACCGCGTGGGTCACGGTAGAGAGAGAGCCGCCTTTCGAGCCATGCGTCGACCGTCGTGCCATCATCCCGCACGAAACAGCTTTCCGCGGCAGCGCGGGCAATCGCGGAGAACGACGCCCCCGGGACAATCACATCGTCGAGGCCGGGGTGAAATTGGCGAAAATGACCGTTGCAGAGGAGAAGGCGATCTTCGGCATCGAACAGTGCAAAGCCGTCCGAGCTGGTCTCGATCGCCTCAATAAGGCGCTGCCGCTCGCCGTCGCGAGGCTCTGTGTTGGAAGCTGCCATTTCATGCCCCACCGCCTTAGACTTACGACGCATAGGCCCCAACCATCAGACAGATTTAGAGTATGATTTTACATGAAATTCAGGCACAATCCGCTACAGCACTTCGGAGGTGAAGGAACACAATCTAAGAAAATCTTGTTCGTCTCACCTGCAATTGCGTGGCCGTCTTTTGCCTTCATTGTAGATTATACTGCATAGTTGGGCTGCTAGATAGCCGTCCCTTGTCCAGTGCCAGCGCCTTATGGGCAGTGAGCGGTCTGTGACAAACAGCGACGAATGGTCTTATGGGTTCGTCTAGAGCTGACGTGGAGCGGGCGGCAGGTTGGCCAGGATTCTCCCCGCACGGCGGCGACAATCTGGCCTCTTTCCGCACCGTTTCGGCCCTCTCTCGACGTGCCTAATGCCGCTGCTACCTCTCTGCCTGTGATCGGCTTGGTATTGAGCAGCCGCATCATCGGCACGGCAGTGAGCGTTCAGGCGGGTGATGAGCCGGGGCTAGGCGGCCTGCTGCAGCAGCTGTTCTCGCCCGGTCGATCCGCTGAGCCAATCCAGCAGGTCGCCCCTAAAGCGAGCTTGTAGGCGCAGCCTTCATCAAGTTCGATACCCTTGATGAGGGGGTCCACCAACGCTTGGACTTCCTCACGCATCGTCCACCTCTCCTTGTAGAGGGACGTTGCTGCTGAGCGTCAGGTTCCCGCCGGGCGTGGTCGGCGCCGTCAGGTGGAAGTGCCTGCGGACGCCTGTGACGGCCTCCGCCAACTCGCTTGCCCTCGCGCTTGCCACCGGTCTCGTCACTTCGTTGCCCGAGTTCGTGCGGTGAGCTTGTTTCCGTCCGGATCGCGCAGATAGGCAACGAAGGATCCATTCGGGCGCTCTGAGGGCGGGCTCTCGATCGCAGTACCGCCATGCGCGATACCGGCCTCATGCCAAGCGAGAACATGGTCGCGGCTTGCGGCAGCGATACCGATCGTCCCGCCGTTAGCGGCGGTCGCCGGATTGCCGTCGATCGGCTTCGTTACCATCAGCCGACCACCGTCATGGGCATAGATCAACCTGCCCCTATCATCCATTTTACCAGGCTTGCCTCCTAGGGCGGCGAATGTGGCGTCGTAGAAGCCTCTAGCTTGCTGAAGGTCATTGCTGCCGATCATGACGTGAGTGAACATTCTTCCTCTCCAACGTAGGTCCACCGGAGTCAGCCTTGGAGTGCATCCTGTTTGACCGGACAGGTGGCGGGGTGGGCTTAGGCACTCTGGCTGAGGAACTCTCGGGGTGAGAGCATGCTCAGACCGGAGTGTGGGTGGACAGTGTTGTAGTCCTCGAACCAGCCCGGCAGAAGCCGCATCACGGTCTCGGCGTCGGGCAGGATCGCGAGGCGCGCGTAGTCACGCTTGAGTATCTTCACGAAGGCTTCAGCGATGCCGTTGCTCTGTGGGGAGCGCGCCGGCGTGACCAGCAGCCGCAAGCCGAGCGCGGTGGCCGTCTCGCTGGTCTGGCGGGCGAAGTAAGCCGAGCCGTTGTCGGACAGCCACTCGATCGGGTGCGGGGTCTTCGTCGCGCCAAAGCGCTGCTCGACGCAGGCAATCATCAGGTCGCTGACCCACTCGCCATAGACGCCGGTTGTCGTCGCCGACCAGGCCATGACCTCACAGTCGCAGGCGTCGATGGAAAACAGCACCCGGACAACTGCGCCGTCCCGGCAGCGCAGGTCGAAATGGTCCGAGCACCAGCGGATGTTCGAGTGCAGCGCCACCACCACACCGTCGTGGGTCCGGCCGGTGCGGCGAGCGGTGTAGGGCGCCAGCGTCAGCCCGTTCACCTGCAGAATGCGCAACACCTGCTTGGCGTTGACGACTGGCGCGCCGCGCGAGCGCAGCACCCGGTTCAGCAGCGCGGTGATGCGCCGGTAGCCGTAGCTGGGACGTGCCTCGACGATCGCGCGGATGGCGGGCAGCAACAAGCGGTTAGCCGAGCATCACGATGAGGGAACACACCTCGCGGGCGAGCGAACCGGTCTCACAGGGGCGCCACCCGCCGGCCGCTCAACCGGGAGCCACAAGGCAAGCCGCAACGGTCCAAATCTGCACAACTTTTAATAGAAAATGCCGTATTTTGTGCTCTTTGGGTTGAATGTACTGCGCTTCAATTGAAATTTAATTTGCAAGCGAGAATACATGCGCTTGGGGAGGGGCATGTTGTCTCTCGCCGATGCAGTTTTGTGGCGCGTCAAGTCTGTCCGTCGTCAGATGATTTGAGACGATCTGGGACGCTCAGGAACGGAGGCTCTGGTCCACCTGGGTTGAGAGGTTAGGCAGCCCGCGCGTGGTGGCGCAAGCGGCGGTCGATGAGGGTCTGACGCTTGATCTGCGCCCGCTCGCGCAGGATGCCCTCGCCGCGGCCGAGATAGACGTCAGCGGGGGTGAGATTGCCCAGGCTCTCGTGAGCTCGGACGTGGTTGTAGTGCTCCACGAAGGCGGCAACCCGGGCCTCCAACTCGCCCGGCAGGTAGGCGTGTTCGAGCAGGATGCGGTTCTTGAGCGTCTGGTGCCAGCGCTCGATCTTGCCCTGCGTCTGGGGATGGCGCGGCGCACCGCGGATGTGGGTCATGCCTCGGCTGCCGAGCCATGTCGCCAAGTCACCCGCGACGTAGCTCGATCCGTTGTCGGTCAGCAGCCGCGGGCGATGCGCCACCGGCACCTGATCGAGCCCGGCCGCGGTCAGCGCCAGATCGAGCGTGGCGGTGACGTCGCTGGCCTGCATCGTGGCGCAGAGCTTCCAGGCCACGATGAAGCGCGAGAAGTCGTCCAGCACCGTCGACAGGTAGTACCAGCCCCAGCCGACAACCTTCAGGTAGGTGAAGTCGGTCTGCCAGAGCTGGTTGGGCGCCGTGGTCTTGTCGCGGAACGCGTCGGCGGCCTTGACGACGATGTAAGCGGGGCTGGTGATCAGGTCCTGGGCCTTGAGCAGGCGGTAGACGCTGGCTTCCGAGACGAAGTAGCGCCGCTCGTCGGTGAAGCGCACCGCCAGTTCGCGTGGGCTGAGTTCCGGCTCCTCCAGCGCGAGGGCGACGATCTGCTCGCGGATCTCTGTCGGTAGACGGTTCCAGACCCGGCTGGGCCGGGATGGTCGGTCAGCCAATGCCTCGGGACCGCCTCTCAGGTAGGCGTCGTACCAGCGGTAGAACGTCGATCGGGTGATGCCGAGCTTCTCCAGGGTGCGGCGCACCGGCAGGTGGGATTGCTCAACCAGCCGGATGATCTCCAGCTTCTCAGGGGCTGGGTACCTCATGCCTCGTCGTCCCCAGCCCCGCTCATGCTTTTTTTGAGCAGGCGGTTCTCCAGGAGGAGATCGGCCACAACCTCCTTCAGCGCGCCCGCCTCGCGGCGCAGCTCCTTGACTTCGTCTGCTGTCGCCGCCCGCGCCGTGTCGCCCGCCAGCCGCTTCTTACCGGCTTCCAGGAACTCCTTGGACCAGCCGTAGTACATCGAGCTGGCGATGCCCTCGCGCCGACACAGCTCGGCGATACTGTCCTCGCCGCGCAGGCCCTCCAGCACGATGCGGATCTTCTCCTCGGCCGAGAACTGCCGGCGGGTGGCCCGGCGGATGTCTTTGATCACCGCGTCTGCCGGCTTGCGTGCCAGTCCGGATGTCTGCTTCATCGTCGTGCCTCAGGACTACGATGAACCAGCCATCCTCCGTTCGTGAAGGGCCTCGATGTGTCTCAGGAGCGCTGACGGCGGACAGCGTCAAGTCATGCCGGACACTCACTACCTCGTGCTTGCCGAGCAAGGCTCCGTCCGCGTTCAGGCCGAACGGGACGGAAAGACTATGCTATCTCGCCAAAGGTTTCGGGACGAGCAAGAAGCGTGGGAGTGGATCGCCTCGGTCAGGCAATGGGCACGGCTACCCCCACGAATCGGCAAAGAGATGTTGCGCCGGATCTTGATGCGCTAGCCCCGGACGCGAAGGATGCCTTTCTCCTTTAGCGTCTGTCGTTCAGAAGCCATCTTTCGGAGATGATGTAATGTTCCCGCCGGGTGTGATCGGCGCCGTCAGATGGAAATGGTTCCGATCGCCCGTGACGGCCTCAGCCAGTCCGTCGATCGCGTCCACGATGCCGCTGGCGGCTACGTAGAATATCGAGTGGATCGGAGCTCGCGAAAGGACGCGGATGCACTCCTTCCGCCAGACCTCGGCACGGTCGAGAAAGTCGCGCCGCTAGGGGCCAACGAACACGCGCTGCCTCGGCATCTCTTTCGTTCCGCTTCTCCGCAGCGCCCAGAGATAGAACAAGCCCGGAACATCGAAAGGGGACATAGGAGGAGGCAGACAGCTCCTAACAGACTTTCACAGGTGTAAGGAGCAGGGAGAGAACCTCATTCGGACGCCCTGTGTCTCGGTCCCAGCCAGACGCGAAGTCCACGCGATAGGTCGTGCCTTCCACCTCTACGAACGAGCCGACAAGACCAACGAACTCCGCTATCCCTCCGTGAGGCGAGCGCACGACAACCCGCAAGGCCCCTTCGACCGGTTCCGTTTCGAGAACTTCTGGCTTCCACATCCCGTTGTCGTCCTGAGGCAGGCGAGCGTGTCAAAGCAGTTGCGCACTGCCGTGCTTGCACGCTCAAGCCCAACGGCAGAGCATCGGAGCGCACCTTGGATAGCATGTCCAGGGCGGCAGGCGTCGGCCCGGTGCGCCCCTTTTTCCAGCGATACTGCGGCCGGGTCTCCCCGTTACGGAAAGTCGAGAGCCATGATGCGGTGGCGCCTGTCGATGTAGATCTCGACATGTTCAAACAAGCCACCGCGGTTGCGTGTGCGCCTGATCATTCCCATAGCGCTGCGCAAGATGGCAAGAAGCATGGTTCGGAAGATACGGTAACTTGGCCTAATTGGGAGTATCGTATTAATGGATTTCCAGCAAAGATATAGATGGCTGCTCTCCCCAAGTAGCAGCCTCGGTCCTGACCTTTCCGACAGCGGGTCTGGACCCGAAGCCCCTTCCCGCCCCCCCGCGGGGAGGGGCTTTGCGTGCACCGCCTGATAGTTCACAGCCGCTACGGTTCCAATGGCGGCTACTGGATGGGTAAGCGGATTGTCGCCTACGACAGCGCCCGAATGCGCTCATCTCCGGGGCCCAATGTGATCGAGGAAGACGCGGTTCGTGCCCTCAATCCCTCCGCCTTGGGCGATCACGCTCGACCTCATAGCGCCGAACGAGCCACGCCAGCAGACCATCCTCGTCAGCCGCAAACCAGATCGCCGCCATGAACAGCGCACCCAGGATGAGGGCTAGAGCCATGTCTGGCAGCAAACCCGAGGCGTACAAGCCGATGACGCCAAGGCCTATCAAGGCGGCCACTGCACCCGTCAGCCATTGCGCGAGACCTAACAGCGTCCAGTGGCGAGGGATCATAAAAGCTCGCTCCCCAAGCGGTCCTTGAAGGCGTTGGCCCGGCGAATGTAGACCAACATCGTCCGCGGGTCGCGGTGTCCGCTCTGATCCATGATGCGCACACGATCTGCACTGCGCTGAGCTTTATGCCCGCCAGAGCCTCAGTAATAGTATCGGCTCTGTCGTGACACCGCGGCGTGCCCCGCCGCTCCGATCCCCTCAAGCGGCGGGGCCTTTTGGCGAAGCGCACCAAAAGCACTGTCAAGTCTGTTTCATATGGTTAAGCTTTGCTAAGCTCCTCGTCGCCGTTGTGAGGAGGAGCCGTTATGCCAACAGCCCTAGCCGCCAAGGCCAACCTGCAGCCTCAGCAGGCCCGTCTAATGGACGGGACGCAGAGAGGCGATAGCCCACGTTATCGACCAAGTGCTCGCGGCAGAAGGTTTGAGGATCTCGCCCGCTACAGCGGCGGTCTTACGGGCCACGAACTCATTGAGATGGCGCAAGCCGCTCGTCTCCGACCGGCCAGCCTCTGACCAGCCCCCTCATCGTGGCCGACGCAAGGCTGGCCTGACTTCATGAGAACGGGAGACCGCCTTCCCAAAATCCTGACTGCGGCGGACGTCTGCGGCAGCCTTGGCATCTGCACCAAGACGCTTCGCACCCACATCCGCACTCCACACGGCTGCGCTAGCCTTGCGCAACAAGGATCTGACCGGACAACCTAACGAAGGAGGGCAATCCTAGCGCCGCTGAAACGGGATGATGTTAGACGGTACAGTGAGCCCGATGGGTGCTTGTTAAATGTCAGCGACAGGCTGCACCAGACGCTTTGCCAAGCTCGACGAGACGATCCATCGGACCACCCACGCTGCCCGGCCGCGATTGCGGCGCCGCTCCATCAAGCGACACACCCAAATCGGCTCACTGTTCCAAGAACGCACGGCCACCCTCACTGCTAAGTTGAGCTTGAAGCATAGCAGTGTGAGCAGCCCCGCCATCCATCTGAATCAATGGCAGCGAGACATGCTCGGAGCCGTACAGTGGTCAGGTGGTCTTAAGGCTCCCGCGGGCCGCCCTCTCCGAGCTTGCCTGTGCTCCGGGGCGTCCGAGGCCAATGGACTTGGCGAGCTCGGAGCGCTGCGCGGCGTAGCTTGCCGCCACCATCGGGTAGTCGCCCGGCAGGCCGTAGCGCTGGCGGTAGCTGTAGGGGTCGAGCCCGTGCGTCGAGAGATGGCGCTTGAGCGTCTTGTAGGGCTTGCCGTCGATGAACGAGATCAGCGCGTCCGGCGTGATCGACTTGCGAACCTGCGAAGGCGTGGCCTTTTCCACCTCTTCGGCAGCCGTCTGGGAAGCGGCGCTCCCCAAACCACACAACGCAGCATGCACACTTGCGATAACGGCAGGCAGTTCGCTCATAGGAATGGGGTTGTTGGCCACAAACGCTGAGACAATCTCGGCGGCGAGCTCAACAAATTCAGCGCTTTGCGCTGGCGTTTCTTCCAACATCGGCGGCCTCCAATTGCCAGACCTTCAAACGTCAACAAAACTTCTGACGCCGACGGCTTGCCAGGGATATGGCATACCAAAACAGATATTCCAATCCGCCTACGGAAGCATTGTGCGCAATGATCTTTTGTTCTTTGCAGCTAAATTTGTAAGCTGTGACAGGAATGTGAGCGAGAAATGAGCAATCTCAACGTGGCTCACGAACAACGTGCATGAAGGCGATTGAACCTTTGTCAACCAAGTGCCTCGTTGAAGTCTCAGATCGGGAGGGCGAGCAAAGTCGCTGTCACCACGGTTGTCGAAAGGGGCCGCTCCAACTAAAGCCTCGACGATGCAAAAGCTCGAAGCTCTTCTTAACCGTCTGAAGGCCCACCAGCGCGAGCTCATTCTCGAAGCAGCTGAGCGAGCTATGCTCCCGCCAGACAGCATGCTGCGCCGGATCGCCGAGCTGGAGAACGTCATCGCTGCGGTTGAGGCTGTGACGGACGAAGAGCGGCACACTGCCTGAGGCCGGTAGCCCCTCAGATGGGCGCGTTCAGCGTAGAAGACCCGCCGAGCGCAAGTCTTGCTCCACCGCCTCGTAGACCGGCCGCATCAGATCGTCGTTCTCGGCAGCGGGCGGGCTGAGTGGCTTCATGGGCGGGAACTCGAAGGCGTCAGGCTGGAACGGCTCGGCGCTCTGCTCATGCTGTGCGCGAGTTCCCGAGGCACCGATCCCTGTCAGCGACTTCAGCTTTCCCAGCATAGTCCCCTCCAGCTCCGTTATGCACAACTCACATCGGCGTTGTTCGTTCTCCGCCTGCCGGACGGCTTCGGCAATTTAAGCGCCTGAGCATACCCGCGGCACGGCGCGCTCGCCTGACGGCTTCCTCGCAAGAGGGATGAAAGGTCACAGCTGCCTCGTGATGTCATGGCCGCGAGGATCCTTGGCGGAAGCCTCCCGCTTCATTCTGCACCTACTCCGCCGGTCGCCATCGAACGATGAGCGTCAGGGCGCCTGACAAAGCTGGTGCCGATGCCACTCACGAGCATGCAGCCTGCTCGGCCAATCTGCCGATCCAGCTCTCATTGGCCATTGCTGGAGGCGTTCGTCCGCCTGCTGCAGGAGGTCTGCCCGCCGCCATCGGTTCGCACCCTGCCGGCCAACATCCGCGATGCGCTGATGCGCTCGTCGGCATCGGTACCGTCTGCGCGCAGACGACGGTCGTAACGACGCTATCGCATAGGTTTGGGCTTCGGGATCGTTACCGGCCTGCCTGTCACCGGATTAAGAACTGTGATCGTCATGCCGGCCTCAATCGCACCAAGCTCTGGCTTGGTCTCATCAACCGCGCGTCAGCCCCCGAAATCGTAAACACCGCGTAGAAAGCGTGCAGTATTGGGGCGGGGTGAAATGCGTTCTGCAGCCGAAGACTACGAAAATTCGCCTAAGTTGCCGCAATCGTCGGTTCAATGCGCCGCAGAAATCTGGCGCGTTCCCACAGTTCAATCGCACAATTCTTAGCCAAGCACTTGCTGAGGTGGATCGCCTGAGCGTCGCTTTTAGCCTGAACGACTTGAGCAGATGTGAAGCGTCCATCTGAACCTATTTTATAGGCTCGATATACGCGCATCTCGCCTGCGGTTTCGGCTTGGCAGCTTCGCATAAGTCCCCTCGCAGGTTCAGACCTCCAGATGTCGAGCGTGTCGAAGCTGTGTATTAAATGGTTAACAAATCGTTAACGCTATTGGATTTGTACCGCACCAGCAGACGGCGATGCAGCAGAAACTGCAGCAAGAACGCGAGCGGGCAAAATCCAAAGCAGTGCGGACAGCACCGCAAGCCGGAAGCTGCACGGCTGCGTATGAGTGTGAACGATTCGTCTCCATCTTCGACACGGATCATCTTCCCTAGAGCGATTTCAATCGGCCACACCAAATACCGGAACCCTACACCAAGGCACCGGCCGTAGCGTAACGGATGCGACGCGGGTGCACGCGTTAGGCCCGTCATTATCCTCTCGGCTTCTGTGAACCGGCTTCTTGACGGAGGGCTATCCGAGCAGGCGGCGCCCGATCGTGGCAAGTTCGTGCCCAAACCCTACTACTCGGCCCAAATGCTCGGCGCGTTTGGCTTAGCCTGAAATGGGGATCCCTCTCATCGCTACCTGAGCCAGAGCCAGGATCTGACCCTCAGGCCCCATGCTGGTCACCATGCTACGGGTCAGCATACTGTTGCCGTGTGGTCACAGGCGTCCTGGAAGGAGGGAGCGGAAGCTTAAGCTGCCACACTGCTCGCACAAAGCCTCGCGACCACTTCGCACAGCCCACCGCAGCGAGGAGAGCTTATGAGCACCGGTCGACGTTCGTCAGCCAGCGCGTCCGTCTCAGCCATTCGGCCGCACGTTGCGGCAGTCGAAGTGGATGAGAACATCGCCTCGATCATCGAGGTTTTGCAGGACCAGCTCGCCTTCGCCCGCGAGGGCAAACTCCGCTCGGTGGCGGTCGTTTCTGTATCGGCTGATGGCGGGGCAGTGGGCACACAGTGGTCCTGCAAGCCGGCCGACATCACGAGCCTGATTGGCAAGCTCACCGTGCTGACGCACGACCTCATGGCTGGGCGCCAGTAGTGTGAATGGTAGCGTCACGCCACGATCCTGCGCAGGCGCTCGGCTTCAGCCCGCCATGCGTCTCGCTCTGCCTGCAGCTTCTCAACTTGAAGGTGGAGTTCGCCTGCGTCGACGGCCGCCTCGACGAGCTGATCCTGTAGCTCGGCGAGCTGAAGGCGCAGCTCGGCGTTCTCGGTGGCTAGGGCCAGGATGGTCAGGGCGTCACCACTCATCGCGCAGCAACTACCCCAACACCCTGTGGCGATGGGGCCACGCAGCGGGAGCGTATGCAGCCAGAGCCTCTTCCATGTTGCGCTCCGCGAGTCCGCACGTCGGCTAAGCATCGTTAGGCGTGCTTTTCTCGGGAGGCGCTTCAGGCCGGCGATGCCAGAGTAGCTTTTATCTTGGCGTGCAGCCGTCCGACTTCCTCCGGCCCGAGCGCAAGCACAAGCTTGACAGCCTCCTCGATGAAGGCCGCGGGTGTGGTGCCAGCGCGCTTGGCTGCCAGGGAGACTTCGAGGCCCAGCGCGAAGTCGATCTGCACTGGCGTGGTGCGTCGCTCAGCTTCCGCATCGGCCGACGCCGGGACTGGAGCCGGGGCGGGCTGAGCCGGCCCAGCGAGCGCTTCGCGCCGTCCCTTTGCAGCGAGGCGATCTGCGCGCTCGTTGAGCGCGTCACCGTTGTGGCCACGAACCCAGGTCCAGACCACATCGCGCTGGCTGACGAGTTCGTCCAGGCGCTGCATTAGGTCGCGGTTTTGCACCAGGCCCTTCGCGCCCCGCCAGCCCTTGGCCTTCCAGCCACGCACCCATTCGGTCATGGATTTAACAACGTACTGGCTGTCGCATCGCATTTCGATTTGCGCGCTCTCTGGGAACTCCTCGAGAGCCGGGATGGCCGCGGTAAGCTCCATACGGTTGTTCGTAGTGGCGAGCTCGCCCCCGTAGAATTCCCGGGAACCTTCCGGCATCGAGATAACGACGCCCCAACCGCCAGATCCGGAATTTCGGTCGCAGCCGCCATCGGCATAGACGACGATTCGCATCAGCTCGGCATCATTCGGGGGTGAAAGTGTTGTGGTCATGAAGTCCATATCCATGGCGATTGCGACTTCATAGCACCGTTTCAGCCTTTCACGCAGCCATATCGACGTGTCGCAAATAATCAGCAAGCATCGAGAAGCGTCAATATGCGATCAAAGCGTATCAATTGCCTCTAATTGCCCTCACAAAACGCTAATTAAAGCGAAATTTCGTGGTAAAAAAATTTTACACTATGGTGTGCGGGTATTCCATCTGTGCTCTCCTGATGGGCCCTATCTGGCCCTCCGTGCGGGCTGGTCAACGCCGCGGCCCTGGCCCCGGCATTGCGTCGCGGGGGGATCGCGTGAGAAGGCGGTGCTCCCGCCCTGGCTGCCGGAGGACCCATGCGCACCGAGACGCCCCAGACGATCCGGCTGGAGGATTACCGGCCCAGCGACCATCTGATCGACCGGGTCGATCTCGACCTCCGCCTCTCGCCCCACGACACTCGCGTCACGGCCACGCTCGCGATCCGGCCGAACCCGGCGGGGGAGGCTGGCGCCCCTCTCGTCCTCGACGGCGACGAGTTGATCCTCCTCGGCCTCGAATGCGACGGGCAGGCGCTGCCCGCGGACGCCTTCGCGGCCACGCCCTCAGGCCTGACCCTGCACCGGCCGCCTCGGCGGCCCTTCACGCTGCGCATCGAGACGCAGATCGACCCGACCGCCAACACCAAGCTGATGGGCCTCTACCGCTCGAACGGCGTCTACTGCACCCAGTGCGAGGCGGACGGGTTCCGGCGCATCACCTATTTTCTCGACCGGCCGGACGTGCTCTCCGTCTACACGACCCGGATCGAGGCGGGGCGCGACGAGGCGCCGGTGCTGCTCGGCAACGGCAATCCGGGCGCGTGCGGCGTGATCGCGGACACCGATCGGCACTACGCGGTCTGGCACGATCCGCACCCGAAGCCGGCCTACCTGTTCGCTCTCGTCGGCGGCCGTCTCGACCGGGTCGCGACCCGCTTCACGACGATGGAGGGGCGCGACGTCGCGGTCGCCGTCTACGTTGAGCCCGGCAAGGGACCACGCGCCGACTACGCCCTCGATGCGGTTGTTCGATCGATGGGCTGGGACGAGACGGCATGCGGCCGTCCCTACGATCTCGACGTGTTCAACGTCGTCGCCGTCTCCGATTTCAACATGGGCGCGATGGAGAACAAGGGCCTCAACATCTTCAACGACAAGTACGTGCTTGCCGACCCGGAGACGGCGACCGATACGGACTACGCCAACATCGAGGCGGTGATCGCCCACGAGTACTTCCACAATTGGTCGGGCAACCGCGTCACCTGCCGGGACTGGTTCCAGCTCTGCCTCAAGGAGGGCCTCACCGTTTTCCGCGACCAGGAATTCTCCTCGGACATGCGCTCGCGCGCGGTGCATCGGATCGGCGAGGTGCGGACGCTGCGGGCCCGCCAGTTCTCCGAGGATGCGGGCCCCCTCGCCCATCCGGTCCGGCCCAGGGCCTACGCCGAGATCAACAATTTCTACACGGCGACCGTCTACGAGAAGGGCGCCGAGATCGTGCGGATGATCCGGACGCTGCTGGGCCCCGCCGCCTTCCGTGCCGGCATGGACCGCTACTTCGCCGAGAACGACGGCCGCGCCGCCACCGTCGAGGATTTCCTCGCTGCCTTCGCGGCGGAGAGCGGGCGTGACCTGTCCGCCTTCGCCGGATGGTACGAGCGGCCCGGAACGCCGCGGGTGACCGCGGCCGGGATCTACGATGCGGACGCGCGCCGCTACACGCTGAGCTTGCGCCAGAGCCTGCCCAGCGGGGACGGCGCACCCCTCGTCATTCCGGTGGCTCTCGGTCTCGTCGGCGCCTCCGGACCGATCGAGGCTGCCTGCCCCCGGGTCCCGGACGGCGTCTTCGTGCTCGAAGCCACCTCGGACACGCTCACTTTCGAGGGCGTGGCGGAGCCGCCGGTCCCCTCCCTGTTCCGGGGCTTCTCGGCGCCGGTGCGCGTCGAGATGAATCTCGGCGACGCCGAGCGACTGACGCTGCTGCGGCACGACACCGACCCGTTCAACCGCTGGCAGGCGGCCCAGAGCGTCGCGATGCGCCTCATCCTCGACCGGGCGGGCGCGCGCTTGGTCGAAGCCGACGAGGCAGGGCCGGCCGCGGAGGCATACGCCGCGGCGCTCGGTGCCTTCCTCGACGCGGAGGCACTCGCCGACCCGGCTTTCGCCGCCCTCGTTCTCGCCCTGCCCAGCGAGGGGGAAGCCGCGAACGAGATCGGTCGCGACGTCGACCCGGACGCGGTCCATCGCGCCCGCCAGACCCTGCGACGCCATCTCGGCCGGAGCCTGCGCGGGCGCCTCGAATCCCTACGCGAAGCCCTGGCACAAGCCGCCGGCGCGCCGTTCAGCCCCGACGCGGCCTCGGCCGGACGGCGGGCGCTCATCAACACCGCCCTCGACCTGATCGCGATGGCCGACCCGGAAGCCGGGACACGGGCGGCCGAGGCGCAGCTCTCCGCAGCCAGCAACATGACCGATCGCCTCGCGGCGCTCGCGATCCTCGCCCAGATCCCGGGCAAAGCGCGCGAGACGGCCCTTGCCGCCTTCGGGGAACGCTACGCCGACGAGCCCCTCGTGCTCGACAAGTGGTTCGCGCTCCAGGCCACCATTCCGGAGGCGGGCACGCTCGACCGGATCGCGCGCCTGCGGAGCCACCCGGCCTTCGCGATGACGAATCCGAACCGGGTTCGCGCCCTCATCGGCAGCTTCGGCCTCGGCAATCCAACCCAGTTCGCCCGCGCCGACGGCGCGGGTTTCGCGCTCCTCGCCGAGACCGTCGAAGCCCTCGACCGCGTGAATCCGCAGATTGCGGCCAAGCTTCTCACAACCTTCGGTTCCTGGCGCATGCTGGAGCCCGCAAGGTCCTCGAAAGCCGGTGAAATTCTCTCCCGAATGCAGGCTCGGCCAAGCCTCTCGCGAGATGTCGCCGACATCCTCGCCAGAACCCTTGCCGGCTCGTTAACACATTCTTAGTAAACGGAAATTCCGAATCGGCGGGGACCCTGCCCCGGTCGAATAGCGGGCCGCCCTGTCAAGCGATCGCGCGAGAAATCCGTGGACAAGTCGCACCCACGGATGATCATATATCCATGATTCGGGGCGAGCGTTCCCACCGCCCCGACACATTACCGAAAGCGACGAGGTTCGGCTATGCCGGAGGCGGATTCCGCTTCCCTCTCCGCGCGCGCGGATACGATTCTCGGCATTCACCGCCCCTCGCGTGCCACTCATGCCCGCTTCGTGCGGGCCGAGACGTGGCTTCGCTACGCCGTCCCCGCGCTGCTGGCCACGTTCCTGGCCTGCCTCGGCGGCGTCGCCGCCCTCCACCTGCAGATCCAGCGGGACGATCTCCTCCACCGAACCGCCGCCGAGGTCGAGACGTTCACGCGGCTCGCAGCCGCCGCTCTGCTCTCCGCGGCCGATGACGAGGCCCCCGCGCGGCTCGGCGCCCTTCTGCCTCAAGCCTCGCTCCAAGCCGGCCGCCGGATCCTGATCGTCTCACCGACGGAGCGGATCCTCGCGTCCCATCCCCCGCTACCGGCGCGCATCACCCAGTTGCCCGAGGTGCTCGGCGAGGCCCAGGCCCTCACGGTCCTGGCGGAGCGGGCCGGGGCGATGACCGTCATGCTGCCCGGTGGCGAGGCGGCGTTGGCGGCCATGCACCGGCTGCCCGGCGACGGGACCACCCGCGTGGCGGTGGTGCAGCCCCTCGGCCAAGCGCTGGCCGCCTGGAGCGAGCGTGCCCGCAACCAAGCCATCCTCCTCGGAGCGGCCGGCCTCGTGATCGTCGGCATCGCGGTGGCCTACGGCCTGCAGACCCGGCGGGCGCACGCGGTCGACAGGCTCTGCGAGCAGATCAAGCAGCGGCTCGACACCGCGCTCGGGCGCGGCGGCTGCGGCCTATGGGACTGGGATATCCCGCGCGGGCGCATCTACTGGTCGGATTCGATGTACGCGCTCCTCGGCTACCGGCGCGAGCGCGAGTTCCTCTCCTTCGGCGACGTCAACGCCCTCGTCCACCCGGACGACGGCGACCTTTACAGCCTCGCCCGAGGGCTCGCCGCGAACCAGACCATGGTCGATCACGCCTTCCGGATGCGCGGGGCCGACGGCTCCTACGTCTGGCTGCGGACCCGCGCCGAGATCGTGCCGGATCAGAGCGACGGCGGGCGCCACCTCGTCGGCATCGCCGTCGACGTCACCGAGCAGCACAATCTCGTGGAGTCGACGGCCACCGCCGACATGCGTCTTCGCGACGCCGTCGAGGCGATCTCGGAGGCGTTCGTGCTTTGGGACACGAGCAACCGGCTCGTGCTCTGCAACTCGAAGTTCCGTCACCTGCACGCGCTGAGCCCCGAGGACGCGCAGCCGGGCCGGCGCTACGGCGAGATCATGGGGCGGGGCGTGCTGCCGCGCGTGCGGCGCGAGTTGCCGGACGCGGAGCACGCGGGCGCCACCTCGCGGACCTTCGAAGCCGAACTGGCGGACGGCCGCTGGCTGCAGATCAGCGAGCGACGGACCAAGGACGGCGGCTACGTCTCGGTCGGCACCGACATCACCAATCTGAAGCGACACCAGGAGCAGCTCGTCGCCTCGGAGCGCGAGCTGATCGAGACGGTCAAGGACCTCAAGCGCTCCCGCCGCACCCTCGAGCTGCAGACGCAACAGCTCGCCGACCTCGCCGAGCGCTACCTCGACCAGAAAGCCTCTGCCGAGAGCGCCAACCAAGCGAAGTCCGAGTTCCTGGCCAACATGAGCCACGAGTTGCGCACGCCGCTCAACGCCATCATCGGCTTCGCCGAATTGATGGAAACGGAGGTCTACGGGGCGTTGGGCTCGCCGCGCTACGGCGAGTATTGCCGCGACATCCGCTCCAGCGGCAATTACCTGCTCTCGGTCATCGACGACATCCTGAACATGTCGCGCATCGAGGCGCATCGCGTGAGCCTGGTGCGGAGGGATCTTAACGTGGACGCGGCGGTGAAGAGCGCGATCAAGCTCGTCGCGGAACCCGCCCGGTCGAAATCCCTCGCGATCAGCGTCGATCTGAGCCCCGGCCTGCGGCTCCTCGCCGACGAGCGGGCCCTCCAGCAGATCCTCGTCAATCTCCTGCAGAACGCGGTGAAGTTCACGCCCTCCGAGGGGCGCCTCATGGTGCGCGCCCGCCCGTCCGGCGATCACGTCAACCTCTACATCGAGGACAGCGGCATCGGCATCCCGAAGGCCGCGTTGCCGAAGCTCGGCGCGCCTTTCGCGCAGGTCGAGACCAACCTCACCCGCAGCCACAACGGCTCGGGCCTCGGCCTCGCCATCGCCCGCTCCATGGCCGAGCTGCACGGCGGCTCGCTGCGCATCCGCTCCGAGGAGGGCCTGGGGACCATCGTCCTCGTCCGCCTGCCGGCCCCGACGCCGGAACGCCTGCGCGCGCTGGCCGCAGAGGAAGCCTCGCAGCAGACCGTGGCGGCCCTCCGCGAAGCCTCTGGCGCGAGCCTGCGCCCGAGCCCGGTGCATCAGGCGGTGGTGTGAGGCTGGCGCGGCCCGGGGTCACCAAAAGCCCCGCGAGACGAGCTCCCTATCCGAGCAGGCGCTCGAACAAGGCCCGCACCTCCGTCCGCTCCGCGTCGAGCTGCGCGGTCAGCGCCCGCGCATCCGGCATGCCGGTGGCGGCGGCGAGCCGAGCGAGGGCCACCGGAGAGGCCGCGGTCGGGTCCCCCTCGACCATCAGGCGCTGCCAATGGTGCACGTCGTCGAACAGGCGATAGGCGGCGCAGAGGCGCTCGGCCACGTCCTCGCTCAGGAGCCCGTGCTCGGCCGCACGGCGCAGAACGCCCGGCGCGTCGCGTCCGGCGAGGTCGGGATGCGTCGCCGCGTGGCCGAGCACCAGCGCCTGGGCCAAGAAGTCGAGGTCGAGGAGGCCGCGGGGGCGAGCTTCAGGTCGAGGGGGCCGGCATCGCCTTTCTCCCGCGCGACGAGAGCGCGCATCTCGCGCACCGCGCGATTCACGGTCGCCGGATCACGGGGCTGGCAGACGATGGTCCGGATCACCTCGGCCACCTCGGCGCCGAGATCCGCGTCGCCCGCGATCACCCGGGCGCGGGTCAGCGCCATGTGCTCCCACAGCTCCGCCTCCTCCAGGGCGTAGCTGCGGAAGCTGCGCAGCTGCGCCGCGATCATGCCCTGGCCACCGCCGGGGCGCAGGCGCAGGTCCACCTCGTAGAGCCCGCCGCGGCGGGTCGGCACGGTGAGGGCCGCGACGAGGCGCTGGGTCAGCCGGTTGTAGGCCACCGCCGCGTCGAGGGGCGCGGGCCGGTGCTGGTGCGATTCTCGGGGTCGAAATCGTACAGCACCACGAGGTCGAGATCGGATTCCGCCGTGAGCTGGCACGAGCCGAGCCGGCCGAAGCCGAGCACCGCGACGCGCCCATTCGGCACCGTGCCGTGCTCGGCGCGGAAGGCTTCCGAGACGGCATCGAGGGAGGCCGCCACAGCCGCCTCCGCGATACCGGCAAAGGCTTGGCCCGCCCCCTCGGGCGTCAGGATGCCCGAGAGGAGGCGCGCACCCGTGACGAAGCGGAGCTGGCGCGCCGCGTCGCGGCTGCGGTCGAGGAATTCTTCGTGACTGCCCGGCGCGCCGACGAGGCCGCGATACTGCTCGGCGAGCAGGCCCGGATCGGTCGTCGGATCGACGAAGGCGGGGTCGATCACGGCGTCGAGGACGTGCGGGCTGAAGGCCACGGTGTCGGCGAGACGCGGCGCGGTGCCGAGGAGGTCGGCGAAGAGCAGCCGCAGGCGCTCGTGCGAGCGCAGGATGGTGAGCAGTTCCACCGCCGCCGGCATCCGCCCGAAGGCGCGGTCGAGGGCGTCGAGAGCCGCGTCGGGGTCCGGCGTGCCGCCGAGCGCCTGCATCAGGGCCGGCACGAGTTCGGTCAGCACCTCCCGCGCCCGGGGCTGCGCACGGCGGCGCGGCGCCCGAAATGCCAGCCGCGCACGGTCTCGGCCGCCCGCTCCGGCTCGCGGAAGCCGAGGGCTTGCAGGGTCCGCAGCGTCGCCGGGTCGTCGCCCGTGCCGCTGAAGACGAGATCGCCCACCTCCGCCGAGAGATCGGGCTCGGCCTCGAACAGCAGAGCGTAATGGGCCTGCACCCGCCGCGCGTGGAGGAGGAGCGCCGCCTCGAACTCCGCCAGCCCGGAGAAGCCCGCGAAGCGCGCGAACGCTTCGAGCTCGCCGGCCTCCTGCGGCAGGCGCTGGGTCTGCTCGTCGCGCACCATCTGGATTCGATGCTCGACCGTGCGCAGGAAATCGTAGGCGGCCGTCAGCTCGTCGCGCGCCTCGGCACCGATCCAGCCCTCGTCGGTGAGGCTGCCCAACATCTCGACGGTGCGCCGGCCCCGCAGGGCGGGACGTCGCCCGCCGAAGACGAGCTGCTGGGTCTGCACGAAGAACTCGATCTCACGGATGCCGCCGCGGCCGAGCTTGATGTCGTGTCCGGCCACCGCGATCGTGTCGTGCCCGCGCACGGCGTGGATCTGCCGCTTCATGGCGTGCACGTCGGCGATCGAGGCGAAATCGAAGTATTTGCGCCAGATGAACGGCCTGAGATCGGCGAGGAAGCGCTCGCCCGCCGCGATGTCGCCGGCGATGGCGCGGGCCTTGATAAAGGCCGCTCTTTCCCAGTTCTGCCCCATGGTCTCGTAATAAGTGTAGGCGGAGTTGAGGCTCATCGCCGTCGGCGTCGAGCCGGGATCGGGCCGCAGGCGGTAATCGACCCGGTGCACGTAGCCATCCGCCGTGCGCTCCTGCAGCAGCTTGGCGACCCCTTGCGCGAGGCGGCTGAAGAACGGCGTCGGCTCCAGCCCCTCCTTCAGCGGCGCGCCCTCCGGATCGAAGAACACGACGAGATCGATATCGCTCGAATAGTTCAGTTCGTGGGCGCCGAGCTTGCCGAGGCCGAGCACGACGAGCCCGGAGCCGGCCTGCGGCTCGGCCGCGTCGCGCGGCCGGTAGCGTCCGGCCTCGGCCGCCTGCAGCAGCAGGGCATCGAGGGCCGCCGAGACCGAGGCGTCGGCGAAGTCGGACAGGGCGCGGGTGACGGTTGCGAGCGGCCAGAGGCCGCCGATATCGGCGAGCGCCACGAGGAGGGCGTGGGCGGCCCGGTTCTCGCGCAGGCGGCGGCCGACCGCCTCGAGATCGAGGGCACCTCCGTCGGTGGGCCGCCCGGCCGTCCGCTGATCGGCGATGATCTCGGCGACGCGGATCTCCGGCGGCGCAGCGAGGAGATGCGCCAGCCGCTCCGGATCGCGGGACGCGAGCTGCCAGAGGAAGGGGGAATGGTCGGCCAACGCGAGGAGATGGGCCCTCACCGCGCCCGTGAGATGCCGCTTCGGAAGCGTGTCCGTGATGTCGGCCAGCCGCGCCTCGGCCCGCGCGGGATCCGAGAGGGGCGGCGCCGCGACGAGGCGTTCGGCCAAGGTCCCCTGTGCGCTGCCGTATTCGCTCATGTCCGTTCGCCCTCGCTGCGGACGGGCAGGGTTATCACGACGGCGAGGCCCGGGTCATTGTCCAGAAGCGCGATTGCGCCCTGGTGCAGCCGCACCACCGCCGCGACGAGGCTCAGCCCGAGCCCGAAGCCGGGGCGTGTACGCGCCTCCTCCAGCCGCACGAACCGGTCGAGCACCCGGGCGCGGTCAGCCTCCGGAATTCCGGGGCCGTGGTCGGCGACCGTGATCTCGATGTCCGGGCCACTGCGCCGGGCCTCGACGCGGATGCGGGGCTCGCCTCCGGCGCCGTACTTGATCGCGTTGTCGATGAGGTTGGCGAGCGCCTGCCCGATCAGCTCCCGGTTACCGTCGAGGACGAGCCCATCCTCCGTCCGCACCGCGAGGGCGAGGCCGCGTTCCTCGGCCAGCGCCTCGTAGAGCTCGCCGACCTCCTGCACCGTGCGGCCGATATCGAGGGGCGCCAGCGTCTCGCGGGCATTGCGGGCCTCCAGCCGCGCGATCATCAGGAGCGCGTTGAAGATCCGGATCAGCCCGTCGCTCTCCTCGATCACCGACTCGATCGCAAGGCGCAATTCTTCCGCGGTGCTGGCCGTGCGCAGGGCCTCGTCGGCGCGGTTGCGCAGGCGCGTCAGCGGCGTCTTCAGGTCGTGGGCGATGTTGTCCGAAACCTCGCGCAGGCCCCGCATCAGCTCGCCGATCCGCTCCAGCATCTCGTTGAGGTTCTGAGCGAGCCGGTCGAGCTCGTCGCCGTTGCCGGCGACCCTCAGGCGTCCGTCGAGGTTGCCCGCCATGATGGTGCGGGTCGTCTCGGTCATGTCGTCGACGCGCTTGAGAACGCGGCGCGCCACGAACCAGCCGCCGACCACGCCAAGCAGCACGACGAGAGCGAGCGACGAGCCGAAGGTCCGGGTGATCACGGCGCGCAGGCGGTCCCGCTCCTCCACGTCGCGCCCGACCAGGAGGCGAAATCCGCCGGGCAGCGTGAAGATTCGCACGATCGCCCGGTGATCATAGCCGCCGCTCTCGCCGCTGCGGGCGTAGTTCGCCTCCGTCTGGCCGGGCAAGGCGAGCAGCCGCGCAGGAACCTCGCCGACATTGCCGACGACGTGCTCGCCGGCCGCCGTCGTCACGAGGTAGAGCGAGGCGCCGGGCTCGCGGGAGCGGCGCTCGACCACCGCGATGAGGCGGCGCAGGCCGCCCGCATTGTATTGCTCGGACAGGCCGTTGATCTCGGCGTCGATTGTCGAGACGATCTGGTCGTCGAGGACGCGCCGCGCGTTCCAGGCGACGTAGCCGAGGGCGAAGAACGCGAAGGCCGCGAAGACGACGAGGTAGGCGAGCGACAGCTTGAAGGCCGTCGTGCGGAACAGCTTGCCGAGGCGCGCCGGCAGAGTCTCCGGAACCGGCAGCGTCCGCGCATTCATCGGGGACGCCTCAACCACGCCGCCTCACGAGGCGCGGGCCTCCTCGGCCCGGACCATGTAGCCGGCGCCCCGCACCGTGTGGATC